>CP065955.1:1865000-2182500 GCA_016126655.1 Aerococcaceae bacterium zg-1292 | reverse complement strand
GATAGAAGAATGGCATGGGAAGGCCAGCCGAAGAGAGTGAGAGCCTCGTATTCGAAATCGATAACACCTCTAGCAGCATCCTGAGTACGGCGGGACACGAGGAATCCCGTCGGAATCCGCCAGGACCATCTGGCAAGGCTAAATACTCCCTAGTGACCGATAGTGAACCAGTACCGTGAGGGAAAGGTGAAAAGGACCCCGGGAGGGGAGTGAAAGAGTACCTGAAACCGTGTGCTTACAAGTAGTCAGAGCCCGTTAAGGGGTGATGGCGTACCTTTTGTAGAATGGACCGGCGAGTGACGATAACGTGCGAGGTTAAGCTGAAGAAGCGGAGCCGAAGCGAAAGCGAGTCTTAATAGGGCGAGAGTACGTTGTCGTCGACCCGAAACCAAGTGACCTACCCATGAGCAGGTTGAAGGTGCGGTAAGACGCACTGGAGGACCGAACCAGGACACGTTGAAAAGTGTTTGGATGACTTGTGGGTAGCGGAGAAATTCCAATCGAACTTGGAGATAGCTGGTTCTCTCCGAAATATATTTAGGTATAGCCTCAGAGTAAGAGTCAAGGAGGTAGAGCACTGTTTGGACTAGGGGGGCGCAAGCTTTACCGAATTCAGATAAACTCCGAATGCCATGCACTCATCTCTGGGAGTCAGACTGCGAGTGATAAGATCCGTAGTCGAAAGGGAAACAGCCCAGACCACCAGCTAAGGTCCCCAAGTAATTGTTAAGTGGAAAAGGATGTGGAGTTGCACAGACAGCTAGGATGTTGGCTTAGAAGCAGCCATCATTTAAAGAGTGCGTAATAGCTCACTAGTCGAGTGACTCCGCGCCGAAAATGTACCGGGGCTAAACAATACACCGAAGCTGTGGATTCTAGCGAGTAGCTAGAGTGGTAGGAGAGCGTTCTATTCGCGGAGAAGTCATACCGTAAGGAGTGGTGGAGCGAATAGAAGTGAGAATGCCGGTATGAGTAGCGCAAGACGGGTGAGAATCCCGTCCACCGAAAGACTAAGGTTTCCAGGGGAAGGCTCGTCCGCCCTGGGTAAGTCGGGACCTAAGCAAAAGCCGATAGGCGTATGCGATGGACAACAGGTAGAGATTCCTGTACTTGGTAAGTATCGATTGAACGAAGGAGGGACACAGGAGGCGATTCCACGCATCCGGATGGAAGAGGATGTGCAAGCAACAAGTCTTGATAAGAGTCAAATGCTATTATCTAGAGGGTGAGTTGTTAAGCGTAGCGAACTAAAGTAGCGAAGGTGGATAATCAAACTGTCGAGAAAAGCTTCTAGTGAGATACAACCAACCCGTACCGCAAACCGACACAGGTAGTCGAGTGGAGAACACTCAGGTGATCGAGAGAACTCTCGTTAAGGAACTCGGCAAAATGACCCCGTAACTTCGGGAGAAGGGGTGCTGATTTAACGATCAGCCGCAGTGAATAGGCCCAGGCGACTGTTTATCAAAAACACAGGTCTCTGCCAAATCGAAAGATGACGTATAGGGGCTGACGCCTGCCCGGTGCTGGAAGGTTAAGAGGAGAGGTTAAGAGCAATCTGAAGCTTTGAATTGAAGCCCCAGTAAACGGCGGCCGTAACTATAACGGTCCTAAGGTAGCGAAATTCCTTGTCGGGTAAGTTCCGACCCGCACGAAAGGCGTAACGATCTGGGCACTGTCTCAACGAGAGACTCGGTGAAATTATAGTACCTGTGAAGATGCAGGTTACCCGCGACAGGACGGAAAGACCCCATGGAGCTTTACTGTAACTTGATATTGAGTGTTTGTGTGGCATGTACAGGATAGGTAGGAGCTAAGGAATCGTGAACGCCAGTTTACGAGGAGGCGCTGGTGGGATACTACCCTTGTGACATGGACCCTCTAACCCGCGTGTGAGGAACACGGGAGACAGTGTCAGGTGGACAGTTTGACTGGGGCGGTCGCCTCCTAAAGAGTAACGGAGGCGCCCAAAGGTTCCCTCAGAATGGTTGGAAATCATTCGCAGAGTGCAAAGGCAGAAGGGAGCTTGACTGCGAGACGGACAGGTCGAGCAGGGACGAAAGTCGGGCTTAGTGATCCGGTGGTACCGTATGGAAGGGCCATCGCTCAACGGATAAAAGCTACCCTGGGGATAACAGGCTTATCTCCCCCAAGAGTTCACATCGACGGGGAGGTTTGGCACCTCGATGTCGGCTCATCGCATCCTGGGGCTGAAGTCGGTCCCAAGGGTTGGGCTGTTCGCCCATTAAAGCGGTACGCGAGCTGGGTTCAGAACGTCGTGAGACAGTTCGGTCCCTATCCGTCGCGGGCGTAGGAAATTTGAGAAGAGCTATCCTTAGTACGAGAGGACCGGGATGGACGCACCGCTGGTGTACCAGTTGTTCCGCCAGGAGCATCGCTGGGTAGCTATGTGCGGACGGATAAGCGCTGAAAGCATCTAAGCGCGAAGCCAGCTTCAAGATGAGATTTCCCATTCTTTGGAAGTAAGACCCCTGAAAGACGAACAGGTAGATAGGCTAGAAGTGGAAGTGTAGCGATACATGGAGCGGACTAGTACTAATCGGTCGAGGACTTAACCAAGAGATTTTGAGGGAAAGTTAGGGTTATTCAGTTTTGAGTGAGCTTGAGAAAGTTTATTCAACAAGACGAGACGATTCTCTGTGTGGTGACGATGGCAAGAAGGACACACCTGTACCCATGCCGAACACAGCAGTTAAGCTTCTTAGCGCCGATGGTAGTTGGACCTTTGGTCCTGTGAGAGTAGGACGTTGCCATGCAGGAGAAGTCGTTGAAGTCATTCCGCAATAGCTCAGCTGGCAGAGCGCATGACTGTTAATCATGATGTCGTAGGTTCGAGCCCTACTTGCGGAGTGTTTTTTGTATAGGTGCCGTTTTAGCTCAGTAGGTAGAGCGCTTCCATGGTAAGGAAGAGGTCGCCGGTTCGATCCCGGCAAATGGCTTTGAATGGTCGAGCAACTGCTTGGCTTTTTTTGCTTTTTAAGGGGATTAACCGTATACTTAAGTCATAAATTTTAGAAACGAGGTGTCAATATGGACTATAATGATTTAGAACGCAATATTACTGATTTTAATGTAAGAGGTTATGAGTCCATTCATACTGAAGTGGATGAAAATAATCAATCGGTATTGGTCTTCAGTGATATTAAACCAATGGTTGGTAGAAAAACAGCTCCTAAGTTTGAGTCAAAATTAAGAAATCGTATCGTTGAAGTGCCTAAAGAAATTTATGAGGCTTCAGGTATTGAAATATTTGGTAAACGAATCAAGTCGCTATTGTTTTCTACTGATGTAGCGATTATTCGTAACTCAAATGCGCAATCGATTATTGCCGTTTATCCATTTACACCTTTAGCGACCATTATGCAGTCGATTGTCAGCATCGCATCGGTACCAGTGTTTGTAGGGGTCGGTGGTGGGACCACTACGGGCAGTCGCAGTGTGTATTTAGCGATTCAAGCCGAGCAAATGGGTGCTTATGGCGTCGTTGTCAATGCTCCGATGGAAAATAGTGTCATTAAAGAAATTAGTATAAACATTGATATTCCTCTTATCGCAACAGTCTCGAGCTTTAAAGATGATTTTCTTGGCAAAATTAAGGCGGGCGCAACGATGTTAAATGTATCTGGTGGTGCGCGTACGGCTGAATTAGTTGCTCATATTCGTAGTGAAATTGGAGAGGAGTTTCCCATTATTGCGACAGGGGGCCCGACAGCTGAACAAATTAAAATGACGATTAAAGCCGGTGCTAATGCGATTACATATACACCACCGACATCAGCTGAAATCTTTGCGGAATTGATGAAGAAGTATCGAGGTGATTAACATGGATGTATTAGAATGGGCACGTGAATTACAGGCGCTTGCTGAAACAGGATTGCACTTTACACAGGATGTTTTTGATAAAGAACGTTTTGAGCGGATTAAAGAAATTGCTTTTGAAATGTTAGCACAAGCCTCGGATTCACCAGTAGATAAAATTGCTGAATTATACCTAATGGAAAAAGGATATCAGACGCCAAAAGTGGATACACGGGCTGTTGTTTGGCATGAGGATAAACTGATGTTGGTTCAAGAAAGTGATGGTTTGTGGGCTTTACCTGGTGGTTGGATGGATGTGACACAAACGATTTCGTCAAATATCCAAAAAGAAGTGTTGGAAGAAGCGGGAGCGAAAGTCGCGGTAGGACGCTTGCTTTTTATACATGACCGCAATACGCATAATCCAGGACTTAATCCATTTACTATTTTGAAAATTTTTGTGGAATGTCAATATATTTCAGGCGAGTTTCAAATGAATGCTGAAACCATGGCATGTGGTTTTTTTGCAGAGACAGACATTCCGCCGCTGATGGAGCGTAAAACATCGTTGGAACAAATTCATATGGCGTTTGAAGCGAAGAAACAAGGTGAAAATTGGCGACCAGTATTTGATTAATAATATTGATAGATGGTATAATTGAAAGCGGTAAGAAAATTAATTATTACGAGGAGGATACTATGACAACTCAAACATTATCAATCAATACATTACGTGCGTTAAGTGTCGATCAAATCGAAGCAGCCAATTCTGGTCATCCTGGCTTACCGTTAGGAGCAGCGCCGATGGCATATGCGTTATGGAGCGAACATTTACGTGTGACACCGACACAATCAAAATGGATGAACCGTGACCGATTTATTTTATCAGCGGGACATGGTTCTGCGTTATTGTATAGTTTATTACACGTATCGGGCTTTGATGTTAGTATAGAAGATTTAAAACAATTCCGTCAATTAAATAGTAAAACACCAGGACATCCGGAAGCTGGGTATACTGATGGTGTAGAAGCGACGACAGGTCCATTAGGTCAAGGGGTTGCGCAAGCAGTCGGCATGGCTTTGGCTGAAGCACATTTAGCAGCACAATATAATACCGATGAACACAAGGTTATTGACCACTATACATATACATTAGTTGGTGATGGCGACTTAATGGAAGGTGTGGCGTACGAGGCATTGTCATTTGCTGGACGTCAACAATTAGGTAAATTAGTAGTTTTATACGATAGTAATGATATTTCATTAGATGGTGACTTGAATATGGCCTTTAATGAAAATATTCAACAACGCTTTGAGTCGCAAAACTGGCATTATTTACGTGTCGAAGACGGCAATGATGTGGCTGCAATTTCTGAAGCGATTGCGGAGGCAAAAGCTCATACAAGCCAACCAACCTTGATTGAAATTAAAACAGTGATTGGTTATGGGTCACCTAAACAAGGGACTTCGGCTGTACATGGTGCGCCTTTAGGGCAAGAAGCATGGGGCACAACTAAAACATATTATGGCTGGGAACATCCTGCGTTTACCGTGCCAGCAGAAGCTCAGGCAGATTTTGATGAAAAAGTTAAAGACCGTGGCTTGAAAGCATATGAAGCTTGGAATGAAGTGTTTGAAGATTACCAAGCAAAACATCCTGAAAAAGCAGCTATGTTATTAGCAGCATTCTCAGGTGAGTTGCCAGAAGCGTATAAGGATGCTTTACATTATGTGTCAGCAGATGCAAAAGTAGATGCGAGCCGTAACTCAAGCGGTCGGGCGATTCAAGCATTGTCTGAAGCAGTACCTTATTTCTGGGGCGGCTCAGCTGACTTATCAGGGTCTAATAAAACAATGGTAACGAAAGAAACAGCATTTATGCCGGATAATCGTAGTGGTCGTAACATTTGGTTTGGTGTTCGTGAGTTTGCGATGGCAGCGATAATGAATGGTGTACAATTACATGGAGGTTCACGTGTTTATGGCGGAACATTCTTCGTCTTTACGGATTATTTAAAAGCAGCAGTCCGTTTAGCGGCATTATCACACATTCCGGTGACATATGTTATGACGCATGATTCGATTGCAGTCGGTGAAGATGGTCCAACACATGAACCGATTGAACAATTAGCAGCCTTTAGAGCGTTACCGAATTTAAATGTGATGCGTCCAGCGGATGAAAACGAGACGTATGCAGCATGGAAAGTGGCGATGGAGTCAACAGACCGTCCGACCATGTTAGTGTTAACCCGTCAAAATTTACCAGTCTTATCCGTTGATTTAAAGACATTAGAAGCGGGTGTGCGTAAAGGTGGTTATGTGATTTCTGCGTCTCAAGGAGCAGAGCCTGCGGGTATCATAATGGCAAGTGGTTCCGAAGTGGCGTTAGCGATGGAAGCACAAGTAGTGTTACGTGAAAAAGGTGTGGATGTTTCGGTTGTATCCATGCCGGCAATGAATTTATTTGACGAGCAAGATGCAGCGTATAAAGAAAGTGTCTTGCCAAGTGCTGTACGTAACCGTGTATCTATTGAGATGGGCTCAACCTTCGGTTGGGGCAAATATGTCGGTTTGGACGGTGTATCAGTAGGTATTGACCGCTTTGGTGCTTCAGGTAATGGCGATGCCGTTGTAGCTGAGTATGGCTTTACGGTTGATAATATTGTGAAGACATATTTAGATGCGTTTGAAAAATAATTGAGTGCAGCACTTTGTAACCATAGTGTGAGTGCGGATGTTCTGACTTGAATCACTAGAAAGCAAAGTGCGAGAGAGGACGTTCTGCCTTGAACCACTGGAGCAAAAAGCGCAGGAGTACGCTAGTACTCAGAGCATTTTTGTGAAGTGGACGTCCAGGCAGTCCGAACGAGCCGGATTAAAAAGTGTTGTGACTGCGAGTCAATGGACAAAAAACTTACGAAGTGGATGTCAAGTCAATCCAAGCGAACCAAAATAACCAAAATAAGAACGACGAATCACTAGAAAAGGGAGTGGATAAATAATTGTCCACTCCTTTTCATTATGCCTAAAATTCGTTATAATAGAAAATAGTACTACCAATTGAACAGAATAGTGTTCTAAATTTTTAGTGCCTACCATTGTTAGTATGTATAATTTATAAGTGAGGTGTTGGTATTCATGAAAATTACGATGTTTTCTCAAGCAGAATCCGTTAAGGGGCAAGGTGTAGGAAGTGCGTACCGTGAACAGATTGAAATATTGAAAAAATATTGTGCGGATGAGATTGAGATTGCGATTAATGATTATCAGCCGAGTGATATTTCACACTACCATACGATTAATTTTCCTTATTATTTATCGACTTTTTTGTCCAAAAGACGTGGTGTGAAAGTAGGGTATGTGCATTTTTTACCAGATACATTGGAAGGTAGTATTAAGTTGCCGTCACTCATCCAAAAAATATTAGGAAAATACGTATTATCGTTTTATAAGCGGATGGATTATTTAGTGGTTGTCAATCCGGTTTTTGGTGAAGAGCTAAAACGTTATGATATCCCAGCAGAAAAAATTCACTATATCCCCAATTCGGTATCGATGGAACGGTTTTATGAAAAAAATGAACCGGGACTACGAGCGAAATATGGTTTTCGACCGAACGAATTTATTGTATTAGGTGTTGGGCAAATTCAAAAACGTAAAGGGATTGATGATTTTGTTCATTTGGCAGAAAAACACTCAGAATTTACATTTGTATGGGCGGGCGGCTTTTCATTTGGGCAAATGACGGATGGTTATGAAAAATATCAAAAAATATACGATAACCCGCCGAAAAACTTAAAATTTACGGGGATTATTGACCGAGAATTATTGAATGATTATTATAATATGGCGGATGTATTTTTATTGCCGTCGTACAATGAGTTGTTCCCGATGAGTATTTTAGAAGCATTTAATTGCGGCACGCCAGTAGTGGTCAGAGAATTGGACTTATATCGACCAATTATTCAAGACTATGCGTTATTAGCCGACGGTGTGGAGGCGATGAGTGAGCGCTTGGTCGCATTATCGCAGTCTCTTGAACTTCTACAAAGCTATCAAGCAAAATCACGGCAAGCGCGAGAATATTATGCCAATGAAGCAGTTGCTAAACAATGGCGAAAGTTTTATCGTGGTGTTTTGTTGAATGGGAAAAATTAATAGAAAAAACGGACGTTCTTGCGTCCGTTTTTTCTATTAATAAACACTAAAATTTCAAATTTTCAAACCCCTAAATAGAATACTTAGGATAAAAGTTGAATTATCAACGTTTATTTTTATTTATTGTACCCATTCGCTACATTATGGTTTAATGTTACATTTCCAGCTAATTACAATAATTGATGATGAACTTTCAATTTTCTTTTGTAAATCCAAAACGTAATTCATTAATATCCCTCCTTTGTTTTGTATGACTTTATTCTAATACAAAACAAAAAATATCTACCTTATGTTTCGAATATTAAACAAGCATCTCATTAACGGTATTGAAAAATATATCATATAGCTCGGTGCACTGGGTTAATTGAAAGACTAATAAAGAGTCAGTGATTAATTTATCTCCTTCAGTTATATCAATAGCGAATTTTTTTAAGAAAGCACCTTTATATAGACGTAATAAAGTATGTTCAAACAACATTACTTCTGGCATCGTTAAATTATCTAAACTGCTTAAAAAATAGTGAGCAGCATCTTTATAATTGTTTTTTATACATAGGCCCAAGGTGTTGAGAATAACATTGAATCCGATTTCTAGCATCTTGCCCGAGTTTTTCATTAGCATTATCTTTTGTGGTATATTTTTTGAAAAAGCTATGATTGATTCTATGGGCAACGCTCCCATACTATTCGCATACAAAATCATTTCGTAATGATACCAGTTTTCACATCTAAATAAGTAGTCTATAATAAATTCTATTTCCTCAGAATCAAGCTGATATTGATTAGCACTTATTTCTTTTAGTACAGCTTTAATCATAATGCAATTTAATTTGTGAAATTTATTTTCATGTAATGTGAAGGCTGTGTTTTCTTTGTCTAGTAAAAGAACTAGTTTCTTTGTATTTCCAGATAATACACATTGTTGGATAGTAGTTAATATTTCTTCAAAATCATCCGATTTATATTGATTTTTTAGGAAAAAATATTCATTAGGAGATATTTTGATTTTTTCTAGTAAGTGGAAAAATCGAGTGGTACTAATATCAGATTCTTCTCGCTCAAATTTGGATATCATTCCTTTTGAGATATATTCATCCGCAAGAGAAGAGATGCTGATATTTTTACTTTCTCGAATAGTTCTAAAGTAGAAACCTAAATTATTCATTATAATACTCCTGTTTCATATAGTAATCATTTTCTATATTTTATCCCGAAAAGTATATATTGACAATATAGATTTTTTAAAGGATACATATATTCAAAACTCAATGTATTCCACCCTCAAGAAACACATAAGCGAAAAAAATTACGCAAATATAAATAGTTTCTTAATGTCGTGGAAGAAAGACAGTGAATCGGTATCGCTATGCGGAGGACTGATAGAAGAGATATTAATTAATATATTTTTGTTTGAAGCATTAGAAAACAGTTACTATCTCGATATGGCTAAAAGACAAATTCATTTGTTTATAAATAAACATGTAGATGAAGATGGATTAGTAAGAGATTTTAACGAGATTAAATCGCCGTTTATGACACAGACAGCAGGTTTTGTAAAAATACTTACGATTTTTCTAAAATATGACGAAGAACCTAAATTTGTAAGTCTGGTAAACAAAATGTTGAGCGCTATTGACAGGAATTTTACTCAGTCATTCGGTTATATCAATGGTTTAGTTGGAATTGCTGATGTTCTGATTGATGGATACATTTTAACAGGACAATTTGACTATCTACGTTCGGCTCATGAAAAATTATATATTGCATCAAAAATAATCGAAGATGATTCATTCGAATACGGAATGGCAGGATTACATTATGTTTTAGAAAAAGTTAACAGAATAGAACATAGTATAAGCGAAGGTGTTTAGCTTGGGACCATTGGAGCAGAAGAATTAGAAATGCGTAAGCACTCCGAAAACTTTGTGAAGTGAACGTGAGACAGCCCATTGGAACCGGAATATGGAGGAGAGAAGCAATGTTTAAATTAATTAAGAAACTTATCAAAAAATTGGAACAATTTGAAAAAATGAGTGACCAGGAGCAAGTAGTACGGTTAATCAAGCTTAAGAAAAGATTTCCGCAATTAAGTGTATGGATTGAGCAGGAGGAAATTAAATGATTCAAGCATTTATCAAACGATACCGAAAACAAAATTTTTTTGTCTTATTATTAACGTTTATTATCGCGTGCATTCAAACGATTTCGGCGGTCATTCATACAATTTCAACGGATGCATTGATTGAACAATAGAGCGCATATTTATGACTTTAGTCAAGAGAAGCACTCATCGGAACAAAGCAAGGTGTGAGCGCGGACGCTATGCTTCGAACTATTGGAAAAAACTGATGTGTGTGAGGAGCACACAGAGGAAGTTTTTGAAGTGGCCGTCCAGACAGCCCAAGCGAACCAAAATAGTTCCGAAAACGTACAGTCAGTATACTTGGAAACGAGTATGTAGAAACAGGAAGAACGAGATGACCTGTGCAACAAAGAAACTGAATTGCTGAAAAGCCGTAAAGCTATTTAAACTAAAACGTAAACATGAAATAAGGTTAAGCGTGAAAGTGGCGAAAGCAGAAAAAATTAAATAGATGGTATAAGGTTAAATCCTAAGTACTAAATAATCGGTAATCAGCAGCCAAACTCCAAACAGGAGAAGGTTCAACGACTATTCCTCGTGAGGGAAGTAGAGTCAAGCGGCTCGAAGTGGTTTCGCCTAACCCACTTAATGAAGTGGTATGGATAAGATATAGTCTGTGCTTACATGAAAGTGTAAGAAGTTCATCAGAGAACTGCTAGTGGCGTAGCATCCGCTAGTGAACAACAACCTCCAAATACGATTAAAAAATGTAGAATAATTCTTACAGATATCATTGGAAAAATGCTATAAATCGTTGTGTGTTTTCAAAAGGGAAAAAACCCATGCAGACTTAAATGCAAGGTATAACATTGGTGTGCAATATTTTATTGGAGCAATGATAAAAAAATTGTCTGAGAAGGCAAGGTTGGAGCTTTGGGAAAAAGTTCATCATGTTCTAGTAAGAACAGAACAAACGTTAGTAACATTACATCAGTTAAGAATGTATGTAGCTCAGGTTGTTACAATTGACTCTTGTTCTGTGAGAATCGACGCGATATTAGGAAAATCTAAAGAGAGCCGATACCTGGTTTATTCATCATGAACCGATTCATTCGGTTATCGCAGTCATATCATCTAAGGGTGACTTCTTCGATATCTTGTATAACAGACAAGAGGAAACTACGTTTTAGTTAAGTGTGACTTTAGTCGTGGGAGGTTCAGAAAAGGTGATATCAACCAATTCATTCTATGGAATGGAATAAGTTTAATAATGTGGGCCATACTGTTTATTATTAATTATTTTGCCTCTGCCTATGAAGAAAAAGTTATTCAGTTAATTTCCAGTGATATTAGAGAGTATATTGCGAATAAGTTATCAGTTGCTTCATTTCAAAATGTTAAATCAAATAATGAAGGGACCTATATTTCTTGGTTAAATAATGATATTCAACAAATTGAAGCAAATGGACTTAGACAGTATTTTGAATTCTGGAGCAATCTGTTTTCTGTAGGGTTATCGATTGTGGCGCTCGTAACCTATCATTATTCGCTCTTGCTCGTTACTTTTCTTTTAATGGGATTAATGTTAAAATTCCCTTCGTTTTTTGAAAAAAAGATGAATCAGGCTACAGAACAACTCGCTGTTGCTAACGAAGCATTTATCTCTAAAATTCAAGATACCATCGCTGGATACGAAACTTTTTATAGTTTTAATATTTTTAATCGAATGAAACGAAACATTAATGATGCATCGTTTCAATTAAAGGATGAGAAAGTAAAATATGTTCAGTCGACAAAATATGCTGAAGGCTTCATTGGGTTTGTTAATATCGTTAGTCAAGTAGCCATTGTAACAGCAACCGGAGTATTAGCTTATTTAAATGTTGTAACAATTGGAGCATTGAGTTCTACAGGTAATTTGGCATCAACAATATTTAATGCAGTATCACAAGGGAGTCAAAATTTAATGCTCTACAAAACTGTCGATGTATACTTTTCTAAATATCAGGCATTTGAACTGAGGCAAGTTGAACATTTTCGAGATATTCCATTCAAAACTTCGATTCAGCTTGAAAATATTCATTATGCTTTTGATGGTAAAGATATATTAAAGGATATTAACTTTACGTTTGAAAAAAGTAAAAAGTATGCTGTTATAGGAGAAAGTGGGGCAGGTAAATCCACCTTATTAAACATTATTTCTGGACGTATCAATGATTTTGAAGGCAGCATTATCGTAGATAATCAGCGAGTTTCTGACACGAATAATTTAAGATATATTTTTAGTTATATCGCGCAACAACCGCACATATTTAACGATACATTAAAAGATAATATCACTCTGTGGCGTAATATTGAGCCGGGTATGCTTGATACGATAGCATCAAAACTACGAATCAATGCATTTGCGTCATTAAATCAGATGATTGAAGAAAATGGACAAAATCTGTCCGGCGGGCAGAAACAACGGATTGCTGTTGCTAGAATTATGCTTAACCAGCATAAGATTTATTTGCTGGATGAAATGACAGCGAATTTAGATAAAGAATCAGCCATCATGATTGAAAATATGTTATTAGACGATAAAGACGCGACAGTTATTATGGTGACGCATCATTTATATGAAGAAAATAAACACAAGTTTGATGATGTATTGTGCTTGTAGTTGATTGATAGGACAAAAACGTTTGTGTCCCACTAAATGTTGTAGCAGACCTCATCTCCCGGAGATGTTGTTATTCTTATAAATGTCATAAAAAAACTATAAGACAGAAAAAGCACTTAAAGTAGTAATTATTCTACAAATAAAAGCACCTGTTTTGGTCAAAACAGGTGCTTTTACGTTAGACTGAATCTTTTACCGGTCCCCATTATACACAGTGTTACGCACGATAACATAATCAACCTTGCGAATAGCATCTAAATCTTTTCCGCCAGCATAGGAAATCGATGATTGCAAATCTTGCTGCATTTCGCGTAGGGTATCACTTAGATGACCACGTGTCGGAATCAATTCAATTTTTCCTTCGACGTTTTTACGTTCACCTTTTTGAAATTCAGAGGCACTACCAAAATACTCTTTATAAACCTTACCATCCACTTTACGAGTGATACCAGGACTTTCTTCATGAGCAGCCAGCAATGAGCCAATCATGACCATTGAGGCACCAAAACGGATGGATTTAGCGATATCACCATTATGACGGATACCACCATCAGCGATAATTGGTTTTCTAGCAGCCTTAGCACATAAACGAATAGCTGCTAATTGCCATCCTCCAGTACCAAATCCGGTTTTTAATTTTGTAATACATACACGACCAGGCCCCACACCAACTTTTGTTGCGTCAGCTCCTGCGTATTCCAATTCACGGACTCCTTCAGGCGTACCAACATTACCGGCAATGACAAATGATTCAGGTAAATGCTGTTTGATGAATTGAATCATTTTAATGACTTCATCAGAGTGACCGTGTGCCACATCGATAGTAATGTATTCCGGTACTAATTGTTCAGCGGCTAGTGCACGAATAAAATCATATTCGTAAGGCTTAATCCCTACACTAATGGATGCAAACAATCCTTTTTCATGCATCATTTTAACAAAAGGAATACGTCCTTCTTCATCGAAGCGATGCATAATATAGAAATAATCATTTTCAGCAAACCAAATCGCTAATTCCTCGTTAATTACCGTTTGCATGTTCGCAGGCACAACAGGGATTTTAAAGGTGCGTGGTCCAAAAGTGACGGTTGTGTCACACTCTGAACGGCTAGTAACGATACATTTGTTAGGGATTAGCTGGATATCTTCATAGTCAAAAACTTCCATTATTTGTTAAGTTCTCCTTTTCTGGCTCCATTGAGCTGAAATGACGCCCACTTCACAAGTAGCTTGTAATGCTAAAGCATTTTGCTGCTTTGTGACCTTGGGTTTAGTGATTGCAGGCATAAAGTTCTCTCTCTCTCACTTTTACCATTTTTTCAGTGGTTTGTGTCAAAGCGCTCATTGTTGGATTCTCTATTCTTTATCATCATTCTGATGAAACGAAGCCTATGAGCCTCGAATCTTTATTATAGATGATTGGTGGTTATTTTGATACTAATGTGGTGGTTAGTTTTCAGGATACATTGCTGCTACACGTTTTTGAAGTTCTTTGTCTTCAACATATTCTTCATATTTTGTGTTCAAGCGGTCAAAAGCACCGGTTGGTGTTAATTCAATGACACGGTTACAAGTTGTATTTAACACTTCGTAGTCATGTGAAGCGATGAGGATGGCACTCTTGAATTTGATTAAGCCTTCGTTTAAGGCAGTGATAGACTCTAAGTCTAAGTGGTTGGTTGGCTGATCCATGACAAGGACATTTGCTTTTGATAACATCATTTTGGATAATAAGCAACGAACTTTCTCGCCTCCGGATAAGACATTAACAGGTTTCATGACATCGTCGCCAGAAAATAACATACGACCTAAGAAACTACGTAAGAAAGTATTATCTTGTTCCTCTTTTGCAGCATATTGACGTAACCAGTCAACAATGGATAATTCAACACCGTCGAATTCATCGCCAGAATTTCGTGGTAAATAAGTTTGACTCGTAGTCACTCCCCATTCAAAGGTACCAGAGTCAGGTTCTTCTTTACCCATGATAATATCGAAAAAGGCAGTTACAGCATTATCATTACGGCTTAAAAATGCGACTTTATCATCACGGTTTAATGTGAAAGTAATGTTATCCAATACTTTTTCGCCATCAATTGTTTTAGATAAGCCTTCAACTCGAAGTAAGTCATTACCAATTTCACGTTCGGGTGAAAAGCCGACAAATGGATAGCGGCGTGAGGATGGTTGGATATCATCCAAGGTAATTTTATCTAATAATTTTTTACGTGAGGTTGCTTGTTTTGATTTAGAGGCATTCGCTGAGAAACGAGCGATAAAGGCTTGTAGTTCTTTGATTTGTTCTTCTTTTTTTGCATTTTGGTCAGCAGCCATTTTCGCAGCTAATTGACTGGATTGTAACCAGAAATCGTAGTTACCCACATAGATTTTAATTTTACCGAAGTCAACGTCTGCCATATGTGTACATACAGTATTTAAAAAGTGACGGTCATGGGATACGACGATAACTGTATTCGGGAAGTCGATAATAAAATCACTTAACCAATCAATCGCTTGAGCATCCAAACCGTTTGTCGGCTCGTCTAATAATAAGTTATCTGGTTTACCAAATAATGCTTGTGCTAATAAGACTTTGATTTTATCTGCTTCAATCAGGTCACTCATTTGAGAGTAATGCATATCTGTTGGAATACCTAAACCTTGTAACATATTACTTGCTTCTGACTCAGCTTCCCAGCCGCCCATCTCAGCAAATAAACCTTCTAATTCTCCGGCACGAATACCATCTTCGTCTGAAAAATCTTCTTTCATATAGATAGCGTCTTTTTCTTTCATGATGTGGTACAGCTCTTTGTATCCCATCATTACTGTTTCAATGACATTATATTCTTCAAAACCATAGTGGTTTTGGTTTAAGACCGCTAAACGCTCATTAGGATCCATAGTGACAGAACCTGTCGTAGGATTGATTTCTCCTGCTAAAATTTTTAGAAAGGTAGATTTGCCCGCGCCATTTGCTCCAATGACGCCGTAACAATTTCCTTGGTTAAACGTAATATTGACTTCGTCAAATAATTTACGGTCAGGAAACTGTAAACTTACATTCGATACATTAATCATTAATGCAGTTCCTCCATTTTCTTCATAAGTAATAATTGTTTAGGAGAGAAAACAGCTCCTAAACATCCATCAACATCATACCATAAACATAGTAGGAGTTGTGAGTAAAACACTAGATTTCTTAAAACAAAATGTCGCCTTTGTTCAAATAATATTCATATTTGCTCGATATAATGAAACATAAGAAATACATAGTGTGAGTGAGGGCGTTCAGCCTTGAACCACTGGAGCAGAGGTCGAAGAAGCGCGAGGGCGCTTCAAGAGCTAAGCGAAGTGGACGTCAAGGCTGCCCGAGCGAACCAGAATAATACATAGTGTGAGCGCGGGTGTTTTGACTCGGACCACTGGAGAAAGGCGCCGTAGTGCGAGTATCGCACGCAGGAGACTTTTGAAGTGGATGTCAAGACTGCCCGAGCGAACCAGAATAACCATGTGACAATTCGCTGAAACAGAATTATTTCAGCGAGTGGGAACTAAAAATAAGGTGGGAAATGCGATGAAATTAAAAAGAATAATGATGATATCAAGTAGTGCGTTGTTAATCGGTGCAACGATGCCAGCGTTAGAACACGTTGCTGTGCCAAAATTAGTGACGTCTGTATCAGCGCAAGAAGACCAAGCAGCGTTATTGACGCGGATGAAGAAAAATTTATTAGAGCAAGAACCCATTACTGAAAAACAATTGAAAGAAGTAAAAGATGAAGATTTATTGGCCTATTATGAGGCGGCTTCAGAAGACTTAACGTGGCAAGATGTTTTTCATGATATTGTAAAAAATTACCCACAATTGGGCTTAATCACAGATAAGACTGAATACGAACAATTCAAAAAAGCCTTAGCCGATGTACAAGCTAATAGTGATTTAACAGCGGATGCATTGAAAAATGTTGATCCTAAAGCACTTATTGCAGCGTATAATGAAGCCGTTCAAGCAAATCCTGAAGACTTACATACAGCAGTACAATCATTTATTGATAAATTAGACTTGAATTATGGCAAAGTTGCAGAATCCGATACGTCAGCAGAATCCGATACAACTTCAGAATCTGAAACAACAGCAGAAGGAGAAAGTAGTTGGTCTGCTTATCGCAAAGCATTATTAGAAAAAACAGATTTGACGCAAGAGCAACTATCGACAATTAGTGATGCGGATTTAGAAAATATCTTTAAGTATACTGGTTTGAAGCCGGATGATATAAAAGAGGAGTCATTGAAAGTAATTCGTGATTTATTGATTACTTTTTATCCAGAACGGTTTAAAGTAGAACAAATTCAAACCGTTGCTAATCGCTTACGCGAAAAAGCTGCCAATTCAACACCATTAACTGCGGCTATTGGTGAACAAATTCCAGATGAAGATTTTCTACAATGGGAACGCGAAGCGATTTCTTCAGGAGGAAACAATCAATACGCAACCTATGAAAAAGCGTTCGCTAACTATCCTAAATTGTTCGAGACAGATTTAGCAGCGGCGAAAAATAAATTATTGGAAAATACCAATTTGACGAGCGAGCAATTAGCAGCTTTAGATGGAGCACGTCTATTATTAATCGTATGGCAAGTGGAGCATCAAATGATAGATTATGAACAAGCAGCTAAAACGTTAAATGATGCGTTAGGTAATGAACAAGGGGCAACGACTGAAAGTGAGACGACACAAACAAGTGTGACCGAAGCGATGACGGATACTACAAGCGAAATGAGTCAAGCATCTACCGAAACAAGTCAAGCAGCAACCACAGTCGTACCGACAACCGTAACGGAGTCTACTAGCAATACGCAAGCAGCAACGACGACAACGGCCGCTACCACAAGCGCTGTGCAGAAAATGACGACAGCTGCGAGCACCACGCAAGCAGTCACTACTAAGCAAAAAGTGGCGGTGGTGACCAGTTCAGGAATTGAAACAAGCACTGCCAAAAAAGGGGCGTTGCCATCTACAGGTGAAGGACGTTCTTTAAGTGCCATTATTTTAGGTGTCATGGCAGCGATAGGAGGCTTTGTATTTTTAAAGAAAAAAGACAGTCGTTTTGATGATGACACGTCAAATGAATAGATAGACGAAGAAGAAAGGGCTAGCCATGTGCTAGCCCTAATTGTGTTGCGGATTTAAAAAAGTAGAGATTGAATTCCCGGGGTCATAATGATTTCATAGGATACAATTAGTTTCTTTTCAAATAAATGTTGATATTAAGATGTTCGTAAGAAAAAATAGGTTTTTATGTGTTATATTGGACTTAACGCATAATCGCAGTGGTTGATGTAATAAATATTGATAAATCAACATTTATTACGATTAATCTAATTATGCGTTCGGAAATTCAGGTAAAAAAGTAGAGGCACTCAACCGAGTACCTCTACTTTACTTTAATGCTGTAAGTGCACTGCCGGCACGTAAATTTTTTAGCAATTTATTTCCGGATACTTATTGACATTGCCTTTATTTACGAGGTTTAAAGAAGCGTAAACGCAGTGAGTTCAATAATACGGAAATTGAGCTAAAACTCATTGCGAGAGCAGCAACCATTGGGTTTAATAATGGACCATGAAATAACGCGTACACCAAGCCCATCGCTATTGGAATACCAATCACATTATAGGCAAATGCCCAAAATAAGTTTTGCTTAATCGTGCGAATGGTGGCATGGCTCAACTCAATGGCGGTTAAGACATCTTTCAATTGATTATGCATTAAAACGACATCAGCCGATTCAATCGCAATATCCGTACCAGAACCAATCGCAATACCAACCTCTGCTTTAGCCAGAGCGGGCGCATCATTAATCCCGTCACCGACCATTAGTACTGTGTGGTTTTCTTGCAGTGAGCTGACAATCGAACTTTTATCAGCCGGCATCACTTCACTGTATACGCCATCCAAATCCAGTGAAGCGGCGATAGCATTGGCAGTATGTTGATTATCACCAGTGACCATATAGGTAGTTAAGTTCATCTGCTTCAATTGCTCAATAGCCTCTTTACTTGTAGCTTTTATCGGGTCGCTGACACTAATAATTCCTGCAAATTGATGATTAACTGCGATAAATAGTGGTGTTTTTCCTAATTTTGCTAATTGTTTAGAACGGCGCATGGCATCATCTGACAGTGTCAAAATCGACGCCATCATTTTCGCGTTACCAATAGCTACCGTATTGCCTTGAACCGTTCCTTGAATCCCCATCCCAGTCACGCTATTAAAGTCAGTTACCGCCGGTAGTTCGCCTAAAGCTAAGTCTTTGACATATTGCACAATTGCATCTGCTAACGGGTGCTCGGACACGGATTCAATTGCGGCAACTTGCTGTAGTAAGGTGTTTGCATCAAAAGTATCGTGTAAATCGACATCGATTACAGTTGGAACACCTTCTGTAATGGTACCTGTTTTATCTAATACAATCGCTGTAGCTTTATGCACGGTTTCTAATGCCGTACCATTTTTAAAGAGAATACCATGTTTTGCGGCTAATCCGGTACCAACCATAATTGCCGTCGGTGTCGCTAAGCCTAGGGCGCATGGACAGGCGATAATTAAGACATTGATAAAGATTTTAAGTGCAAATTCAAAGGATGCATCTGCAAAGAAATACCAACTGATACTACTAATCAGTGCTAATATCATCACAGTAGGGACGAAATATAACGAAATTTTATCTGCTAATTTAGCAATTTCTGCTTTGCATCCTTGGGCTTCTTGAACTAGAGTGATGATTTTTGATAAAAATGTTTCTTGACCAATCGCTGTAACACGGTAAGCGAAACTACCATTTTTATTGATACTACCACTGGATACTGTGTCTCCGACTCCTTTAGATACCGGCAAACTTTCGCCAGTTATCATTGATTCATCAACGGATGATTGACCTTGCGTGATGATGCCGTCCACACCTAAACGCTCGCCAGGACGTACGATTAAGGTGTCGTCAATATTTACCATTGACAGCGGGATGGATTCGACATTACCATCACTTGTTTTACGATAAGCAATATCGGGAGCGAGTGCCATCAATTCATTGATAGCTTGACTGGTTTTACCTTTGGCGACATCTTCCATATATTTTCCTAATTTCATCAAGGTTAAGATTACGGCTGCCGATTCAAAATACAATTCAGGATGACTGGTTGATGTCGCTGGTGTCAGCCAATGATAAATTAACATGCCGATACCTTGTAGATACGCAGCTGTCGTACCGACAGCGACTAGTGAGTCCATATTCGGTGATAAATGGCGTAATGCTTTAAAGCCGCTAACAAATAAATCACGAGCTAACCATAACACTGGTGTCGTTAATAAAAATTGGACGACCATATTACGTAATAAATGGTGATGACTGTCAAGCCAGGTTGGAATCGGCAGATGAATCATCGGCCCCATTGTCAAATAAAAGAGTGGCACTGTAAAGAGCAGCATATAGATGAGTTGAGTTTTTCGCTCCTTTAACTGCTTTTCTTTATTTTGTTGTGCTATAATGAATTGTTCTTGAGGTGAAACGCTGAGTGTGGCATGATAACCGACAGCATCAACTGCGTTTGTGATGGCAGACCCATCTGGAGTGTCATCCCAGATGACTGTTAATTGCTCAGTGACAAGGTTGACTGCAGCTTTTTGTACATTAGGTATTTGTCCAATGGTTTGTTCAATTTTAGCCGCACAGCTAGCACAATGCATGCCTTCTATGTGATAATTTTGAATGTGGGAAGGGTTATCTACATGGGGTTCAGCCCTATCGACTAATTGATAGCCAAGTGAGTCCACTGTGTCACGAAATGTTGTAAAAGTGACTTGATTGTCATCATAATCAATCGTTGCTGAGTTGGTAACGAGGTTGACAACCGCTTCTTTCACGCCGGTTAATTGATTTAATTTTTGTTCGATTTTGGCTGCACATCCGGCACAATACATGCCTTCGATTTGAAATTGTTGTTTCATAAAAATGCTCTCCCTATTAAAAAGTTAATGGTGTTTACAGCAGGTACATTGCCCAGTTCGACATTGACAGGCAATGGTTTCTGGTGCATCATTGGATTTGTCTTGTGCTGTTTGTTGAATTAACTGGCAATCGTCTTTTGATAACGCTTGTTGCTCTAAGAGGTAGTGAATGTATTTGCCACGTTCTTTCGTGCAACAGCGACTGAGTATGGCGTCTAGCTCTTGTTGCATCGCTGCTTCTTCGCTAATCGCAGCAGAATATAGATACGGCTTCGTTGATGTATCTTGAATAAGTAATTGCTTTTGAATTAACCGGTTAATGAGCGATTTAATCGTGCCTTCTTTCCAGTCTAAAATGTGTTGGAATACTTGAAGGATTTCACGACTGGTTACTTGATGATGGGCCCATACTACACGCATAATTTCCCACTCAGCCGGTGAAATTGTTGGTTTATCCATAAAAACTCCTCCGTTTACGTTTGTAATCTATATTGTAAGTTTACGATTGTAACCCAACAAAGTCAAGTGAAAGGATTAAAAATATGAAAAAGCGATATTTAACGAAGAGTGCCGTCTTTTTAGTCATTGAAGATGAGGAAGCACATTATTTATTACAACGCCGCCTTAAAACGGGATATCGGGATGGATGGCTAGATTTGGGTGCTTCTGGACATGTCGAAGCCGGTGAAACAGCTAAGCAAGCTGCACGTCGTGAATTATTAGAAGAGACTGGTTTGGCGATTAACTTAGACCGATTGAGATTTATGGCAGTCGCCCATCGTAATACTGATAATCAAGTATATTATGACTTTTATTTTCACGTAAAAATTACAAACGCAGAAAAAACTGTCGTGCGTATCAATGAACCAGAGAAAGTGTCTGAAATGATATGGATTCATCAAGAGGCATTACCCGATGATTTGATTGAATATAGCCGGAATATCTTACAGCGTGTGCAGCAAGGTGACCATTACTTTGAAATAGGTTGGGCGGATGAGTAGTGAAAACAAATAACGAGTTATTGCGTGGGACCGTATTGTTACCAATCTAGTGCCTTGTGTTTATCTTAATAACCGTAGTGTCAGATGCGTGCTTAATCCAAATTAATGTCCGTAGTGCCAGACACGTGTTTATCCAAACACAATAGCCGTAGTGCTTAACAAGTGCTCAATCAAACATGAAAACCGTAGTGCCAGACATGTGTTTAACTAAACGTAATGACCATAGTGCTTGACATTCACTCAATCAAACACAATATCTTGTGTTTGATTGAGTGTTTCAATACAAGATAAGGTCTTCTTTGTTGCTTTTTAACTTAGGCGGTGCTAATATAGATGAGTGAATGTTGTCAATGTATTTTGTAAATTCAAATTGATAACAAGAAAGGTTCGTATGAGCAGAATAGATGTCTATTCGACTACAAGCTAGGAGTGCTAGGGCACTCCGTCGTTTTTTTGTCTATTGGCTCAGAGTCATCATCCTAAAAACTGGAGGGATTTTATGTTAATGGTTTATCTATCGTTGACGGGGCAAACACGTCGCTTTATTAAGAAATTCGACTGGCCGGCAATCGAACTGTTTGCTGATACACCAATGTTGGAAGTGACGGAACCGTATATTATTGTCGCGCCTACGTACGAACGTGAAGTGACCGATTTGTTATGGGAATTTGTCGAAACGGGCAATAATCGGCATTATTTACAAGGTGTCGCTGGCGGTGGCAATGTCAACTTTAATACCTTATACTGTTTTACTGCCAAAGACTTGAGCCGTGACTTTAATGTGCCAATATTACATTTATTTGAATTTCAAGGCAATGCCAATGATGTAAAAAAATTAAAAGAAGAGGTGGAGAAACTTGGAAAAACCAAGACTAGCGACTAAGGCGAAAGAAGTAACGTACTTTAAATTGAATAATGAGTTGAATCGTCCGATTAATAATCAGATTCCGCTCCATAAAGATAAAGAAGCGGTACGTGCCTACTTTTTAGAACATGTGAATCCAAATACGGTATTTTTCTACACCTTAGATGAGAAATTAGAATATCTAATGGATAATGAGTATTTAGAGCGTGACTTTATCGAAAAGTATTCGCGTGAATTTGTCAAAAAAATGATGAAAGACACGTATGCGATGAAGTTCCGCTTTAAATCGTTTATGTCTGCTTTTAAATTTTATACGCAGTATGCATTAAAAACCAATGATGGACAACGTTATTTAGAACGATATGAAGACCGTGTTGTATTTGCGTCGTTATTTTTAGCTGATGGCGATGAGTCATTGGCTGAAAAATTGCGTGACGAAATGATTGCTCAACGTTATCAACCTGCAACACCAACCTTTTTAAATGCGGGACGTAAACGCCGTGGAGAATTAGTATCGTGCTTTTTAATCCAGTTGAGTGACGATATGAATAGTATCGGACGCGGAATTAATTCTGCCTTGCAATTGTCACGAATTGGTGGTGGTGTTGGTGTTAACCTATCGAATCTACGTGCAGCCGGCGACCCCATTAAAAAAATTGAAAATGCGTCAAGTGGCGTCGTGCCAGTAATGAAATTGTTAGAAGATAGTTTTAGCTATTCCAACCAATTAGGTCAGCGTAATGGTGCAGGTGCCGTGTACCTTAATGTGTTCCATCCAGATGTTGTCTCTTTCTTATCAACCAAAAAAGAGAATGCTGATGAAAAAATACGTGTCAAAACATTATCACTCGGCTTAGTTGTTCCAGATAAATTCTATGAATTAGCAGCCAATGATGACCCGATGTATTTATTTAGTCCGTATGACATTGAACGGGTATATGGCGTGCCATTTGCTTATTTAGATATTACGAAAGAATACGATAATATCGTTAACAATCCAGAGATTCGCAAGTCGAAAATTTCGGCACGTGAATTAGAAAATGAAATCAGTAAATTACAACAAGAGTCAGGGTATCCTTATATTGTCAATATTGATACTGCCAACCGCACCAACCCGATTGACGGCATGATTACGATGAGTAATTTGTGTTCGGAAATTCTACAAGTGCAATTGCCGTCTCATATCAATGACCGTCAAGAATACGAAGTACTTGGTACAGATATTAGCTGCAATTTAGGCTCAACCAATATCCCGAATATGATTCAATCACCAAACTTTGCACAATCGGTGGATGTAGCTGTTCGAGCATTAACGTATGTAACCGACCACTCAAGTATTGAAACTGTGCCGACAATTAAAAATGGCAATGACAAAGCACATACGATTGGTTTAGGTGGTATGGGGCTACACACTTTATTCGCTTTAAATCAAATGCACTATGGCTCACCGGAATCGATTGAGTTAACCGAAGCATATTTTTATGCCTTAAACTATTACACCTTAGTATCCAGCAATCAATTAGCGACCGAGCGCGGTGTGCGTTTCGATAATTTTGAAAAATCAACTTATGCAACTGGCGAATACTTTGACGCGTATATCGCCAACCCATTTGTCATCCAATCTGAAAAGGTGGCAGCGATTATGAAAAATGTTCCAATGCCAACGGCAGCAGATTGGCAAGAACTCAAAGAAAAGGTACAAGCTACTGGATTGTATCATCAAAACCGTATGGCGATTGCTCCAACAGGTTCAATTAGCTATGTGAATGAAACAAGTGCGTCACTACATCCGATTACGCGCTTAATCGAGGAGCGTCAAGAGAAAAAGACGGGTAAAACTTATTACCCTGCACCGCATCTATCGAATGAGACTTTGCCGTATTATAAATCGGCTTATGATATTGATATGCGTAAAGTGATTGATGTCTACGCAGCAGCACAAAAACATATTGACCAAGGAATGTCACTTACATTATTTATGCGCAGTGAAATTCCCGAAGGAATGTATGAATGGAAAGCAGGGCGTACCAATAAAATGACAACCCGCGACTTAAATATTTTACGTCATTATGCTTGGAAAAAAGGCATTAAGTCGATTTATTATGTGCGGACGTTTACGGATGATGGCGATGAGGTTGGCAGCAATGCGTGTGAGTCGTGCTCAATTTAATCGGGGAATAATCAGTCATACATTGAGCAATAAGGAGTGATAATAAAATGTCGAAAGAAGTTGAAAATCCATATTTAGCGATTAACTGGAATCAAATTGAAGATATGGTGGATAAATTAACATGGGAAAAGTTGACCGAGCAGTTTTGGTTAGATACACGTATTCCTTTGTCGAATGATTTAGACGATTGGCGTACACTGTCCCATGCTGAAAAAGATATGATTGGTAAGGTGTTCGGTGGTTTAACGCTACTTGATACCTTGCAATCAGAAGACGCGATTGAACGTTTACGTTTAGCGGTGCGGACACAGCATGAAGAGGCAGTATTGAATAATATTCAATTTATGGAATCTGTCCATGCAAAAAGTTATTCGTCTATCTTTAGTACATTAAATACGAAAGCAGAAATTGAGTCGATTTTTAATTGGACGAATTCCAATGAGGTACTGCAATTTAAAGCGCAAAAAATTAATGATGCGTATCAAAATGGAACGGACTTACAGGCTAAGGCAGCGAGTGTTTTATTGGAATCCTTTTTGTTCTATTCAGGATTCTTTGCGCCTTTGTATTATTTAGGTAACAATAAATTGGCTAATGTCGCAGAAATTATTAAGTTAATTATTCGTGATGAGTCAGTGCATGGAACCTATATTGGGTATAAATTCCAACTCGGTTACGAACGTTTATCAGAAAGTGAGCAAGAAGAATTGAAAGCTTGGGTCTATCAATTGACCTTTGACTTATATCAAAACGAATCAAAATTCACGCAAATGATTTATGATGAAATCGGTTGGACAGAAAAAGTAAAAACATTTGTCCGTTATAATGCGAACAAAGCCTTGCAAAACTTAGGCTTTGACCCACTATTTCCGGACACTGCTGACGACGTTGACCCGATTGTGATGAATGGTATCTCAACAGGTACAAGTAATCACGACTTCTTCTCTCAAGTAGGTAATGGCTATTTATTAGGGACAGTTGAAGCGATGGAAAATGACGATTATTCTAAGTGGATGTAGTTGTAGGAAGATGCTTGGGTGGCGAGAAGATAGGCTGCTCAAGCATTTTTGTGTGAGTGAGAATGGTATAAGTTGGTCACTAAAAAGCGTATCGCCTAAATTCCGGAATAAATGGTGAGAATAAATATTGATTTATCAATATTTTCATCTGGATAAACACAGCAATTTATGTATTAGCGTCAATATAATGATAAAAACATTGGTGGTTATTGACGTAAACCGTAACAATAGCAAGAAACTAAAGGGACGTTATGAACTTGAAAATTCAGCGTGTAACGTAGACTTTATTTTTCGATACTTAATTATTTTCTAAATTGTAATAGTAAGTTAGTCAGTCTATCAATCAGTTTCAATTCGGGATAGCTACCAAATAAATGAGAATAAGCCGCTTGTCAATTATTTGCGGAAATAATTTGCACATTTAGTCAATTAATGGTAGAATTCAAATCAGAAAAAACCTTTAAATTCGTCCGAGAGGCGAGCAAGGCAAATAATAAGTATCAGTTGAACTGTCTTAGTAGGCCTTGGTGTATCTTCATCAAGGTCTTTTGTTTTGGTTTTTTCCGCGTTAAAAAGTGCATGGCACGTTAAAACAAAGTGTGAGCGCGGACGTTTTTGCTTTGAATCACTGGAGTTGAAGTTATAGCAGTACCTATGGACTGCAATCACTCTGTAAAGTGGTTAACGAAGCAGTCCAAGCGAACCAAAATACAAGGAGGACGTATGAAAAAATTATCGTTTGCACAGAAGATGGTTGTATCATTAATCAGCGGTTTGGTTATTGGGTTGGTGTTTCTACTGCTGCGACAACACTTATCTGTTCATAATCCAGGCGCTTGGACCGCGATTAATCAGTGGTTATTTGCGGATATTACCGCTGAAGGTAATGAAAATGCACTAGGTCTATTTTATATCGTTGGTCAAGTCTTTGTGCGCTTACTGCAGTTAGTTATCGTGCCGATGGTCTTTACTAGTATTACGTTAGCGATGGTTCATATTAAAGACACCGAAAAATTAGGACGCATTTCCTTTAAAACGATTCGAGGCTTTCTAACCACGTCCATTGCAGCATTATTAATGGCGTCTATCATTGGATATGCTGTGATGAAATTAGGGTGGTTTAATGTGTCACAGCTTGCGATTGAAGGCGCAACCGGCGCAACCGGGAGTAATCCGCTCAATGTGTTGCTCAATATGTTTCCTAATAATTTAGCAGGCACCTTTACAAGTAATACGAGTGTGTTGGCGATTGTCTTTTTATCGGTATGCTTAGGCTTAATCATCAATCGCTATCATAATGAGTTGACACTGATGCAAAAATTAGTTGAAGAGATAAATAAAATTGTAACTGTGTTTTTAAATTTTGTAATTCAGACCTTAGCGCCAGTATCCGTAGCATTGTTATTAATTCGAACCATTGCCAGTTATGGTGTTGATTACTTAAAACCAGCCGCGATTTATATGTTGGTAACTACCTTTAGTTTACTATTATTTTTAACTGTCGGTTATGCATTGTTTATTCAACTGATGGCTAAAATAAATCCACTGCCGTTTGTGCGTAAAATCAGTGAAGTAGCTATTTTTGGATTTTCAACCTCATCAAGTGCGGCGACTTTACCATTAAATATGAAAGTGGCCCAAGAAGAATTAGGTGTCGATAAAGATATAACCTCGTTTGTCTTACCATTAGGGATGACAATTAACATGAATGGGACAGCAATTATGCAAGTGATTGCAGCAATTTTTGTCGCATCAAGTGCGGGCTATCAATTATCCTATTGGAACATTTTGACGATTTCTGTCTTAGCACTGGTGGCTTCAGTCGGGACACCGGCAGCGCCAGGTGCAGGTGGTGTGATTCTGTTTACGATTTTAAGTGGTATGGGCTATAGTAATCCAGCCTCATTGGCAGCTTATGCTTTAATTTTAGCGATTAACCGTCCGATTGAAATGCTCGTAACCGCGTTAAATGTGGTCGGCGACAGTGCCACTGCAATTTATGTTGCTAATAGCGAAAATCAATTGGATACCCAAACGTATTTTAATGAAGCAGTTAATGCAAACGCAGTCGAAGCGTAAAATGACAATGTAACATTCGCTGTAACGGTAGAGTTGGCCAGGAGCTAGCTTATCGTTACGGCGAATTTTTTTGCTCTTTGACATTTTATAGGAAGCCACAAGCTGTCGGAGCAGGCACCATTCTCCGGAAAAAGTTGGTATTTTGTTTTTTCTATGAAGAAGTGATAAAACATTATTTTGTTAGATGATTGTAATGATATACTGAATGGAGAGAACAAAATACTAAGAGGGAGTCGAAATGAAGAAAGTAATCAAAATTGTAATAAGTCTTATGATGATACTGTTGATAGGAGTAACTGTATTATTTCAAATGATGCGCTACCAAGCAGATGCAAGTGTAACAACAGACGGGGCTATTAAAACAAATTATGGCTGGCACGTAGATGTAAAAGATGAAAGTGGTGCACCCATTATTTTTTATCAAGGAGCACTGGTAGATGCTAAAGCCTATCTGCCTTTAGCTAAAGCATTGTCAAAGGGGCATAAAGACGTGTATATCATTGATGCTCCACTGGATTTGCCAATATTTGCGCGTAAACAAGCAGAAGCAATTATCAAAGCAGAACAACGTACGCAGCTGATTGTTATGGGACATTCGCTAGGTGGCGTAGTTGCCAGTCAAGTAGCGACAGAAAATAAACAAGTAGTTGGCTTGGCGCTATTAGCAAGTTATCCGTCGGAGCAGACAGATGTGTCGCAGCTTAACTATCCGGTGCTGTCGCTATATGGCACTAACGACAAAGTACTGAATAGTCAAAATTGGACAGATGCGTTAAAACGCTTGCCGAGTACTGCCGAAGTCAAGGTGATTGATGGCGGGAATCATGCCCAGTTTGGTAATTATGGACCGCAAAAAGGAGATGGTACGGCAGAAATTTCTACTGAGGCGCAACAACAAATAGTTGCCGACAAAGTGAATGCGATATTTAAGTAGGCACTGAGTTGAACAATTGAAAAGGTGCTATATGCGATGGGGTTTGTGACAGAATTGAATGCTATTAGGTGTCGAAAGTTAACTGACGACCAATAGGTGTCGTTAGATAATGTGAGAATGCACCGTGGTGCTTTTCAAAGCACCTAGGCGACGAGTGTGTTGAGTCATATCGGAACGACTGCAATCATGTGTAGCCGCTATGCGGGTGCGATCGATAAAAACTAGTTACACGTATGAAAATACGTGTTAAAATATAAATGTAGAAAGATGTTATGGCATGAACTCTAAGGAGCTAATTAAAATGGTTGAAAAAGATGGATGGTATAAAGTAGCAACAAAAGGAAGTCACTATCATTATCAACATCATTCAAAGAAAGGTAAGGTGACAATCCCTCACCCAAAGAAAGATATACCATTAAAAACAGCGAAAAGGATTATTAAGCAAGCGGGCTTGACCTAGCCCGCAAGCGTTCTATCTCAAAAATAATTAAGGAGTGATAAAATGTATTTATACTATGCGATTTTTAGTTATGAAGATGGTGCTTATAACGTGTCATTTCCGGACCTAGATGGTGCTTTTACATTTGGTGACACAATGTCCGATGCTTTACACATGGCAAAAGATTTATTAGAGGGGTGGTTAGTCATTGCTGAAGATGAAGGGGATGAGATTCCAGAACCTTCTGAGCCTAAAGATATAAACTTAGAAGATGGTGACTTATTGATTCCTATTGAAGCTAATGTTGCTATTGCGCGCGCTAAATTTGAGAATAAGCTTATTAAAAAGACGTTAACAATTCCTAAATATATTAATATGCTTGCAGAAGAAGTGGGTATTAATTTTTCTGCCACCCTAACTGAAGTATTAAAAGATAAGCTAGGCGTTTAGAAATTATTAAACAAAAAATCAGATAAGTTATTCAATCTTCCATTTAATGAGTATTAAGGGAGAAAAAAGGGCAAGTTGATTGCCCTTTTTGATGTTTAGTGAATTTCTATAGGAAGTATTTTTAGAGGTGAAAAATGTGATAAATGCTGTGGGGATTGACACTCCTTCAGGCTGTTTTAAGTTCAAATTATATGATGTAATTCGTTTGAAATAGCTATAGTACTCAATAAAATGACGTTTTCTTACCAATTATATATGCAATCATCAGTGCTCAAAATCCAGTGACTTCACGGGCGTGTCGGTTCGCCCCCGACCTTTGGCATAGTGATAACATCAAGCTTTCATTGAAAAGTTTGGTGTTATTTTTGGTCTATGACTTTAGCCTGTCACAATAAAAAGGTGCTGACTTCAGTCGGCACCTTTTAGTTTTTACAATGATTGGTAAGGCACTTCAAGTGCGCGTTGTACAGCTGGACGTTGACGGATTTGCTCAGCCCAACGATTGAGATGTTGATACTGTTCTACAGCTAAAAATTTATCAGAACCATCATACAACTGACCTTGAACTAAGCGACCATACCACGGCCAAATCATCATATCAGCAATTGTATACGTATCGCCAGCGATGTAGTCGCGTTTACTGAGTAATTGGTCTAATAAATCTAATTGGCGTTTTGTCTCCATCGTAAAGCGGTCGATTGGATACTCCATATCATACGGTGCGTAATGGAAGAAATGACCAAAACCACCACCGATATACGGCCCAGCACCGGTCTGCCAGAATACCCAGTTTAGTGTTTCAGTTCTACCAGCGATATCTTGCGGAATGAATTGTTGAAATTTCTCAGCCAGATATAATAGGATGGACCCGGATTCAAAAATGCGTAATGGTGTCTGGGTAGAGTAATCTACCAGTGCAGGGATTTTAGAGTTGGGGTTGATGCTGACAAAGTCCGTACCAAACTGGTCTCCGTTGCCGATACTGATTTGATATAAGTCATACGCAGCGTCTTGAATGTCTAACGCTTTTAACTCTTCAAACATTATCGCTACTTTAATTCCATTGGGTGTGCCGAGAGAATACACTTGGTGTGGGGCCTCTCCAACAGGTAATGTTTGTTCAAATCGTGCGCCAGCAGTCGGACGATTACCGCTGCGTTCTTCATTAGGTTGTTGCCATTGCCAAATATCAGGTTTAGTATATTTTTCCATTATTATCCCTCCGTAATTCTTGTCTTCACTTTAGTATAGCGCTTTATTTGTAAAGATCGCAATTATTTTGACTGCTAATCATACGACATAATAGGATATTTGACTAAAAATAAACAGGCACTCTATTACGGAATGATGACAAAATAATCTTTGGGTGACAATTTATTACAGAAATCTTGCGCCAGTGCACAAACTGATTAAGGATGACTTACAGTTAAGGTAAAAGCCTTTTAATATCGCTGATATCATGTACAATAGTTTCATAGGCAATGATTTATTTAGACGAAAAGGTTTAAATAATATGCAAAAGGAGAACTAATCAATGATGAAAAAAACTTTAAAAATTATGGCGACGACAGCAATTTTGTCGTTAGCTACATTTAATTTAAATACTGCGCTTGCGCAAACATGGACACAACGTTCAGAAAGTGAAGTACGTGAATCGTTAAAAACTAACGAGTCCGGTGTATACGTCATCCAATGGGGCGACACATTGAGTACAATCGCTGCAGCGACGGGTTATACTGTTGAAGAGTTAGCGTCAATCAATGCGATAGCGGATGCGAACTTTATCCAAGCGGGCTCTGTATTGTATTTTAATCACAAAACAAATACATTATCTTATGTCAATCCATCAAGTGAACAACCTCAAACGTATACAGTTGCACCAACATCAGGTTATGCAGTACCAGAAACAGCAGAATGGGTCAGTGCACAAAAACCAGCAGAAACTACTGAAGCAGCAGAAACAGTTGCTGAAGAAACCACTGCGCCAGTAGAGGAAACGCAAGCGCCTGTTGCTGAAGAAACAACTGTAGCGCCAGCAACCACTCAAGCGCCAGCTGTCGAAGAAACAACTGTAGCGCCAGCAACCACTCAAGCGCCAGCTGCTGAAGAAACAACTGTAGCGCCAGCGGCCATTCAAGCGCCAGCTGCTGAAGAAACAACTGCAGCGCCAACAACCACTCAAGCACCAGTCGTTGAAGAAACTACGCAAGCACCCGCACCGACAACATCAGCAGCACCAGAAGCACCTGCTGAAGAGTCCGAAGAAGCACCCGCACCGGAAGTTGAAGAACCTACTACTCAAGCAGCACCAGCTGCAAGTAATTCAGGCTTAAACCAATACGGTGGTATTATTTCAGAAGCAAAAGAATGGATTGCGATGAAAGAATCGGGTGGCAACTATGAAATCTGGAATCCAACTGGAAAATTCTATGGCCGTTACCAATTAACTGCTTCTTATTTGAACGGTGATTTATCACGTGAAAATCAAGAAAAAGTAGCAGACCAATATGTTCTTAACCGTTATGGTTCATGGGAAGCAGCAAAAACTTTCTGGGAAGCCAATGGTTGGTACTAAAATATATAAATAATAACAGGCACTCTGATTTTTTTTAGAGTGTCTTTTTTGTGTGTTTTTGAGAATAGGGAAATGATAAATACAAAGTTGATTGCGAAATTATTCGGATGATAAACCATGAAGTAAACAAGTTTTCATAGTGTGAACGCGGGTGCTCTGACTTGCCCCACTGGAGAAAGGAATTGCGTACGAGTGCCGCCCAAAGGCGTCTTTTGAAGCGGACGGCAAGTCAACCTAAGCCAACAAGAATCACACACTAGATGTCTGATTTTTCACAAAGTTTTTTATCATACTTATATAATTACCGGTAGATTGCTGTTTTAGCATAACAATCTAAACTGTATCATTTTAACTTCGTTTTAGTTAGAATCAATATAATTTTCATTGAAAAAAGTAAAGATGATTTGCTTGATTTCAAGGTTAAATATAGAACATACCAGAGAGAACCAAGGAGGAGATATATGGAACAACTATATTTGATGCTAAACAATGAACCTATTCCATCGATTTTTTACTACTTCATCGAGGATATGTTTGCAACAATATTAAGTAATTAAATTAACGATAAATTGAAATGATAGACGATGTTTAAATACAATAATTCTAAGGAGGAACATCATGCTCGGCAAAAATAATATAAATGAAAGAGAGCGCAAGGCAGCAATTAGAAAGCGCAATTTCGGGTATCGAAAATATAGCTTTGGACTGGCATCAGTAGCTGTCTCTGCGGCTCTATTTTTCATGTCTCCAAATGCATTGGCAGACGTTAAAGCACAAGAGATGGACAGTGAATCACCACAATCATCACAAACAAACGAAAATGTGGATGATGAAGTACCGGATTTAGATTTACCAACTGAGGAACATGAGGCGTCAGTCGTTGAACCACAGCTTGCAGCAGAAGAAATAACTGACTCGAAAGAAGAAGTTGCGACAGAAAGTAATGGAGCGGACACCAATAATGAAGCAGCAGCTGCTGAAGTATCAAAAGCGGCAGAACCTGAATCAACAACTGAGACCCCAGCAGAAACACGTCCGGAAGTGACCGAAGTAGAATCGAAACCAGAAACTGTTAAAGAAACAACGACAGAAGCTGGAGAATCAGTCACTGAAAAACCGAAAGACCAATCAACGACTGAAGCGACAACAGATGTTGATGCCAATGCCGAAAAAGCAGATGAAAACATTCCGAATGAATTATATGATTTCTTAAGTAAAAATCACTCTTCAATTGATTTTTCAACGAAAGAAGCGTATTTGAACTTAGCGCGTAATTATGGACTATCTGTTGAAAACAATGCGTATGTTGAACAAATTGAACGGACATTGAAAGCCATTCGTAAATCTGAAGCAGAAAAAGGTAAAACTGAGACTGTAAATAGCGAATCAGTGTTACCGGAAAAGCTACCATTACCAGGTAATTTTTCAGCATTTGCTGATGCGATTGCGAAAAGCAACGACCCAAAACAATCAGTACGTCAATTACTATCAGAAGTTTATGAATCAAAAGTCGTTTATAGCATTTTAGAACGTGTTGATTTCTCACTAGTAAATGACCCCGAGGCACTGTATCGCAATATTGCAGCTGCAGGATTAGCTTATGCGAGAGAAAATGCTAAACCACATGTGTTCGCAACGAATGTGAATGATAAGGTGAAACTGACAAGTTTGACTGCTACTTCGTCAACGGCAACACGACCAGGTGGCGCGGTTCATTTAACAGAAGGAGATCACCTACAGGTTAAAGCCGAATTCTCTGTGGATGATACTGTGAAAAAAGGGGATACTACGACAGTTGACTACGGAAAATATGTTCAACCAGGAGGATTGACGTATCCGGCACCTATTGTTCCAATGCGAATTTCAATTGATGGGAAATATATAGTAATTGCTGAAGGAGTATATGATCCAGAGACAAACAAAGTAACCTATACATTTAATGAAAAAGTAGAAGAATATACGGGTATTAAAGGTTTTATCCAGCAGGTAGCAAGTGATCATCGTGGAAACTATCCAGGGAATAAAAAGTCAGTACCAAATGATTTTAATTTTTTTGGTGAAACAGAAACAAAAAACGTAATGTTCGATTATGGAGACCATAAAGACGAAGCAATTAATGGTGCACTTACTAAAATAGACAAAAACAGCAAAAAAGATACGTTAGTCTATTATTTGAACCAATCAGGGAAAAATAATCCGAAATATTTTGATATGCAAAATAATGATCGTTATGATATGGCGAGAATTAAGTACAAAGTATACGAAGTAAAAGGCAATGTTCAGTTGAAAGAAAACTTCCAATTTAATCCTGAACAATCAGGAGTGACTGAAGTTAAAGAAATAAGTACGAAAGAAGTTAATACGTACCTTGGGAAAACTACACGTTTAACATTACCAAACACTTCGAATGGTCGTTATGTTGTAGTTGCAGAAGCTCCTGTAAAAAATTATAATGCTAATGGCAAAATTGTCAGTGCATTACAAACTAGTAAAAATAGACAAATTGGAAAAGGGCAAGTTATTAATATAAAATCACAAGATAGTGTGTCGGATGGGTCGGGAACTTTGCCTGCTTCTCCACCGAACTCGGCTGTTCCGAAACCAAAACCTAAGCCTGGTCCAGACCCAGTACCAGATCCAGGACCAACGCCGCCAGTAAATCCAGAGGGGAATAAAGAGTTATACGAAATGACGGTTGAAGACGAAAGTTTTAAAACTGAATTTGAATACAATCCAAATATTCCGGCTGGAACAATAAAAAAAGTTCAAAATGGTAAAGATAAACGTACGCGTGTTTTATATAAGCATGTGGATCCGAAAAATAGACTTAATTTTACTAAAGAAAACTTCAATTATTTCAGAGGGCAATACTGGAAAAAGGTATCTGAAGAGGTTATTCAAGAAGGTCAAGATGAAAAATTTCAATATAATATGAAGTCTATTACTGAAACAGAACCTCAACCTGATGGTAGCGTTAAAATTTCGTATAATGATGGCAGTTCAACGATTATTCCTGGACCGAAAACTCCTGAAGTACCAAGAATACCCAAAATCCCAATGGTCGACGTAGAACCTGGTGAGCAGAATGGTAGATCTGGTAAATTTGTAATTGTTAAACAATATGATGTTTATCAAGATCGTTATGAAGAGGTGAAACGCACCTTTATACCAGATGGAAAAGACGGTGAGAACGGTCAAGATGGTGCGCCAGGGAAAGATGGTAAGGTTGGACCAATGGGTCCACAAGGTCCACGTGGTCCGAAAGGCGAAGCCGGACAAGATGGAACACCAGGTGAGAAAGGTCCGAAAGGTGACAAGGGTGAAGTTGGCCCAGCCGGACCGCAAGGTCCAGTCGGACCAAAAGGAGATGCGGGAGCCAAAGGTGAACGTGGAGAACAAGGTCCAAAAGGTGTAGATGGAAAAGACGGAGCGCCTGGTAAAGCTGGAGCTAAAGGTGAGCAAGGTCCAGCCGGTCCACAAGGACCTGCAGGAAAAGATGGAAAACAAGGTGAACGAGGCGAACGTGGAGAACGAGGCCCAGCGGGACCTGAAGGACCACGCGGACCACAAGGTGACGCAGGAAAAGACGGTGCACGCGGACCAGCCGGCCCCCAAGGTCCACGAGGAGACAAGGGTGAAACTGGAGAACAAGGTCCCCAAGGAGCCCCAGGAATACCGGGGAAAGACGGAGCTAAAGGTGAAAAAGGCGATGTGGGCCCAGTCGGACCGGTCGGACCAGAAGGAAAACCAGGAGCCAAAGGTGACCGAGGTGAACAAGGACCGGAAGGGAAACCGGGACGAGATGGAGCAGAAGGAAAACCAGGTCCAATGGGCCCAGCAGGACCAAAAGGTGCAGATGGCAAAGACGGAGCACCAGGTGAGAAAGGTGCGGATGGCGCACCAGGAAAAGATGGAGTAGCTGGCCCAATGGGTCCCCGAGGTCCAAAAGGAGACAAGGGTGAAACTGGAGAACAAGGCCCCCAAGGAACCCCAGGTGAAGCCGGAGCCAAAGGCGACCGAGGCGAACCAGGTCCAATGGGTCCAGCTGGACCGCAAGGTCCTGTAGGAAAAGATGGAGAACAAGGCCCAGCCGGTCCAGCCGGACCAGAAGGCCCCCAAGGTCCACGAGGAGACAAGGGTGAAACTGGAGAACAAGGTCCCAAAGGAGCTCCAGGAGTCAAAGGTGATAAAGGAGAAGCCGGAGCGATTGGACCAGCGGGACCGAAAGGTGAACCGGGAACACCAGGAGCCAAAGGCGACCGAGGTGAACGTGGACCGGAAGGAGCCCCAGGAATACCAGGGAAAGACGGAGCCAAAGGTGACCGAGGCGAACAAGGTTTACCAGGAAAACCAGGCGAAAAAGGTGAAACTGGAGCCCGAGGTCCAGCCGGACCAGAAGGAAAACCAGGACGAGATGGAGCAGAAGGAAAACCGGGTCCAACGGGTCCACAAGGTCCCAAAGGAGACAAGGGTGAAACTGGACCAGCGGGACCACAAGGCAAACCCGGTCAAGATGGCTTAAATGGTAAAGATGGAGCAACCGGGCCACAAGGACCAATAGGACCGATGGGACCAAAAGGCGAAGATGGAAAAGATGGTGCTCCAGGTGAAAAAGGTGCAGATGGCGCACCAGGAAAAGATGGCGAACGCGGACCAGCGGGACCAGCAGGTCCACAAGGTCCCCAAGGAGTTCCGGGTGAGAAGGGTGAAGCCGGTCAAGATGGTTCTCCAGGAGTACCAGGTCAAGAAGGTAAGCAAGGTTTACCAGGCCCGGCCGGCCCAGCGGGACCACAAGGTCCAGCCGGTCCTAAAGGCGAAGACGGCAAAGATGGTGTAGCGGGACCAATTGGCCCACAAGGCCCAGCGGGTCCAACAGGACCAATGGGACCTGCGGGTCCGGCCGGAAAAGATGGAGAACGAGGCGAACAAGGTCCAACTGGTCCAACGGGACCACAAGGTCCATCCGGGACACCAGGAGAAAAAGGCGATCGAGGAGAAAAGGGCGATCGTGGCCCAGCGGGCCCACAAGGTGACCCTGGAAAACCGGGACAAGATGGAGCCAAAGGTGAACCAGGTGAACGTGGTCCAGCCGGACCTGAAGGACCAATGGGACCAGAAGGTCCACAAGGAGCACCGGGAGTGCCAGGGCGAGAAGGTAAGCAAGGTTTACCAGGCCCGGTAGGCCCAGCCGGCCCTAAAGGCGAGGATGGAAAAGATGGTGTAGCTGGCCCAATGGGACCTGCAGGTCCATCCGGAAAACCAGGTGAAAAAGGCGACCAAGGTGAAAAAGGCGACCAAGGTGAAAAAGGCGACCAAGGTGAGAAAGGCGAACGTGGTCCAGCGGGCCCACAAGGTGACCCTGGAAAACCGGGACGAGATGGAGCCAAAGGTGAACCAGGTAAAAACGGAGCAGATGGCGCACCCGGCAAAGATGGTGCACAAGGCCCAGCCGGTCCAGTAGGCCCACGAGGTCCACAAGGAGTCCCAGGCGAGAAAGGTGAAGATGGTCGAGATGGCTCACCAGGAGTGCCAGGTCGCGAAGGCAAGCCAGGCGCACAAGGCCCGGCCGGCCCAGCTGGACCACAAGGACCAAAGGGTGAACCAGGTGAAAAAGGTGAACAAGGCCCACGAGGCCCGCAAGGACCAGAAGGAACACCTGGAAAAAATGGTGCAGATGGAAAACCAGGACAAGATGGCGCTCAAGGTCCGGCCGGTCCAGCGGGACCAACAGGACCAATGGGACCTGCGGGTCCAGCCGGGAAACCCGGAAAAGACGGAGAACGTGGTGCTCAAGGCCCAACTGGTCCAACGGGACCACAAGGTCCAGCGGGGACACCAGGTGAAAAAGGCGAACCGGGTGCACAAGGTCCGGCCGGCCCACGAGGACCAGAGGGACCACAGGGAGCACCAGGAATACCAGGTCGAGATGGCTCACCAGGAGTACCAGGCCAAGACGGACGACCAGGTCCACAAGGACCGATGGGACCCCAAGGTCCGGCTGGAAAACCAGGTGAAAATGGTAAAGACGGTAATTCTCCATCAATAGATATTAAAGAAAATAAAGATGGAAGTTATACTGTTACTATTAAAAATCCTGATGGAACTAATAAGACAATAGTTGTTAAGAATGGCGAAAAAGGAACGCCAGGCGCGCCAGGTAAGGATGGCAAAAATGGTGAGAACGGCACTTCAAGCCGTATCGAAGTCAAGAAAAACGGAGATGGCACCTATACAATCATCACTTATAAGATTACTCCGGATGGTAAAGAAATCGAAACAGGTCGTCAAATCATACGTGATGGTAATGACGGCAAGCCAGGTGCACAAGGCCCAGCCGGACCAAAAGGTGAACCAGGTAAAAATGGACAAAACGGAAAAGATGGACGTTCAGTAACTGTAACAACAGAACGTGGTACACATAATGGTAAAACAGGAACTTGGGTAGTCGTCCGTGACCGTGATACTAATGTCGTACTTAATCGTGAGTTTGTATTTGATGGTGAAGATGGAAAAACGCCGAAAGTCGAAGTTAAACCAAATGAAGACGGCAGTCACACAATTAAAATCACCAATGCAGATGGTAAGACAACTGAAACAATTATTAAAAATGGTGAGAAAGGTGAAAAAGGCGACAAAGGCAAAGATGGTCGTGACGGACAAAACGGTAAGGATGGTAAGTCTCCAACCGTAGATATTAAGCCAAATGAAGACGGTAGTCATACAATCACGATTACAAATGCTGATGGAATCAAAACCAGAACAACGATTAAAAATGGTAAAGACGGTGAGAATGGCAAAGACGGAAAATCACCGAAAATAGACGTTAAACAAAACGATGATGGCAGTCATACAATTACCATAACGAATGCCGATGGCACTCAAACGGAAACAATCGTTAGAAATGGTAAGCCAGGCGAACCAGGTAAAGATGGACGTGATGGACGCGACGGTAAAGACGGCAAGTCTCCAACAGTGGACATTAAACAAAATGCTGATGGCAGCCACACTATTACGATTACCAATTCAGACGGAAACAAGACTGAAACCATTGTGAAGAACGGTAAAGATGGTAAGGATGGCAAATCTTCAACCATAGATGTCCGTGAAAATGCCGATGGCAGCCATACCATTACTGTCAACCATGCGGACGGCAGCAAAACAGAAACCATTGTTAAAAATGGTAAAGACGGCAAAGACGGTAAGTCTCCAACTGTAAACGTTAAACAAAATGAAGACGGCAGCCACACAATCACTATTATCAATTCAGATGGCAGTAAGACTGAAACAACAGTTAAAAACGGTAAGGACGGCAAGGATGGCAAGTCTCCAACTGTAGACGTTAAGCAAAATGAAGACGGTAGCCATACAATTACAATCACTAATTCAGATGGTAGTAAAACAGAAACCATCATCAAGAAAGGTGAAAAAGGCGATAAGGGCGATAAAGGTGAACCAGGTAAAGACGGACGTGATGGTAAAGAGGGTTCAGGAAACACGAATATTAATATTAACCAAACGTTAACACTGAAAGAATTAGAAGATTTACTTTCTAAATTAACCTTACTAGGAATTCATCCAAACATTAATATTATTAATCAACAAATTATTATTAATGCGAAAGAATGTCCATGTGAAGGCTCAATTTCGTTAGAAGAATTCAAAAAATTAATGAATCAGTTAAGACTGCTTGGTATTAATTTAACGATTAATATTAATGGAAATACTAATGTGATTATTATCGATAAAGGTACTAATCCAAATCAACCAAGCGAACCGGGGCAACCGAACAAACCAGGTAAGCCGGATGAACCAGGTAAGCCGAATGAACCGGGGCAACCGAACGAACCAGGACAACCGAATGAACCCGGGCAACCGAACGAACCGGGACAACCGAATGAACCGGGGCAACCGAACAAACCAGGACAACCGAATGAACCGGGGCAACCGAACGAACCGGGACAACCGAATGAACCGGGACAACCGAACGAACCGGGACAACCAAGCGAACCAGGTCAACCGAATGAACCAGGTAAGCCGAATGAACCAGAACAACCTGAAGTACCAAGTACTCCAGAAGAACCAAAACGACCTGAAGAATCAGGCAAACCAAGTAATCCTGAAGATACAAATAACCCAAGTGCTTCAGATGAACAAGGACCAAAAGCTTCAAATACCAATGCAGTAAAAGCAGCAATGTTACCAAATACAGGTGAAACAAACCATAATTTCGCATATATCGGATTAATGAGTTTAGGCTTATCAACCGCAGTGTTAGTAACAGGTAAGAAGAAAAAAGAAGAAGAGTGCTAATCAATAGAGACCCTATCATTCTTCGTGATATAATCCCGTCTTTGACACTTAAAAAGGCAGAAAACCCTCTAAAACGTTGATATATCAACGTTTTAGAGGGTAATTGAATTGTGCGAAAATGCGTACTATTTCCCCGATTTTATCTGTCTTTCAATTTTTTTAAAAGATTTTTTCTCTATGAATTCATAATCTGTTCTGAAGCCACTGATTTCATGTAATTTATCAGTAATCTCGGTGCGTGTATACTGTGGTACAAAAGCTTCTTCGGCTATTTTTGCAATCCTCATCCCACGCAATGTTTGTATAATCTCACTAACAGTATAGTCCTTCATCCGTTGTTCCAAAATTCGATAAACCAATAATGAAAGGAAACATGTCAAAAAATGAGCACGAATGCGATTCTCGCGACTTAAATATACCGGACGACTTTTAAATTCAGTCTTTAAAATTCGGAAACACTCTTCAATTTCCCAACGTTGTTTATTGATACCAACAATTGATTCGATCGAACTTTCTAAATTGGTTGCGACGCAATAAAATCCATCATATTGCGCTTCTTTATCTATGGCTTCTTGATTGATTCGATAAATTAGCTTCACTACTTCCCCATTTTCTGTTACATACTCCGTTTTAACGAACCGATTAGGCGAATGGGGATTAGTGTTTTTCATCGGATCTGTTTGTTCTAATTTTTTCAAAGCCCGATTAATTTGTCTTTCTCGAATATTTGCTTGATACTGTTGATATTTTGGAGAATATGTGACAATATAGCGTTCTTCAAATGGTTTAAGATGATGTTGTTTTTCCTCGGGACTAAGTTCTCTCCGTTCCCAAGATTCCTTATAAAAAGTCGCATTCATTAATCGTAGTCCATCAGGAGAGGTCTTTCCGTCACGATAGGCTTGAATTTGTCTGTTGACATCATCAAGATGATAGAGCATTTTATCTTTTTTCTTTGTTGTTGAATCGCCATCAAAAATCTTCCACCCCTCTGGACTTAATGCCCATTCAGCGAGATCCCTTTTCATTTTTTTAATGGAATGCGTCGTAATATAGTGACGGTTTTGGAGACTATTAAATCGTTTGTTCGCAAAGGAACTCAATCCTGCATCCGTACAGACAATAAGATCAGACAATTCAAAATCTTTAATGATTTGCTTCTCTATCGGCTTAAGAGAGTTGATTTCATTTTTATTCCCTTCAAAGAGCGAGAAAGCTAGTGGCATACCAGATCCGTCCATAAACAATCCCATTTGGATAATAGGGTTTGGGCGATGTTCTTTACTCACTCCATATTTACGAAAATTATCTTCCTCTTCAATTTCAAAGAAATAGTTCGTGCAATCGTAAAAAAGCACCTGAGTATCGCGTTTTACAACCTCTTTACTTGCCAGGTAAGCGTGTTGTTGTATTTTTTCCATGTTCTTAGAGAGTAGATCTAACCCTCGATAGATTTGATGTAGATCAATATCAGGAGGTGTTAAATAGTTCTTAGCTAAGGTAAGGAAACTACGTTTAGATCCTGGGTAAAGAATGCGAGTGGATATCAACATTTTTAAGATGGCAGTTAAATCAAAGCTAATCTTAGACGAGCCTTTGAGTGTCTTACATAACTTATCGAGTTTAAGCTCGTAAAATATTTTATCTAGGAAAAGTTGACCTACATCAAAACCGTTGGACTCGCCGAGTTTAATCAATCTTTTCGTGTCATATTGGTGAATGAAGGTGATTTTACCTTCATTTTCTTTTTCCGTTAGTTCACGCGCTACTTGTTTGGCGTAATCCATTGGATCCATTTCAGGGTGCTCTTGAAGAAGCTTTTTATGACTACCTAAATTCTCAACAATTTGTGTAGAGCGTTTACCATTTTCTTTCTTTATATCTCGGATAACTGCATAATAAATGGAACCATTAGAAGATTTGACTGTTCGAACTCGCATAAAAATGCCTCCTTTTAATATCCATTATACCATAGTGTACGTTATGTACGCAATAGGTAAAACTAAAGGTTGACAAAAAAAGTGCAAAAAAAAGCCTTGTGACAGCGTTTGTGGAGGGCAGGATGTTTTTACAAGTGTCAAACTCCCGTTTAGGCTTATCAACCGCAGTGTTAGTAACAGGTAAGAAGAAAAAAGAAGAAGAGTGCTAATCAATAGAGACCCTATCATTCTTTGTGATATAATGGTTACTACGATTAGTCACAAAAGAGGGACTGAAAGGTCCCTCTTTTGCTTTGTTCAAAAACCGTTGCGAATGATAAAGTGAAGCGTAGGCTTTTTTGTACTAATTGACGAATAAAATCCAATATATTTTTAAGCGATTGTTATTAGCTCGGTTATTTCTCTATGAAATGATAAATTAATTGATATCAATTAATATATTTTTACAAAAAAATACCCAAGTCAAGGGTTTTTATAGTATAAATTATTGAAAAATGTTGACAACGTAAATATAAAGGAGTAAAATCGGTTGTAATATATTGTAATGGTTCTAAAGGAGGATAATCATGCTTGGAAAGAATAATGTAAAAGAAATAGAACGTAAATCAGCAATCCGAAAGCGAAACTTCGGTTATCGAAAGTATAGCTTTGGATTAGCTTCAGTAGCTGTATCTGCAGCTTTATTTTTTATGTCCCCAAATTCGACGGTGAATGTAAAAGCACAAGAAGTGGATAGTGATGTATCGCAAACCGCACAAGTAAGTGAAAATGATGATGAGGTGCCGGATCTAGGCCTACCGGTTGCAGAAAATGATGCGCCTGTAGAAGGTGTTCAGACTGCTACGGAAGAAGTAGAAGCTTTACAGTCAAATGAAGAAATCACGTCAGAAGCAGAAGATCGTGTCAAGGCAGAAGCTGCAAGTGAGGAAGTAACTGCTGAAGAATCCAATGAAACTGAATCTGGTATTGAAGCAGGTAAAGAAATATCAAAAGCAACTGAACCGGAATCAGCGGCCACAGATAACGAAGTTGCAGAGCCCGAGACTGAAAAAGCTGAATTAGATGCTGTTGTGGAATCAGTTCCTAAAAATGAGGCTGACAATCATACGAAACCAGTAGAGACAGCACAAGCAATTCCAAACGAATTACATGACTTTTTAACAAAGAATCATTCGTCAATTGACTTTTCATCTCACGAAACGTATTTGAATTTAGCGCATAGTTATGGTTTATCTATAGATAATAATGCGTATGTTGAACAAATTAATCGTGCGTTAAAAGCAATCCGTGAATCAGAAGCAGAAAAGGTCAATAAAGATGTTGCAAATAGTGAATCAACATTACCAGAATCATTTACATTGCCACGTGATTTTTCGGTATTTGCTGATGCGATAGCAAGTGGAGAAAATCCAAAACAAACCGTACGTAATTTACTGTCAGAAGTGTATGAAACAAAAGATGTTGATAGTATCCTAGAACGTGTTGACTTCTCGCTAGCAAGTGACCCAGAAGCATTGTATCTTAATATCACAGCTGCTGGCTTGGCATATGCTAAAGAAAATGCTAAACCACATATGTTTGCTGATGTAAATGGGCAAGTGCAGCTTAAGAAATTTGCTGTGACACCCTCCGCTTCAAGAGAAAATCAAGCTGTTTGGTTGACGTCAGGAGATTATCTAAAAGTAAGGGCAGATTTTTATATTCCAGAGAGTGTCAAAGCAGGAGATACTACGACTGTTAGTTATGGTAAGTATGTTCAACCAGGAGCATTTACAAAACCGGCAAATATCGTTCCAATGCGGCTTTATGTAGGTGGTGAATATGTAGAAATTGCCAAAGGAGTCTATAATTCGGATACAAATACTGTAACGTACACGTTTAATGATAATGTTGAGAAATATACAAATATTACAGGATTTATTGAACAGATAACAAGCGACCATCGACAAAATTATCCAGGGGATAAAACAACAGTATCAAATACCTTTGATTTCTTTGGTACTCAAAAAACAAGTGATGTAACTTTTGATTATGGCAATCATAAAAATAGAGCCATATCAGGTGCTGTTAAAGAAACAGATAAAAATAATAAGACTGAGACATTAGTATATTACTTAAACCAGCCGAAAAATAATGTGCCGAAATATTTTGATATTGAAAACAATGCGCGTTATGACCTGCCAAAGTCTAATTTTAAAATTTATGAAGTTGCAAACGATGTTACGCTAAAAGATAATTTTCAGTTTGACCCAACTCAATCGGGTGTGACTGAAGTAACACCAACAATTCAACACGGATTAAGAAAACAAAATGGTCAACAATACACGCGTCTTAATATTCAAAGACCTAAAAACACTCGTTATGTAGTAGTAGCGACAGCGTCGTTAATGGATGAGAATACTAAAGCAACTACTATTACAGAATTAAAAAATCCAGCGAATGAGTCAATAGCAAGACATACAATTGTATCAACAGCAACAGCAAATGATTCTGATGGAACAGGTACGTTGCCTAGCGATCCGCCGGAAACAGCGGTACCAAAACAAGACCCAGATCCAGAACCACCTGTATCGCCTGTGCCGCCGGTCACTCCAGAAGAATCTAAAGATTTGTATGAAATGACAGTTGAAGACGAAAGCTTCAAAACTCAATTTAAATATAATCCTGATGCGCCAGCTGGAACAATAAGAAAAATTCAAGATGGTCAAGATCAACGCACGCAAGTCTTATATAAACACGTGAATCCTGATGAAATACCGAATTTTGATGAAAAGGACTTTAAGTTCTTTAGAGGAAAATACTGGCAAGAAGTCTCTAGAGAGGTTATTCAAACTGCAAAAGATGAAGTGTTTGAGTATAATATGAAATCTATCGTAAAAACGGTAGTTAAACCAGATGGTAGCGTAGAAATTTCATATAATGATAATACTCAAACAATTATTCCAGCACCAAAACCGCCAGAAGCACCAAAACCACCAATTGTTGATGTGGTTCCCGACGAAGATGAAAATGGTAGAACGGGTAATTGGGTTATCGTTAAAACATACAATCCTGAAACAGATAGCTATGAGGAAACGAAAAAAACATTTATTCCTGACGGAAAAGATGGTAAAAATGGTCAAGACGGATTACCTGGCGAAGCCGGACCAGCCGGCCCTCAAGGGCCAAAAGGTGAAACCGGAGCTCCTGGACCAAAAGGTGACAAGGGTGAGCGAGGCGAAACGGGAGAGACTGGCGAAAAAGGTGAGCAAGGCGACGTAGGTCCTGCTGGCCCAGCGGGAGCGAAAGGTGAAAAAGGTGACAAGGGCGACCGCGGCGAAACGGGATCCCAAGGACCAAAAGGTGAGAAGGGCGAAACGGGATTAACAGGACCTCAAGGAGCCAAAGGCGAAAAAGGAGAAAAAGGCGACCAAGGAGTACAAGGTGAACAAGGACCGAAAGGTGAGCGGGGCGAGAAAGGTGAAACCGGGGCCAAAGGCGACAAGGGTGACACCGGAGTGCAGGGTGAAAAAGGCGAGAAAGGTGACAAGGGAGACACCGGAGCACAGGGTGAAAAAGGCGAAGCCGGACCAAAAGGCGAAAAAGGTGACAAGGGCGACCGCGGCGAAACGGGAGCGACTGGCGAAAAAGGTGACAAGGGAGACACTGGAGCCAAAGGCGAAAAAGGTGACCAAGGTGAACCTGGTAAAGATGGGCAGTCTCCATCCATTGACATACAAGAAAACCAAGATGGTAGTTATACTGTTACAGTTAAAAATCCAGATGGGACCACAGAAGATATAACTGTTAGAAACGGAGAGAAAGGCGATCAAGGCGAGCCAGGTAAGGACGGAAAAGACGGAAAAGACGGAAAAGACGGTTTAACACCAACAGTAGAAGTAATCAACAATAATGATGGTACACATACTGTGAGAGTTACGACACCAACAAGAGATAGCAACGGAGAAATCACGAATACGGTAACTGAAACAGTTATTAAAGATGGCAAGTCACCAGAAGCAACAGTAAAAGATAATGGCAATGGTACACATACTATCTCGATTAAAGATTCAAACGGTAATGTAACTGAAACAACTGTTAAAGATGGAGCACCAGGAGCCAAAGGCGATAAAGGTGATAAAGGCGACAAAGGTGAGCCCGGTCAAGACGGCAAGGACGGAAAAGACGGTTTAACACCAACAGTAGAAGTAACTGATAATAAAGATGGTAGTCACACAATTACCGTAACTAATCCAGACGGTACTAGTACCAAAACAACGGTTAGAGATGGCGAAAAAGGAAAAGATGGCCAAGACGGTAAATCGCCAAAAGCGGAAGTAATTGAGAATAAGGACGGTAGTCATACAATTAAAATCACTGATTCAGATGGAAAAGTAACCACTACAACCGTTAAGAATGGTGAAAAAGGCGACAAAGGTGAGCCCGGTCAAGACGGCAAGGACGGAAAAGACGGAAAAGACGGTTTAACACCAACAGTAGAAGTAACTGATAATAAAGATGGTAGTCACACAATTACCGTAACTAATCCAGACGGTACTAGTACCAAAACAACGGTTAGAGATGGTGAAAAAGGAAAAGATGGCCAAAATGGTAAATCGCCAAAAGCGGAAGTAATTGAGAATAAGGACGGTAGTCATACAATTAAAATCACTGATTCAGATGGAAAAGTAACCACTACAACCGTTAAGAATGGTGAAAAAGGCGACAAGGGTGAACCCGGTCAAGATGGCAAGGACGGAAAAGATGGTCTAACACCTACTGTCGAAGTGGTGGATAATAGAGATGGCACCCATACTGTGAAAATTACGAATCCTACTCGAGACGATGAAACAGGTAAAATTAATCATACTGTGACGCAAACAACCATTAAAGATGGAAAAGATGGCGAATCTCCAAAAGCAGAAGTAATTGATAATAAAGATGGCAGCCATACCATTAAAGTTACCAACCCAGATGGCTCCACAACCACTACAACCGTTAAGAATGGCGAAAAAGGCGACAAGGGTGAGCCCGGTCAAGATGGCAAGGACGGAAAAGATGGTCTAACACCTACTGTCGAAGTAGTGGACAATAGAGATGGCACCCATACTGTGAAGATTACGAATCCTACTCGAGACGATGAAACAGGTAAAATTAATTATACTGTGACACAAACAACCATTAAAGATGGAAAAGATGGCGAATCTCCAAAAGCAGAAGTAATTGATAATAAAGATGGCAGCCATACCATTAAAGTTACCAACCCAGATGGCTCCACAACCACTACAACCGTTAAGAATGGTGAAAAAGGCGACAAAGGTGAGCCCGGTCAAGATGGTAAGGACGGAAAAGATGGTCTAACACCTACTGTCGAAGTAGTGGACAATAGAGATGGCACCCATACTGTGAAGATTACGAATCCTACTCGAGACGATGAAACAGGTAAAATTAATTATACTGTGACACAAACAACCATTAAAGATGGAAAAGATGGCGAATCTCCAAAAGCAGAAGTAATTGATAATAAAGATGGCAGTCATACCATTAAAGTTACCAACCCAGATGGCTCCACAACCACTACAACCGTTAAGAATGGTGAAAAAGGCGACAAAGGTGAGCCTGGTCAAGATGGCAAGGACGGAAAAGATGGTCTAACACCTACTGTCGAAGTAGTGGACAATAGAGATGGCACCCATACTGTGAAGATTACGAATCCTACTCGAGACGATGAAACAGGTAAAATTAATTATACTGTGACACAAACAACCATTAAAGATGGAAAAGATGGCGAATCTCCAAAAGCAGAAGTAATTGATAATAAAGATAGCAGTCATACCATTAAAGTTACCAACCCAGATGGCTCCACAACCACTACAACCGTTAAGAATGGTGAAAAAGGCGACAAAGGTGAACCCGGTCAAGATGGCAAGGACGGAAAAGATGGTCTAACACCTACTGTCGAAGTGGTGGATAATAGAGATGGCACCCATACTGTGAAGATTACGAATCCTACTCGGGACGATGAAACAGGTAAAATTAATCATACTGTGACACAAACAACCATTAAAGATGGAAAAGATGGCGAATCTCCAAAAGCAGAAGTAATTGATAATAAGGATGGCAGTCATACCATTAAAGTTACCAACCCAGATGGCTCCACAACCACTACAACCGTTAAGAATGGTGAAAAAGGCGACAAAGGTGAGCCCGGTCAAGATGGCAAGGACGGAAAAGATGGTCTAACACCTACTGTCGAAGTGGTGGATAATAGAGATGGCACCCATACTGTGAAAATTACGAATCCTACTCGAGACGATGAAACAGGTAAAATTAATCATACTGTGACGCAAACAACCATTAAAGATGGAAAAGATGGCGAATCTCCAAAAGCAGAAGTAATTGATAATAAGAATGGCAGTCATACCATTAAAGTTACCAACCCAGATGGCTCCACAACCACTACAACCGTTAAGAATGGTGAAAAAGGCGACAAAGGTGAACCCGGTCAAGATGGCAAGGACGGAAAAGATGGTCTAACACCTACTGTCGAAGTGGTGGATAATAGAGATGGCACCCATACTGTGAAGATTACGAATCCTACTCAGGACGATGAAACAGGTAAAATTAATCATACTGTGACACAAACAACCATTAAAGATGGAAAAGATGGCGAATCTCCAAAAGCAGAAGTAATTGATAATAAGGATGGCAGTCATACCATTAAAGTTACCAACCCAGATGGCTCCACAACCACTACAACCGTTAAGAATGGTGAAAAAGGCGACAAAGGTGAGCCCGGTCAAGATGGCAAGGACGGAAAAGATGGTCTAACTCCTACTGTCGAAGTAGTGGACAATAGAGATGGCACCCATACTGTGAAGATTACGAATCCTACTCGAGACGATGAAACAGGTAAAATTAATTATACTGTGACACAAACAACCATTAAAGATGGAAAAGATGGCGAATCTCCAAAAGCAGAAGTAATTGATAATAAAGATGGCAGCCATACCATTAAAGTTACCAACCCAGATGGCTCCACAACCACTACAACCGTTAAGAATGGTGAAAAAGGCGACAAGGGTGAGCCTGGTCAAGATGGCAAGGACGGAAAAGATGGTACGTCAACACGCACTGAGATTGTAGAAAATGATAACGGCACTTATACCGTTATTACTCGTAATGTTAATCCGGATGGTAGTGAAACTGAAACGAATCGAGTGACAATTCGTAATGGGATCGATGGGAAAAATGGTGCTGATGGTAAAGATGGTAATTCAGTAATTGCATCGACAGAACGTGGTGAACACAAAGGTCAATCAGGAACATGGGTAATCATTCGTGACCGTGAAACAGGTAAAGAACTAGACCGTGAATTTATTTTTGATGGTCAAGATGGAAAATCTCCAAATGTAACCGTAGACCCTATCAAAGATAGAGATGGTAAAGAAATAGGTGCACGTATCACTGTTATTAATCCAGATAAAACAAGTTCATATCGTGATGTCTTTAACGGTAAGGACGGCAAAGACGGAAAAGATGGACGCGATGGTAAAGACGGTAAGTCTCCAACAGTGGACATTAAACAAAATGCCGATGGTAGCCACACCATCACGATTACCAATTCAGACGGAAGCAAGACTGAAACCATTGTGAAGGACGGCAAAGATGGTAAGGATGGCAAATCTTCAACCATAGATGTCCGTGAAAATGCCGATGGCAGCCATACCATTACTGTCAACCATGCAGACGGCAGCAAAACAGAAACCATTGTAAAAAATGGTAAAGACGGCAAAGATGGTAAGTCTCCAACAGTAAACGTTAAACAAAATGAAGACGGCAGCCACACAATCACTATTATCAATTCAGATGGTAGTAAGACTGAAACAACAGTTAAAAATGGTAAAGACGGCAAGGATGGCAAGTCTCCAACTGTAGACGTTAAGCAAAATGAAGACGGCAGCTATACAATTACAATCACCAATTCAGATGGTAGTAAAACAGAAACCATCATCAAGAAAGGTGAAAAAGGCGACAAGGGCGATAAAGGTGAACCAGGTAAAGACGGACGTGATGGCAAAGAGGGTTCAGGAAACACGAATATTAATATTAACCAAACGTTAACACTGAAAGAATTAGAAGATTTACTTTCTAAATTAACCTTACTAGGAATTCATCCAAACATTAATATTATTAATCAACAAATTATTATTAATGCGAAAGAATGTCCATGTGAAGGCTCAATTTCGTTAGAAGAATTCAAAAAATTAATGAATCAGTTAAGACTGCTTGGAATTAATTTAACGATTAATATTAATGGAAATACTAATGTGATTATTATTGATAAAGGTACTAATCCAAATCAACCAAGCGAACCGGGGCAACCGAACAAACCAGGTAAGCCGGATGAACCAGGTAAGCCGAATGAACCAGGTAAGCCGAATGAACCAGGTAAGCCGAATGAACCAGGTAAGCCGGATGAACCAGGTAAGCCGGATGAACCAGGTAAGCCAAGCGAACCAGGACAACCAAACGAACCAGGTAAGCCGAATGGACCAGGCGAACCAAATCAACCAAGCGAACCAGGACAACCAAACGAACCAGGCAAACCAAATCAACCAAGCGAACCGGGCCAACCGAATGACCCAAGCCAACCAGAACAACCTGAAGTACCAAGTACTCCAGAAGAACCAAAACGACCTGAAGAATCAGGCAAACCAAGTAATCCTGAAGATACAAATAACCCAAGTGCTTCAGATGAACAAGGACCAAAAGCTTCAAATACCAATGCAGTAAAAGCAGCAATGTTACCAAATACAGGTGAAACAAACCATAATTTCGCATATATCGGATTAATGAGTTTAGGCTTATCAACCGCGGTGTTAGTAACAGGTAAGAAGAAAAAAGAAGAAGAGTGCTAATCAATAGAGACCCTATCATTTCTTGTGATATAATGGTTACTACGATTAGTCACAAAAGAGGGACTGAAAGGTCCCTCTTTTGCTTTGTTCAAAAAGTGTAGTGGATAATAAAATAAAGTATCAAATTGACTATTGCCACTACTTTTTCTACCTAAGAAAAACATACTCATATCGTGTAACAAAACCACTTATTATCTTAATGAGTAGCAAAGGAGGTGCCACAGTGCGGCTAGACAAATTACTGATACAGACGAAAAATTACTCGAAGAGACAGCGTAAAAAATTATTGGCAGACGGTGATATTTTGGTAGATGGACACAAAGCCCTTGCGCTCAGTCAGAACATCGATAGTCATCTGCAGACAATTATCGTAAATGGTCAACAATTAATCGGTGAGCGTGAACATTATTTTGTTATGAATAAACCCACTGGTGTTGTGAGTGCTGTGTCTGATGCCGATAAAGTGACCGTGATTGATTTGATTGATAATCATACGAAGTTATCTGGATTATATCCAATTGGACGCTTGGACCGTGACACTAGTGGCCTGCTGTTAATAACGACTAATGGACCACTCGGTTTTCGGATGTTGCATCCGGATTATCATGTAAAAAAGACATATGAGGTGGTTGTCAATGGTAAATTAACTGCACGGCATCAACAGCAATTTCAACAAGGGATTATCTTTGAAGGTGGTTATCGCTGTCGTCCGGCACAGCTAGTAATACTATCGGCAGATGCCACGCAAAGTATTGCGCATGTGACTATTTCAGAAGGGAAATTCCACCAAGTTAAAAAGATGTTTCTATCCATTGGTGTGAAAGTCATTCAGTTGAAACGGATTGCATTTGGTCCGTTCGTATTAGACTCACAATTAGCACCAGGACAGTATCGTGAATTAACAGCGAGTGAATTAATGCTGATTAAAGCGTATTTAGGTTAACGCTTTGTTATATGGCGTGTTCATTTACGATTGATTTAGATAAACGTTTCACAAGTTGAGCAATTTTAGACAGTTGACAGAAAAGAATCTTTAAACTATCTCTCAGTTAATGGTGCATGAACCATTAACTGGCAGATAGTTTTTTATAAAAATATATAAACAAAACAACAGCTAAAGGTTGTTATATTGGCGATTTCAAACGATTCCTTTGAAATCGCAATAATAATATTGACTGTAAAGCGGGCTGCTCGCGTTACATATAGTCGCAAAAAGTCAAAAAATAATAGTAATCATCGCTTGAAAAATGCACAAACACGTGTTAGAATAACTTTGTGAAATAATTATTAAAACAACAGAGGGTACGTGAGATTGCTCTGACTTGAACCGCTGGAGAGTGAGCATTACACAGAGAAGATTTTTGAAGTGGACGTCAAGACAATCCGAATGAACCCAAATAAAAGGAGAGAGAATATAATGGCAACATTTTATGTACCATCAACCAATTTAATTGGTGCAGGATGTGTTAACGAAATCGGGGGATACGTTAAAGATTTAGGTTATAACAAAGCATTATTGGTAACGGATAAATTTATCGAAAGTAGCGATATTTTACCAAAAGTAGTAGCGCCTTTAAAAGAAGCAGGCGTTGAATTTGTAATCTTTAGTGATGTAGATGCGAATCCAACGTGTAAAAATGTAATGGATGGCTTAGCAGTCTTAAAAGACAATGATTGCGACTTCATCATCAGTTTAGGAGGTGGGTCACCACAAGATTGCGCAAGCTGTATTTCAGTGCTAGCAACTAATGGCGGAAAACCTCAGGATTACGAGGGATTACATAAATCGTCAGAGAAAGGTTTACCAGTGGTTGCGATTAATACGACAGCGGGAACATCTGCTGAGCTTACTATCAACTATGTCATTACAGATGAAGAGCGTAAAGTAAAAATGGTAATGGTTGATAAAAACTCATTAGCCTTAATATCCGTCAATGACCCTGAATTAATGGTTTCAAAACCAGCGGCATTAACGGCTGCTACAGGTATGGATGCGATGACTCATGCGGTAGAAGCCTTAGTAACACCTGGTGCTTATGGCGTAACCAAAAAATTATCCATGGGTGCAATTGAATTAATTAAAGAATTCCTACCACGTGCAGTGAAAGATGGGTTTGATATTGAAGCACGTACAGGGATGGTTGATGCGATATTTTTAGGAGGTATGGCCTTTAACAACGCTGGTCTAGGCTATGTGCACTCAATGGCACACCAATTAGGTGCGGTGTATAATTTACCGCATGGTGTGTGTTGTGCGATGTTATTACCGATTATTGAGCGTGAAAATGCTAAACGCGTACCTGCTGCTTTCCGTGATGTTGCTAAAGCATTAGGCTTAAATCCTGAAGGCAAAACCGATGAAGAATGTGCTGCTTATGCGATTGCAGAAATAGAAAAATTATCTGAAACAGTGGGTATTCCTAAAAAATTAACAGAGTTGAACATCAAAGAAGAAGACTTTGACTTTGAATACCTATCTAAAAATGCAATGATTGATGCCTGTGCACCAGGTAATCCATTTACACCAACATTAGAAGAAACGATTGCTTTTTATAAAGAGTTGTTCTAATTCAAAAAACGAGAATACCAATTTTTTCTGCGGAATGAAGATTGTTTTGACAACTAGTAGAGAGCAAAAAAACCACTCGGCTTCAATGAGGCTGAGTGGTTTTACATATTGCAATACGTATCTTAATGGTTTAATTGGTCTGTCATAATTTGTGCACCTGACCATTCTGCAGGATAGTATGTAGGCCAGTTTTCCATTTCTTTTAATAATTCTTCGTGAGATTTATCGCCGAAGTAGATATGGTAGTGCATTACTTTTGTTGGTGCGATATTGTGGTCGCTAAATTGTACAGATTTTGGTGCTTCTTCATCACCACCGACTTTAGTGAATAAGAAACGCACACCACGGTTACCTTTTTCGTATTTTAGGATTTCTTTGCCTTCATATTTGTACTCACCAGTCACTGATTTGTCACCTGTTTTGAAGGTCATTTTTCCATCTTTAATGGTAATGTGGTCAACATCGGTTTTATAACCTTTCATGTAGTATTCTTTATACTCTTCAGCAGTCATTTTGCCTTCTTTGGCTTTTTTCTCCATTACCATGTCTAAAGTCCCGTCTTCTAAGTAAGGTAAAACAGATTGCCATTCACCTTCCCAGTCGGATAATTCACGGTCTTTTACTTGGTCATCTTCAAAATAGCCGGCATAAACATCTTTTTTCATCTCATATTCTTTTGTGACTTCCGGATGTTTTTCTAAATACTCATCAGCTTCTTTTATTTGTTCTTCTGTTAATTCGCTTGCTGGAACATTATGATAGTGGTCGCCATGCGCAACGATATATTTATCGCCATCTTTTTTCACGACATGGTCAGCTTCAAATTCAAAGCCGTCACCATCATGGTCATGGTCATGGTCATCACCGTGGTGGTCATCTTCGTCATGATGTTCAGTTGTTTCTTCTGCAAAAACAGGGGCGTGTAATGGATTAATTGCGGCGCCTCCTAATAACATTGAGCTAAAAAGTGCTGCTAATATACGTTTTTTCATGTATAAATTCCTCCCAAAAAATTCTTTTTAGTAAAAGTTACTTTTTAATCATAGCACAGGAATAATTGCAACGCAAGTAAAATGTAATCGATACGATAATGATAAAATTCACAATTGCGCCACTAATTATCTGGCAGCCATTTATCCAAATTAGCGATGGGCGCCGGGACGTTTTGTGTCAGTTGCTGACAGAGTTCGGCAAGTATTTCCGGTTCGTAGACAAATTCATCGTTGACCCACTGCACGAGTATGTTGAAAATACTACCGATAACACCACGCATTAAGTAGCGGTCATGCAAGTCGTTGAGTGGTTGGCAAAAAGCTTCATTTAAATAAGCGAGAAAATGATGGTTTTCTTTGGGGGATAACAGAATTTCGGCGACATCTTGGTGTCGGTATAAGAATGAAAATAGATTTTTCCAGAAATTAAATCCATTGCGTTGGACGAGCAGTGAGCGATTTTCGTGGAAAAATTGTTGAAAATACTCGTCGTAAACATCGTGATACAAGTGGGTGATGGATTGATAGTTGCGGTAATAGGCCATACGTGAGACACCGGCGCGGTGAGTCAGTGAAGTGACGCTAATTTGTTCGACTTCATTATCCTTGAGTAGCTGGATGAGGGCAGTCTTTAGTGATTGTTTAGTCAGTTGATTAAGTTCCAGGTTATTGGACATGGTGAGAGCCTCCTGTTCGGGTGATTGTTATATTTTAGTAGGATGGGGATGTTTTTGTTTGAACAAATGTGTCGGATTTGACAGGTTTAAATTAAAGAAAGAGACCCTGTAAAACAGAGTCATTTTTAATGGTTACGCTAAAAGTAGTTTGTCATTATGTAGTGGGGAACTTAGTGATGATTAAGTGATCATTTCGATAGGCTTCTTCAGCATTTGTAATATTTTGTTTGTTGATTAAAACTGTAGAATTTGGATATGTGTATTGATGGTTACGGTCAATGTACTCATAGCCTTTGTATTGATTTTAACCAATATTTAATTATTGATAACATATGCTTTTAAATCTATCACGTCTTGAACAGTAGGTTCATAATTTTCAATCATTGATGACCCAATAACATATCAGACAGTATCAAAATCTGAAAAGTTATCAAAGGGAATGCCTAAAATGGTTAACTCTTCTTTGTTTACATCCAATGACATGAAATGCCGCACCTCCTTGTATGATGTCCTCTCCTTTTGCTTTATCTGTGCTTTTATCATACAATACCAAACGCACAACCGCAACATAATGAGTGAATAGTAAAAAGTTGAACTGCGTACTTTACAAATCACCTTTTGTTGAGCTAAACTTTCCCCTGTTTCAAAACCGTTGAGATTGTCACAGCAGCGGCTAAAGGGATTGAAAAAAATACTGTCAGATGTTACGATTGTAACATCAAAGAATGGAAAAGTATGTTTGAACAAACCCAAATAAGGAGCCATACATGAGATTACACAAATTAACCCCTCGAGCAGTCCAACGCATTGAAGCGGGCGAGAAACTGTTACGAGCAGAAGATTTTATTTTACAAGATGCCGTCAGAGGTCAAAAAGAAGGAACCATTTTACAGTTAGTTGATGACAATAAGCAATTTGTTGCTAAGGCGATTGTTAGTCAACAAAATAAAGGACTGGCCTGGGTCTTTACACAGCACGAACAAATCTACTTTAATGAAGATTTTATTGATAATTGCATCGAAGATGCGATTGAGTTGCGAGCGTCGTACTTTGCTGATGAAGCGACTACTGCTTTTCGCTTGTTTAATGGCGAGGGTGACGGTATTGGTGGAGTGACCGTAGATTGGTACGATGGCTTTGTGCAAATTAATTGGTATACACGGGCTGTCTATAATGAACGAGAATGGTTTGTGACAGTGTTGAAGCATTATGTACCGGAGATTAAAGGAATTTATGAGACAAAACGCTTCGCGCTAACAGATGGTGAAGTTGCAATTGAACATACGAGTGGCGAGGTGGCGCCGAGTCCAATAGTGATTAAAGAAAATAATAGTCAATATGCCATTCATTTGGGGGAAGAATGGATGACAGGACTCTTTTTAGATCAACGAGATGTGCGTCGTTTTATCCAACAACAAGCACAGGATATGAGTGTCTTGAATTTATTCAGTTATACCGGTGGTTTTTCAGTAGCAGCTGCTGTAGGTGGTGCGGCTAAGACAGTTAGTGTCGATGTTGCAAACCGGAGTTTGGAAAAGACGCAAGAGCAATTTGCACTCAATGAGATTGAAGCGCCGAGTGATGCTCACGAGATTCGGGTGATGGATGTGTTTGACTATATTCAATATGCCAAACGTCATCAATTACAATTTGATTGGGTAGTGTGTGATCCACCAAGTTTTGCACGTACTAAGCACTATCAATTTAGTGTGGAACGTGATTACCAACAATTGGCGCAAGATTTATTTGATTTGACGGCTGTCAATGGTTTTTGTGTGATTAGTACCAACCATAGTGGCTATGAAAAGCAACGCTTGATTCAGGATATGAACGATGTTATTCACGGGCATGATGGTGACTTCCAATTAATTCAAGTGGCGACCATGCCGAGTGATTTTCCAACGTCTGCCGATGAGGCGAGTCAATATCTGAAAGTATTAATTTATTACCGTGTAAGTTAGAAGGTGTTTGGATGAGTTATATTGAGTTTAAAGATGTTGTAAAAGAATATCGCACAGGTGAAGTGGTGACACGCGCAAATGACGGGATTAATTTTTCGATTGAACGTGGTGAATTTGTCGTCATCCTCGGTCCATCAGGTGCGGGTAAATCGACGACATTAAATATTCTAGGTGGTATGGATAAGGCCACCAGTGGTGTGGTGTCGATTGATGGCGAAAACATTGCTCATTACACGCAAAAACAATTGACGACATTTCGACGAAATGCGGTAGGATTTGTCTTTCAAAATTATAATTTGGTACCGAATTTAACAGCGAAAGAAAATGTCGAACTAATGATTCAAATTGCTAAAAGTGATTTAATAGCAGAAGATGTCTTAGCTCATTGTGGGTTGAGTCATCGCTTAGATAATTTTCCGGCACAATTATCTGGTGGCGAACAACAACGTGTTTCCATAGCGCGTGCTATTGCGGGTTCTCCTAAATTATTATTATGTGATGAGCCGACGGGGGCATTGGATTATGAGACAGGTAAACAAATTTTGCAGTTGCTACAAGATACCGCGCGGCATTCTGACACAACAGTGATTGTTATTACGCATAATAGTACGATTGCGCAAATGGCAGATCGCATTATTGAGATTCGCAATGGTAAAGTAAAATCAGAACGTTTAAATGCAACACCCAAAGCAGTAGCAGAAATTTCTTGGTAGGTGAGGGATATGAATCGAACTGTATGGCGCGATAATTTGCGTGAAATCAAAAAATCATGGCCACGATTTCTTTCGATTTTACTCATTATGTTATTGGGAGTAGCCTTTTTCGTTGGTATTAAAGCAACGAGTCCGGCGATGTTAGAGACGACACGGCGACATTTTGAACGGTATCAATTACCAGACGGGCAAGTATTATCGACATTAGGCTTGGATGAGTCGGATATTAAAGTAATCCAGTCGCTTGGTTTAGACGTTGAACCATTAAAAACGCTAGAAACAACATTGTCACCTGTCGGTGAACAGGTAAAAGTATACCCTTATTTAGCAAAGCGTCGGTATTTTTATGTGGTGGAAGGACGGCTGCCTGAGTCCATTCAAGAAATTGCATTGGATATCCGCTATCAACATAAAGGGATAAAAATAGGCGACGTCGTTACCATGGAACAAGTGTCGGCGGCACCAACGGCAGACGCGGATGTCGTCGAGGGGACGCAAGCACCGTATCTAGCGCAAACACAGTACACAGTTGTCGGTTTTGTGGATACACCGATTTATTTTTCAAGGTTGACACGTGGTGTTGGCAATGTCAGTGGTTTTGTTGTCGTACATAATACAGCGGTGGCAGGAGATGTGTCTACTGAATTATTTTTCTGGCAAGACAAAGCGCGTGCGTATCGTGCGTATGAGCTGGCTTATAATGCCTTGATGGAAGCGACACAATCGACAATCGAAGCAGCGTTGAAACCACAAGCAACTGTACGTTTTGATGCCCTGAAACAAAAAATGATGGATAAAGTAGCGGATGGTCAAAAAGAAATTGATGAAGGCTACCGAAAACTGGCAGATGGACAAGAAAAATTGGATGATGCTAAAAAGAAATTGGATGAAGGACGCCAAGAATATGAAGCCGGTCAACAGAAATTAGCAGATGGTGAGCAATCATTAGCTGCCGGACAACAAACTTTGCGCCAATCAGAACAAGCGTATCAACAAGGTCTCTCACAGTGGCAAGCGCAATCCGATGTGTTGTCTGAAAAGGAACAGGAATATGAAAATGGTTTAGCAGCCCATCAGTCAGGTGAAGCGGCATTTGAGGAAAAAACGGCTGAGGCAGAAGCAACAATCGCCAAGAATCGCACTGAATTAGAACAAGCTGAGCAGCGTTTGAATGAGACGAAGACAACTTTAGAAAATGGTTTGCAAGAAATTGTCTCGGGAGAATCCACACTGGCTGCGTCACAACAAGCGTTAGTATCGAAGTTAAAAGCAGCGATACCGGATTTAGAACAACATTTAGAGAAGTTGAAACAACAAGCCGAAGCAGACGAACTCGATGTGACGCTTAAAGAACAGGTGTTGTCAGCCTTATCGTCGACGCCAGCATTAACACGGATTTATTTGAAAGAACAACAAAAAGCGTTGCAACAAGGATTAGAGCAATTAGCAGCGCAACGCCAACAAGCACCGGAACAATTAACGCAGGTGCAACAAGCCTTAGCAACTATTGCAGAAAAGATGGCGCCATTACAAACGCAAATCGAAGCGGCAGAAGCTAATAATAAAGCGCTAGAAGCAGAAGTATCAAGACTGCAAACAAAAGCGCAACAATTGGCAGCAGCGCTAGAGACGGCGCAGAGCCAACTAGCGAGTGCCAAACAGCAGTATGATGCGTTAAACAGCACAACCGTTCCGGAAGCAGAACGCGAAGAACATGAAGCGGCAATTAAGCAAGCACAATCAGCAGTAGAAGTTGCAACACAAGCAGTTGAGGAAGCAGAAACAGCGTATAATAACGTTAATACGCAGCTAGAATCGTTTCAACAACAACAGGCAAAACTGCAAGGGTTAAAAGATGCCTATGACGGATTGTCCAACCAACAAGCCGAGTTATCGGCGCAGCAGGAACAGTTGCAGCAACTACTCAGTCCGGAAACAGAGGCACAAATCACAGCACGTCAAGACCAAGCAGAGACTTTGGCACAACAAATTACTGAATTAGACCATGCGATTCAAGCATTAGCGAGTGCCAAAGACCAATTAGCAGACAGCCGGCAGCAACTAGCGACGGGTCAAGCTGAGTATGATGCGGGTGTAGCGGCGTACGAGGAGGGGCTCGCGCAATTAACTGCCGGTGAGCAAGCATTAGCAGAAGAAAAAGCTGCCGCCCAAGCAAAACTCGAAGCGGCAACCGCTCAATTAGAAGCTGCTCGGGCGCAATTGGATGGCGGTTGGCAACAATTGTTTGCCTCGAGAGCAACATTGACGGCAGCAGAAAGTCAACTGCAATCTGGACGTTCGGAGTTAACAAGTGCTGAAGAATCATTAGAACAAGGTCGTCGTGAAGCGGATGATGCCAAGCGTCAATTAGCCGATGGCGAAAAAGAGTATCAAGATAATCGTAAGGCCTTTGAAGCAGAGAAAAAAGCTGCCCTACAAGATTTACAGAAAGCGCAAAAGCAATTGGACGAAGCGAAAGAGAAGATTGACACGCTTGAGCGACCAAAGTATTATTCGAATTTACGTGATAGCTTTGACTCGTACGAAAGTCTCTATGATAATGCGCAGCAAATTAAGCAAATTAGCCAAGTGTTCCCACTATTTTTCTTTGCGATAGCGGCGCTGGTGACCTTTACAACGATTAAGCGTATGGTCAGCGAACAACGCAATTATATGGGGACAATGAAGCAGATGGGCTATCCTAATGCAATCATTCTCAGCAAGTTTGTCTTATATGCGCTTTTAGCAACCTCCATTGGTATTGTAGTTGGTATTGAACTGGGTTACCGTATTTTTCCGCCAGTGATTATGAATGCGTATAATAATTTATTCCATTTTGATGAACCAACCATTGTGCGTTCGTGGCCGTTAAATATCAGTGTGGCACTCATTGCGCTAGCCTGTGCACTCATTCCAGCGATTTGGACACCGATTCAATTATTACGGCAACAGCCAGCACATTTATTACAACCGGAAGCGCCCAAAGCCGGCAAGAAAATTTTATTAGAGCGCATCCCATTGATTTGGCGGCATTTAAGCTTTAATAGAAAAATGACTATTCGCAACTTATTGCGCTACAAAGGACGTAATTTGATGACCTTAATCGGTGTGGCTGGCTGTACGATGCTGATTGTCACGGGGTTTGGCATTAGTGATACGATTGAAGATTTAGTGGCGGTACAGTTCAAGCAACTGCATACCTATAATTCGTTAATGTATCTGGATGACAATAATACAGCGGATGAAGTGGCACAGGTGGTTTCACTACTGAAAGAACAATATGGTGACCAGCATCTATTAACCGTACATAATGAGCAATGGCAAACGAGTAGTGACAAGGCAGTGCAAAATGTTTCGGTGATGGTGCCAATCGCAGAGCTGAGTGGTTTTATTCAATTGCGTGAACGGCATCAAGCAGATAAGACGTTAGCGCTCGATAATAGCGGTGTGGTCATTTCTGAGCGTCTAGCAGAATATGTTGGTGTAAAGCAAGGTGATAAGCTGACATTAGTCAAGGACGGCGAGACAGTCCAACTGCCGATTGCGAAGATTACGGAAAATTATATTGGACATTATGTCTATATGTCTCCAGCGGTCTATCGACAATATTTTGCGCATGAAGCAACGGTCAATGCTGTGCTCGTAAAAGGATTGACCCATGAACAGACACAAGCGTTTGAACAAGACTGGAATGAGGACAAACGGGTGCTGACCATCCTAAACTTAGGTGTAGCCGCAGAAAATGTCGATGCCACCATGGGTAGTCTGGGTGTTATCACCCTGGTGTTAATTTTATCAGCTGCCGCATTAGCGTTTGTGGTGCTATATAATTTGACCAATATTAATATTTCCGAGCGGATTCGCGAGTTGTCGACGATTAAAGTGTTAGGCTTTTACAGTCGTGAGGTGAGTTTGTATATCTATGATGAAATTCTCATCTTAACCTTACTAGGATCACTTCTTGGATTAGCATCGGGTACATTTTTGAATCAGTATATTTTAAAAACAATTCAGATGCCAAACTTATTATTCTATCCAGAAGTAAGTTGGCAGAGTTATCTGATTTCGGCAGTGATTACCTTTATTTTCGCTTCCGTAGTGATGCTGGTCATGCATCAAAAATTGAAGGCAATCAATATGGTTGAAGCACTCAAAGCTGTTGAATAATGGACGTAGTCTTAGTAGTGAGAAATAGTTTTCTGCTACTAGGACTACTTCGTTATGCAGTGGATTAAATGTACCGCGCAAAATAATATTTTCATTGAGTTGTACTGTTATCGGTGATAAAATGGAAACGAATTGTAATATATTACACAAGGAGCGAGATTTTTTGATGAAAAAATGGATGATTTCAAGTATGAGTGCCTTATTATTGGCGGCAAGTAGTTTGGTGACAGTATCAGCACAAGCTGCGAAGACATTGCGTTTTGGTGCGATGCCGGCGACCGATTCGGTGCCAGTCTTGTGGGCGGCAGAAAAAGGTTATTTTAAAGAAGCGGGGCTAGCGGTTGAAATTGTGCCGTTTACCAATGGATTAAACCGTATTACCGCAATGCAAACGGGAAATATTGATGCCGATGTTGAGGGCATGAACGAGTTTTTAAATTTAGCGCAACAAGATGCGGCATTCGGTAAGATTATTACGACGACCAATGATAATTTTCAGTTAGTATCAGCCAAAGACTATAAGATGGAAGAAGGCAAAGAAGTAGTCGTTGGTTCCTTACTTAATTCAGTGATTCATTATTTAACGACGACCCATTTTAAATCGCATCCAGGTGGCTTCCGTGAAGAATTTATTCCGGAAATTCCTGTGCGTATGCAAATGCTGCAACAAAAAGAAATTGATATGGCGATTTTACCAGAACCTATCGCGTCAACTGCTGCGCTACAAGGTTTGAAGAAAGAGCGCTTAACCTTTGATGAAAATCCGAATGCCATTATTTTTAAACAAGCGTATTTAGAAGACAATGATGCGGCTGTCAAAGCCTTTTTGAAAGGCTACAATCGTGCCATTGATGACTTACAAGATGCAGAGAATGTTGAAGCAGCCAAGAAATTATTAGTCTCAAAATTTGAGTTGCCAGAAGCATTGCTTAAACACATTGATTTTCCAACGTTTGAACCATCGGCATTGCCAACAGAAGCTTACATTCAACATCTACAAGCATGGTTAAGTAAAGAATTCAATCAAACCTTTGACCGAGCATATAAGGATGTTGTCTATGAACATTAAGATTAACGATTTAACCATTCAACGTGACGGGCAGATGCTGTTAGAGAATCTGTCCGTTGAATTTGCTGATAAACAGATAACGGCGATTGTCGGTGTTTCAGGTGCAGGCAAGACGACCTTATTACATGCGCTTGCTGGTTTAGTACCGGTGGATAGCGGCACAATTGATCCGGCATTGTCCGCCAAAGAGGTGGCATTGGTGATGCAAGAGCACGGTTTATTTCCCTGGAAGACGGTCAAGCAAAATATTGAATTAGCCCGACTGAATAAAGGACAAAAACCGTACTGGTTTCAAGAATTGGTGACAGCACTGGGGATTGAAACGTTATTGAATCGTTATCCGCACCAATTGAGTGGTGGTCAATCTCAACGAGTCGCCATTGCACGGGCATTGTATCAGGAAGCGAAAGTGATTTTAATGGATGAAGCTACGGCATCGCTAGACGAAGTAACACAATTAAAATGGCAGCAATTATTACAACGGATTCAAACGCAATATCCAGTGACGATTATCTACGTGACGCATCGTTTGCAAGAAGCGGTCGCGCTAAGTCAGCGGATTGTATTGATGTCCAACGGGCGCATCGTCAAGATTATCGAGCGGGATAATGCGTTATCAACGGCTCAACAAGAAGCACAGTTACGCAGTCAATTGATGCAATTAATGGAGGAGCAAGATGCGGATGAAGCAACAACACGATAGACGCAACAACTTAAAAACACTCTATGCAGTGTTAATTGTACTCATCGCTTGGTCGCTATTGAGTCGATTATTAGATATGATTGTTTTACCGACACCACGGGCAACCTTTGAGGCGATGGCAACCTTATTCATTGATAAATTACTACCCCACACCTTAATCAGTTACGCTAGATTATTGATAGCGTTAGTTATTGCTAGTCTAGTAGGCGGCTTGATTGGCATCATTTGTGGCTTATATTCTAAGGTCGAAGCCTTGGTGATACCGATTGTTGATTTATTTTATCCAATTCCACGCATTGCTTTTTTACCATTATTTCTAATATGGTTTGGTTTAGGAGAAGTATCCAAAGTAATAGTGATGGTGGCAGTAGCTGTCTTTTACTTTATTTTACCCGTACACCGTGCTATCAAGCAATTACCGGCTTCGTATCAGTTGATTGCACAGACCTTGGACTTCAATCGTTGGCAATGGTTTTATCATGTCGTATTGCCGGCTTGTTTACCCGCATTTTTTACAGCGTTAAAACTAACGATTGGTGCCGCGATGGCAGCTTTATTTTTCGCAGAAAATGTCGCATCTACGACAGGGATTGCTTATTATATTATGAATGCCTGGAGCTTTAGTAATTATCCAGCGATGTATGCCGGCATAGTCCTATTATGTATCATGGGTGGTATATTATTTGCGATACTAAATTATTTAGAACAAAAGTTGACACCGTGGTTGCAAGAACGTGTGTGAACTGCGAAGTATTTGGTATGATGATTAAGGTAGCTAAAGGAAGAAAAGGAGGACATAGGGATGGGGCTGACACGAAATATTATAAAAGGGATATTGTTCGATAAAGATGGCACATTGATTCGTTTAGATGATTTGTGGGTGGAGCCGACACTGCAATTCATGGAAATGTTTATCGCAAAGCATACAGCCATGACCGCTGACGAAAAAGAGCAGTTTTATCACATGATTGGGATTGAAAATCAGCAATTGGTTGCTAATGGTATGGTGGCAGCAGGAACGATTCGCGAGCAAGCGACAGCCCTAGCTAGGTATTGTACCGTCCCAGTCGACCAAGTTGAAGCAGCAATGACGCAGTATTTTACAGATTATTTGCATATGCATCCGGAAAAATTAATACCTGTCACAGATTTGACCGCCTTATTTATCCAGTTAAAAGCGAAGGGATATGACTTGGGTCTCGTCACAGCGGATAGTCATCAACCGACGATGGTAGCCTTGGAATTATTAGGGATTGTGGATTATTTTAGTTTTATTGCGGCGGCGGATGATAAGTATGCACTCAAACCACATCCAGAAGCGCTCCATGCGTTTGCTCAATCAATTGGCGCTAAAGCAACCGAAGTGGTGTATGTAGGTGATTCCATTAAAGATATGCAGTTTGGTCAGCATGGTTACGGTGCGATAGGCGTCTTATCTGGTAACACTGCCAAAGAAACCTTGCTCGCCCATACCGATTGTGTCATTGATTCGATTGAACAATTGCCATTATTATTAGATTCACTTGATTAAGAGTGAAATCTATCTCTTTGTTGCGAAAAAATATAGTCTAATTCAATGAGAATATTGTGTTACAATTTATATCATCATTGTATAGTAATCGGAAATAATTGTTGCTGAATATATGTATAGAAAAAATTGACGGATTAAATAAGAATAGAAGTATTAAGCGGTAATCGGGCTAAATTAAAGTGATAAATCACAAAAAGATTTAGCGTGATTATCGTGTTTTTTTGCAAAAAGATGACATTTATGTAATTTTAAATATAAAGAAATAAAATACCGTAAAAAAGTAGTGATTAATTTATGAAAACATGTTACAATTAAGCGTATCCAAACAAAGTGATAAAAAATTGGGAATTAAGTAAGTTCTCTAAGTGGATATTTTATGAAGAAGTTTCTATTGTTCTAGAAATAAACAACAGGTTACGTGAAAACAAGCACATATATATAAAACGTATAATCATTTAGTGGAATTTTCTAATGCACTAAATATAGTGTGACAAGGAGCGCTATGAACTACCGTAGAAGCGTAGAAGGCGCGTCAAGTGCTTTGCGAAGTGGACGTCGAGGCAGTCCGAACGAGCCGAATTCAAAATATGTTGTCTTTGAGGCAGCGTACTAAAATAGGCTATAGAAGTGAACGGCAAGTCAATCCAAGCAGACCAAAACGAGGAGAGTGAAAATGGTAACAATCAATGACATAGCAAAAAGAGCTGGTGTAGCAAAAAGTACAGTCTCAAGGTATCTTAATGGAGGTTCGATTAGTAAGCAAACAGCCGAAAAAATTAATATTATTGTTAAAGAAACCGGCTATGTTCCGAATACGTTTGCTCAAAGTTTGAAAGCAAAGAGTAGTAAAATGATTGGAGCTATTTTACCTCGATTGGACAGCTATGCTTCCAATACAATGCTTGCCGGTGTGGAAAATCAACTGCGTACTAAAGGCTATCGCATGACATTTGTCAATACGAATTTGAATCAAGCCCATGAACTCGATGCGATGCATTATTTCCAAGTGACGAAAATGGACGGGATTATCTACTTGATGACCCATTTGGACACTGAAGTGGAAAAAGCGATGGAACAATCATCTGTGCCGATTGTGGCGATTGGTCAAGAAAGCCCATTGGGGGACTCCATCTATTTTAATGAAACACAAGCAGGACGCTTGATGGCAGACTACTTATACAAAAAAGGACACCGCACATTACATTTTCTAAAAGCAACAAGTACCGACCCGGCGGTGGGTGTGTACCGAAGAGCGGGATTGAAAGACAGGTTTATGTCTTATGATGATACGGAGTGGTTTGAAGCAGATTGTGGTTTTCGCATGGAAGAAGCGTATGAAGTGACCAAGCAACGATTGTTGCCACAAAAGCCGACACTGATTGTTGGTGCGACAGATATGATGTCCATAGGCGCAATGCGTGCCTGTCTGGAAGAAGGGTTTGCGATACCGGATGATGTTAGTATTGCAGGGTTTGGTAACCATGCGACAGGCTCAGCATTTTATCCACGTTTAACGACTATTGATTACCCGTATTACCGTGCCGGTGAAATGGCGGCGGACCATCTGATTAATCGCATTAAAACAGGGGTGATTGAAGCCAATATTCAATTATCTACCTCATTAGTCGAGCGGGAATCCGTCAAAGATTTAACACAATAATAGCAATGCCAACGGTTTGTCAGGCTGGGTTGATGGATTCAACTCAGCGTTGACGACCGTTTTCAAATTTTTATTCGTATGGATGCATTTTTAGCATTTTCCTGTTGCTTTTCGTTTTGTTTGTCCGTATAATAGAGACAAGAGAGTGCGGAACCGTTTCCGTATTATGATGAAAATGACAATAATTATTAAGATACCAATGGTATTTGGAGGGGAAAAAGATGGATTTTAACACTATTGCACAGTCAGTCGTGACCCATTTAGGTGGTGTCGAAAACATTAATAGTATCGCACATTGCGCAACACGTTTGCGTGTGATGGTACGTGATGAAGAGAAAATTAATAAAGAGGCAATCGAAAATACCGATAAAGTAATGGGAGCCTTTTTTAACTCTGGTCAATATCAAATTATTTTTGGTACGGGAACAGTGAATAAAGTGTATGAAGCGGTGGCACAAATACCGGGTATTCATGCCGTCACTAAATCAGAGCAAAAAGAAGCGGTTGCAGCGAAACCGCAAGGTAATACCTTCCAACGTCTGGTGCGTACCTTTGGTGATGTCTTTGTACCTATTATCCCTGTACTGGTCGCGACCGGTTTGTTTATGGGACTACGCGGTTTAGTTACACGACCTGAAGTCTTAGGATTATTCGGCATGACAAAAGAGATGATTAGTCCAAACTTCTTACAATGGACTGAGATTTTGACAGATACAGCGTTTGCCTTTTTACCGGCTTTAGTCGCATGGTCATCCTTTAAAGTCTTTGGTGGCAATCCAGTATTAGGGATTGTCTTAGGATTGATGATGGTACATCCGTCCTTACCAAATGCATATGATGTAGCAGCCAACCGAGCTCAAGCATTAACATTCTTTGGCTTTATTCCAGTGGTTGGTTATCAAGGAACCGTGATTCCTGCCTTTATTGTTGGTTTTGTCGGTGCAAAATTAGAAAAATGGTTACATAAAAAAGTGCCAGATACGTTTGACTTATTGGTGACACCGTTTTTAACCTTATTCGTGATGAGCATACTAGGTTTATTTGCGATTGGACCTGTGTTTCATTCATTAGAAACTATCGTACTAGCTGCGACTGAGTGGATTTTAGGCTTACCATTCGGGTTAGCTGGTTTGATTATTGGTGGCTTACAACAAATTATCGTTGTAACAGGTATTCACCACATCTTCAACTTTTTAGAAGTTCAATTAATTTCTAATTCAGAACAAGCGACTGGAGTTGCAGCTAATCCATTCAATGCCTTTTTAACGGCTGCAACTGCAGCTCAAGCAGGAGCAATTTTTGCAGTAGGTCGTAAAACAACGAATCCAAAATTAAAAGCTCTATCATTTTCTGCAGGTATTTCTTGTTTATTAGGGATTACAGAGCCCGCTATTTTCGGTGTGAATTTACGTTACGGCAAGCCATTTATCATGGGATTAATCGGTGGAGCTGTCGGTGGCTTTGTAGCAGGCTTGTTCAACTTAGCGGCTACGGGTATGTCAATTACTGTTTTACCAGGGACATTATTATACTTGAATCAATTATTACCTTACTTATTAATGATGACGATTGCTTTTGCTGTCGCCTTTGCGTTGACCTATACGATTGGATTTAATGACGAGATGACTGTTAATAATTAGTAACAAAGCACTGGGACGATGAGTGAAATAGCTCACCAGTCCCATTTTTTATGGAAATTAATGTATAGAGTGTTGATAGCGATTGATTATCTCACCTTTAAGAGTAGCAGATTGAGTGATAGATACATAAAATTACGAGGAGTGTGTTATGAGAAATAATGGAAACTATGCACAGCATTTTCATCTGACCCCAGAACAAGGATTACTAAATGATCCCAATGGCTTAAGCTACTTTGATGGCTATTACCATGTGTTTTATCAATATAACCCTTATCAAACGAATCATTCAACCAAGTATTGGGGTCATGTGCGGTCTAAAGATTTCGTTGAATGGGAGCAATTGCCGATTGCATTAAAATCGAATGATTGGTTTGATAAAGACGGCGTGTACTCAGGAAGTGCATTGGTACATGATGGTGAATTATATTTGTTTTATACAGGAAATACGAAGGATGAACAAGGGATTCGTACAAGTTACCAGTGTATGGCGACGTCAAAAGATGGCATACATTTTGAAAAACACGGACCGATATTAGAACAAGCGCCTGGTTATACCGGTCATGTCCGTGACCCAAAAGTTTGGTACGATACTGAGCATCAAGGTTGGTGGATGATAATAGGCGCACAGCGTGAAGATGAAACTGGCGATACGATTGCGTATTTTTCAACAGATTTGAAAGAATGGACATATACAGGGTCGATTTTTCAATTTGACCGTCCATTTGGTTATATGTGGGAGTGCCCGGATATTGTCTTTTTACGTGATGAAGTGACCGAGGAAGAAAAAGCGGTCTTTATCTTTTCACCACAAGGGATTGAAGCACAAGGTGTGGCTTACCATAATATTTTTAATACAGTGTACATGGTAGGACAATGGGTCAATGGTCAGTTCATACCGGATAATCCATCCGTGGATGCACTAGTAGAGTGTGACCACGGCTTTGAATATTATGCGCCACAAAGTTTTGTCGACCCAAAAGGGCGTGTGATTCAATATGCATGGATGGGGACGATGGAGCCGGCTGTTGAAGTAAGTGTGCCGACGATTCAAGATAATTGGCTGCATCATTTATCAATGCCAAAGACCTTGCACCTCGTAAATGGTGTACTGGTTCAACGACCGCTGAGTGAAATGGCGCAATTAGTAACCGATGAACAAACGGATACGTTAACTGGTGACCGTAAGCAGTTCCTATTATCAGGTCCGAGCCGTATACAGTATCGTGCGGAAAAAGCAAGTCATCTGACGCTAATGATTGATGATGCGTGCCAGATAACTTATGACCCACAGACAGAACGGGTTACGCTCAGCCGAACGAATTGGTTAACGAACGTAACGGAGCAGCGTGAATGGTATTTAACAGAGCCGCTTGCCACCATGGATGTATGGTTGGACAGCAGTTCGGTTGAATTATTGGTCAATGATGGCGCAGTCGTGTTTTCACAACGTGTGTTTGCGAATACACCATTAAGCCAGGTAGTCGTAGATGCGTTTGGTGAGATGGTAGTGCAAACCTTAACTAGTTATCGGTATAAATAAATATTTTTAGCGGTTTTCAGTAGGGGCTGAAAACCGCTTTTTTTATTTTTTACGCATTTAAAGGGAGAGTTAGGGTTATAATCACGGATTATTTTTGCCTTTTTTGAAGCTGAAAACTCGATTTGAACCTAATTATTTTCATTCTAAATATGAAAACTTTAAAAAGACATGTTTTTTTTTTTTTTTTTCAACTAGTCACATTTATTGCTTTTATGTTACAAATGCAACAAAAACTTAACAACATCCACGTTTAATTCCAAATTTTCATAAGAATTTTACATAAATAAATGTTATGATAGTAGTATTATGATGAAAAACGTTGTTTGATAATGTATTGTGAATTTTCACAGTATAGACATAACTTAGGAATAGCGTAATTGATGTTGCAATATTGATTGAATTAGTATTGCAAAATTGAAATTAGCTACTGCTATTTTATATGTTGGATAACAATGTATCTCATGATAGTAATAGTAAAAGGAGTTTAGTAATATGTTTGATAAGCGAAAAGACCGTTTTTCGATTCGAAAGTTTAAGGTGGGCGTAGGCTCGGTATTCTTAGGTTCATTTTTATTAGTGGCACCGCAAGTATATGCTGAAGAAACCGCAAATATCAATGCAGAATCTGAAAACGCGGCTGCTAATCTGGAAGCATCTGAACCAGAGACCACGTCTCCTGAGACAGCAGTAGCTGAAAATACATCACCGGAAGCAACGGTTGAATCAGGTGAGGAAAAGACTGATGAGACGCAACCGGCAGCAGTTGAAAAAGCAGCATCAGATGAAGAAAAAACAGCTGATACTGAAAAGCCAGCAGATGAAAGTACGGATAAGTCAAAAGAAATTTCGACAGAAGATATCAAAAACGAAACAGAAGTAAAAGACACTAATGACACAGTAAAACCAGTGGATAAGGTAGAGGAGAGAGCAGCGGAAACTCCTGAAACTCCAGAAAACCGTCCGAGTGCCTTGCAAAGTACAGCGCCACAGTTTGAGTTGGGAGCTGCTGAATACGAAGACAAAGCACGCTTAGTTGTTACCAAACAGAATATGGTGAACCACTTTATAGCAGATGGGGATGCACATGGAAATGACAGAGAGCCTGTAACATTGACTGAAGATACCCATAGTCAAAGAGGTAGTTTAGCGCTTATGCGTAAAATTAACATGAATGAGAGTTTTACACTTAAAGGTCGAGTTAATATTGGGAATAAATACGAAGGTAAAAAAATAGGTAATCAAGCTGGTGGAGACGGTCTTGCGGCTGTTTTTACTACGGCTAAGCCGGGAACTGTTGGGCTTTCAGGAGCCAGTATCGGTTTAGGTGGAATTCCTAATTCCTTCGGATTCAAGTTGGATACATGGCACAATACGAGTGCACCTGATGCGGATCAAAAAGCAGGTCCAGATCCTAAGTATGGTCCTAGAAGAAGCTGGGAAAAAGGAGCTTTCGGAGCCTTCTATAAAACAGATGGTAATGGAAAGGCCATTACAGAATTAAGAGATGCGAAATCGTTAGAAACACAACCAGAAGATAATGAGTTTAGAGATTACGTGGTTGAATATGATGGCGCTACTAAAAAGATGAAGGTTACCTATGCCGGTCAAGTCTTTGAGAAGGATATTACAGATTATCTCAGAGCAAGTAGACTGACCACAAAACAAAAACCAGGCGAAGAATATTTAACTTTCGCTTTGTTTGCCTCGACAGGAACTGGGACGAACAAACACCAATTTGATTTGGAAAAATTTGAATACTCAGCCGGAGGAAGCTATGTAAGAGTTCTTCATGTGGATGATGCAACAGGTGATGTGATAAAAGAAACTCTGCTCGAAGGGACAACACATGATACTGCAGATTTAACTGATAAATTGAACATTGATGATTATGAACGAGTAAGAACAAATGCTAGTACTGCACCGGGATATCAAAATGAAACAAAAATTGACTTTAAATCCGGTATTCAAACAATTACGTATACATACAAAAAAATTGTAAAAGATGAGTTAAAACAACTTGTTGAGGCAGCACCTGGTGTGAAAGAAGGATCAGCTTATGGACTGGCTGAGGAGGATAAAAAAGGTGCCTATGATGCAGCTGTTAATGAAGGACAAACAGTCTTAGATGACAAAGCGACTACGCAAGAAAAAGTTGATGATTCAATCGCTAAAATTAATAAAGCGCTCGATGATTTGAACTTGTCAGCAGCTACGAAAGCGGTGGATGCAGCCGTAGCAGCAGGAAAAGAAGGTAAGCAAAAGAGAGACTCAGTATTACAACAAGAAGAAATTACTGAGGATGATCAAAAAGAAGTAGACGCATTGAACAAGGCTACAGAAGCTAAGAAGGAAATTGCAAAAGCCTTGGTTGAAAAAGTAGCCGATGCAGGAGAAAAACAAAAACTGCAAGATAGATTGAATAATGTGAAAACTGAATCTGTGGATGTTAAAGAAAAAGTAGATAAAGAGAAGTTGCAAAAACTTGTAGATGAATCGACTGTAATGAAAAATAGTCCAGAATATCAACATGCAGACCCAGCCAAAAAACAGGCTTATGATGAAGCAATTGATATTGCAAGAGATTCAGTATTAAATAATAAGGTAGCGAAGCAACAGGAAGTGGACCAGTCAGTTGCGGATATTGAAAAAGCCATTGCTGATTTGAACTTGTCAGCAGCTGAAAATGCAGTCAAAGCTGCCGAAGAAGCTGGAGAAGAAGGCAAGCAGAAGAGAGACTCCGTATTAAAACAAGATAAAATTACTGAGGATGATAAAAAAGAAGTAGACGCATTGAACAAGGCTACAGAAGCTAAGAAGAAAATTGCAGCAGACTTGGTCAATCAAGTAACCGATCCGGTCAAGAAACAAGAACTTCAAGGAAAACTGGATAAGCTGAAGACTCAATCGGTGGAAGTTACGCCAGAAAAACCAGTTAATAAAGAAAAGTTGCAAAGCCTTGTAGACGGTGCGGATACAATCAAGAAAAGTAAGGAATATCAACTTGCAGATGAGGCTGTACGAGCCCATTATGATGACGTACTTAAGGTTGGGGAAGACACATTAAAGGATGGAACCGCGGATCAGACCCGCGTGGATAATTCCGCTAAGGGAATTGAAGACGCAATTAAGGCATTGGAGATCTCTGCAGCTAAAGCAGCCGTGAAAGCAGCGGAAGAAGCAAGGGACGCAGGAAAAGCGAAAGTAAAAGATGTTAAAGAAGATGGCTTAATTAAAAAAGAAGAAAAAGAAGACGTTGATAAATTAAATAAAGTTACCACAGATAAGAAAAAGGCAGCTCAAGATTTAGTTAATAAAGTAAATGATCCGGTTGTTAAAAAAGAGCTTCAAGACCGTCTTAATAATGTAACAACTGAAGATGTTATTGAAAATGATACAAATAATAATGGTATCCCAGATGATGTGGATAAAGCGATTCAAGCAGCAAAAGATGCGATAAAAGAAGCCGAAGACGCAGCAGCAAAAGGTAAGGATGAAGTCGAAAAAGCAAAACAAGATGGCTTAATTAAAGAAGAAGAAAAAGAAGACGTTGATAAATTAAATAAAGATACCACAGATAAGAAAAAGGCAGCTCAAGATTTAATTGATAAAGTAAATGATCCAGCTGCTAAAAAAGAGCTTCAAAAAAGACTGGATGAGGTACAGACTCAATCAGTGGAAGTGACTCCAGAACCTGAAGTGGACAAAAAAGAATTGCAAAAGCTTGTAGAAGGCGATGCTGACTTGAAGAAAAGCTCTGCTTATACGCTAGCAGATGAAGCAGCCCAACAAGTTTATGATAAGGCAATTGAGGAAGGTAAGAAGGTCTTAGAGAACACCAAGGCGGATCAAGGCAGTGTAACGGACTCAATTAAAAATATTAAGGATGCAATTGCTGCCTTAAACGAATCAGCGGCTAAAAAAGAAGCTGAGAAGGATGCTACCGCAGCGGTCGAGGAAGCAGAAAAAGCAAACGCAGAAGTTGAAGCTAAGAAAAAAGAACTTGAACAAAAGAAAGCAATTACTGAAGAAGATAAACAAGCAGTTGATAAGTTAATAAAGACCACTAACGAAAAGAAAACCGAAGCTGAGGACTTAGTGAAGAATTTATCAAATGAGCAAGTAAAAGATGGTCTTCAAGCACGTCTGGATGACATAGACCCTAAATCAGTTGAGGTCAATGATAAAGATAAGAATAATATTCCAGATAATGTGGATGCAGCCATCAAAGCTGTTGAAGAGGCAGAACAGGCAGATGCAGCAGTTACAGCGAAGAAAAAAGAATTGGAAAGAAAGGGAGCAATTACTAAAGCAGATAAAGAAGCAGTTGATCAGTTAATTGAAAAGACTCAAGAAAAGAAAGTTGCTGCTGAAAAATTGGTAAATGACTTACCGTATGATGACGACAAGAAAGTATTAAACGAGCGTCTGAAGAACATAGACCCTAAATCAGTTGAGATCAATGATAAAAATGAGAATGGGGTTCCAGATAACGTAGATGCAGCCATCAAAGCCGCAGAAGCAGCTGTGAAAGCCGCTGAAGACGCCGCTAAAGCAGGTCAAGCTGAGAAAGAAGCTGCAGAAAAAGATAAAGTTGTCACTCAAGCCGAGAAAGATAAAGTAGATCAATTAAATAAGACCACAGAAAAAGCTAAGAAAGACGCTGAAGAATTGGTGAAACAATTACCAAATGGTCCAGAGAAAGAGGCTTTTGAGAAACGTCTTAAAGAAGTAACACCAGCAGATGTTGAAGTCACTAATCCAGAAACTCCAGATCCTTCAGCAGCTGAAAAAGCCGCAGAAGCAGCTGTGAAAGCCGCTGAAGACGCAGCCAAGGCAGGTCAAGACAAGAAGGCTGAAGTAGAAAAAGACGGTGCGGTTAATCCAGCGGAAAAAGCTGAAGTTGACAACTTGAATGCCGACACAACAGCTAAGAAGGATACCGCAACACCATTGGTAGATAATCTGCCGGAAGGTAAAGTCAAGGAAGACTTGAAGAAACGACTTGCAGCCGTGAAGACCGCTACTGTTACAGTCAACGACCAAAACAGTGATGGTGTTCCAGATAGCCAAGCAGAAGCGAATGCAGCCGCAGAAGCAGCCGTGAAAGCCGCTGAAGATGCCGCTAAGGCAGGTCAAGACAAGAAGGCTGAAGTAGAAAAAGACGGTGCGGTTAATCCAGCGGAAGCAACTGAAATTGCCAAGTTGAATGAAGAGACAACCGGCAAAAAATCAACTGCAGCGCCATTAGTAAACAGCTTACCGAATGGTGAATTTAAAGATGCCTTATTAGCACGTCTTGCAAAAGTGAACACTGTCAGCGTTACAGTCAACGACAAAAACAGTGATGGTATCCCAGATAGCCAAGCAGAAGCGAATGCAGCCGCAGAAGCAGCCGTAAAAGCCGCAGAGGATGCAGCTAAAGCAGGTAAAGCTAAGAAGGCTGAAGTAGAAAAAGATGGTGCGGTTAATCCGGCAGAAGCAACTGAAATTGCCAAGTTGAATGAAGAGACAACCGGCAAAAAATCAACTGCAGCGCCATTAGTAAACAGCTTACCGAATGGTGAATTTAAAGATGCCTTATTAGCACGTCTTGCAAAAGTGAACACTGTCAGCGTTACAGTCAACGACAAAAACAGTGATGGTATCCCAGATAGCCAAGCAGAAGCGAATGCAGCCGCAGAAGCAGCCGTAAAAGCCGCAGAGGATGCAGCCAAAGCAGGTAAAGCTAAGAAGGCTGAAGTAGAAAAAGATGGTGCGGTTAATCCGGCAGAAGCAACTGAAATTGCCAAGTTGAATGAAGAGACAACCGGTAAAAAATCAACTGCAGCGCCATTAGTAAACAGCTTACCGAATGGTGAATTTAAAGATGCCTTATTAGCACGTCTTGCAAAAGTGAACACTGTCAGCGTTACAGTCAACGACAAAAACAGTGATGGTATTCCAGATAGCCAAGCAGAAGCGAATGCAGCCGCAGAAGCCGCAGTGAAAGCCGCAGAAGACGCAGCCGAGGCAGGTCAAGACAAGAAGGCTGAAGTAGAAAAAGATGGTGCGGTTAATCCAGCGGAAAAAGCTGAAGTTGATAAGTTGAACGACGATACAACAGCTAAGAAGGATACCGCAACACCATTGGTAGATAATCTGCCAGAAGGTAAAGTCAAGGAAGACTTGAAGAAACGTCTTGCAGCCGTGAATACCGCTACTGTTACAGTCAACGACAAAAACAGTGATGGTGTTCCAGATAGCCAAGCAGAAGCGAATGCAGCTGCAGAAGCAGCCGTGAAAGCTGCTGAAGACGCAGCCGAGGCAGGTAAAGATAAGAAGGCTGAAATAGAAAAAGACGGTATTGTGAATCCGGCAGAAAAAGCCGAACTTGACAAGCTGAATGAAGATACAGCAGGTAAAAAATCAACCGCAGCCCCATTAGTTAATAGCCTACCAAACGGCGAATTCAAAGATGCATTACTAGCTCGTCTTGCAAAGGTCAAATTCGCTACTGTTACAGTCAATGACAAAAATAGCGATGGTATTCCAGATGACGAAGCCGCAGCAAAAGCAGCTGCCGAAGCAGCCGTAAAAGCCGCAGAGGATGCAGCTAAAGCAGGTCAAGCTAAGAAAACAGAAGTAGAAAAAGACGGTGTGGTTAATTCGGCAGAAGCAGCTGAAATTGACAAGTTGAATGCCGATACAACAGGCAAAAAATCAACCGCAGCGCCATTAGTAAATAGCTTACCAAATGGTGAATTTAAAGATGCCTTATTAGCACGTCTTGCAAAAGTGAACACTGTCAATGTTACAGTCAATGACAAAAATAGCGATGGTATTGCCGATGACGAAGCCGCAGCAAAAGCAGCTGCCGAAGCAGCCGTGAAAGCCGCAGAAGAAGCAGGTCAAAAAGGTTATGCTAAGAAGGCTGAAATAGAAAAAGACGGTGTGGTTAATTCGGCAGAAGCGGCTGAAATTGACAAGTTGAATGCCGATACAACAGGCAAAAAATCAACCGCAGCGCCATTAGTAAATAGCTTACCAAATGGTGAATTTAAAGACGCCTTATTAGCACGTCTTGCAAAAGTGAACACTGTCAGCGTTACAGTCAACGACCAAGACAGTAATGGTCGTGCTGATAGTATTGACAAAGCATTTGCTGACGCTGAATCTGCTGTAAAAGCCGCAGAAGCCGCAGCGAAAGCAGGCGAAGCTAAGAAAGCAGAAGTAGAACAAGATGGCGTAGTGACACCGACAGAAAAAGGTGCAGTTGATACCTTAAATATTGACACAATTGCTAAGAAAACAACAGCTGAAACATTAGTCAATAATTTACCAGAAGGTGAAGCGAAAGCAGCATTGAAAGCCCGTCTTGAAAAAGTAACCACTGTTACAGTTGAGGTAAGTAAAGTTCGCCCTGATAATGGTGAAAAACCAAATACTCCAGAACAACCAAAAGAAGATTCAGATTCTGAAAAACCAGCTGAACCAGAAAAATCAGCGCCAGGACAATCAGGTCAAAGCGACAGTAATGTCCAAAAATCTTCAGTGCTTCCGAATACCGGTGAATCAAACACAATGATTCCTTGGAGTGCCGCAGCACTATCAATTCTAGTAGGTTTAGGTTTAGTAGCAACAGGTCGCAAAAAAGAAGACGAAGAAGCGTAAAAGTTAATTCGTTAGCATATTGGTGTTAATGGTTCATTAGTACACCGTGAATCACTCTTTGGGTAACCGACTCAAAGAGTGATTCTTTTTTATGAAAGCACCACGAAAGTATAATTTATTTTTGAATTTCATTGAGCCACTAATGATTGGGCGCGTACAAAATTTTCATGTTTGTGAATTTTTAGTGAAGCATACAATAAAATTGGTAAAAAATTGTGATATTTCTGTGGAATTGAGTCTGAAATCAGTATGGATGTGGTATAATGAAGTTGTAAAAGTAAGCGATTGATTTTTAAAGATAGGAGAGAGGAAAAATGAGTCGAAATAAATTTTATTGCTTGTTATCTTTATTGATGATGACGCTAATTGCGCCGTTTTCAGTAGTGCAAGCGCAAGAAGCAAAGGTGCACTATAATGTGCAAGTAAAAAGTAATTTGCCAGATGGCTCCGTTCAAAATCGAACAGATATTAGTTATGACATTATCGATAAGGCGACGAATAAAGTTGTGTGGAGTTATCGCAATGGTACAGGATCAACGAATAGCTTGGTCTTACCGGAAGGCGAATACCTATTCCGTTTGTATCACTGGGATCAAATCGCGCAAGGCGGTACTGTAGTTGCCGATGAATTAGTAGAATCAGTGATTAATCCAACCAGTACCGAGCATCCTAAGTCTGAGCAGTATCGCTTAACAGAGTATCCAGGTGAGTCGGTGACATTAGGTGACGGCAGTGTCGTTTACGATATTCCATTTAGTGTCAAAGCAACGGACGATTTGTTGAATAAAATAAGTCTTCAATATGAAAGTAACTTTTTCTTATTCTTAGCGGACCCTGAAACAGCTAAACAGACGAATTTTAATGAGGAGGCACCGCAAGAGGCAGAAACAACCGAGGCACAAACAGAGGAAGAGGCAGAAACAACCGAGCCGGCTGAGACAGAAGCACCGACAACAGAAGCACCACCTGCTGAAACAGAAGAACCAGCGACAGAGGGTGCGCTGCATCTACAAGTAAAAGATGAAGCAGGGAAACCTGTCCAAGGAGCGACTTTTGATTTTCAAGGACAACAAGTAACAACGGATGCAGAAGGAAAAGCCGCTTTGGAACACTTAGCACCCGGGCAAGGGACATTGACCTTGTTATCGCTACCAGAAGGTTATCAAGGTGAATATAGTGAAGCAGTGGATATTCAAGCCGGTCAAATAAAAGCACTTGAGTTTACCGTTACAAAAGCTGCTGAAACACAACCAGCAACACAAACACTCACATTAAATGTTACTGATGAGCATGGAAACCCATTACCGAACGTAGGATTGTCGATTGATGGAGTTGAACGGGTAACGAATGAAAAGGGTCAAATTATAATGGAAGGTATGCCGCTAGGTAATTATCATTATGAAGTAGTCTCTGTTCCGAATGGGTATGAACTCGGTCAACAAGGAGACTTTACTTTAACAGCGGATAATCCCAATCCAACGGTAAATGTCGCCGTTCGTCAGACTAAAAAAGTTGGCACGCTTAGTTTTTACGCCGTTGATGAAAATGGTAAGCCGTTAGAAGGTGTAGGGATTACGGTAGCTGGTCAAGAAATCTTTACTGCCGCAGATGGTAAAGTATCGGTGCAACAATTAGATTTAGGCGAGCATCCTTATCAAGTGACGAGCGTACCAGAAGGTTACCAAGCGCCTGACAATGGCGTTGCCACTTTAAGCGAGCCGGCTGAAACCAAAGAGACGAAACTTGTCTTTGCTAAACCAACGCCAAAAGCGGCAGTGACGGTAACTGTAGTTGACCAGCATCAACAACCGGTTGCGCATGCTAAAGGTTTGATTGATGAAACGATTCCATTTGAAACCGATGATAAGGGTCAGGCAGTCATCTCTGATTTAACTGTCGGTAAGCATACGATGCGTGTCACTGAATGGCCGAAAGGATATAAAGGGGATACAGCCGAACAAACGGTTGAATTATCAGCCGAAGGAACTACTGTGGCAGTAACTGCTGAAAAAGAATCACCACGTCAAACGATTCAATTAAAAGTAGTCGACCAATTAGGTAAGGCTGTACCGAATGCGAAAGTCGCACTGCACGGTCAAGAAAAAACAACAAATGATAATGGTGTAGCTGAATTTACAGACATCCCTGTGGGTGAAGCGCATTATGATATTACGCAATTACCTGAAAAATTCGAAGCACAATACACCGGTGACTTTAAAGTGGTTGAAGGACAAAAAGAGTATACACTCACATTGAACCGTACAGTGACACCAGGTAGTGCGACTTTAACGATTGTGAATCAGCATCAACAACCAGTCGCCAATGTAAAAGTCAAATTCGGTGGATTAACCGGCACATCGAATGCCGAAGGTAAGGTTACTTTTAATAATTTAGAACTAGGTAACTACTACTATGCCATTACCGAAGCACCGAAAAAAGCAGAATTTACAAGTGAAGAAAAGCGTGCTGAAATTACTGAAGGACTTGCATTTGAAGACACATTGACTGTCAAAGAACAGGCGGCAGGTAAAGTGAAATTTACTGCCAAAGATGCGCAGGGTAAACCACTAAAAGGTATTACTGTAGCAATGAATCAACAACATTATACAACGGATGAGAATGGGAATATTGTCGTTGAAGGGTTAGAAGCGGGAACTTATGATTATGAGATTACCGGTGCGAATGGCTATCAATTTAATCAAAATAAAGGGAGTGTAGCGATTCAGCCGGATACATTGACGCAAGTAGATTTAAGTGCCAAACCGCAAGAAACAACAACAACGACACAAGCAACCACGACAGCTGCTGCAACCACGACTCAAATGAGTGAAACCACTGCAGTAACAACGAATGGTAGCTATCGTCAATTTCTTGATGCGACATCCAATATCGAGGTATGGGTGCATCAACAAGATGCCGACAAAGTGAAACAATTAAAAGTTGAAAAAGTGAAGGTAGATAGTTTATCCAATAAAGATGCAGATATTTATGCGATTCAATTATTGGATGCCCAAGGACAAGTTGTCGCTTTAACGCAAGCAGCACAGTTTAAAATTCCAACACGCTTAGTCAATTCACAACTACAATTAGTCAAAATTGACGGGTCACAGGCAACCACAGTTGCTCATACAGTTCATAATCGGCGTGTGAATTTTACAACCAATCAAACAGGTACGTATGCGGTGATTTACGGTGATAAAACTGCCGTCACTGTCGCAAAAGAAACCACTACGACAACCCAATCACAAACGCTTAAAGTTGAAACTTCAACCGGTATCGAACGACGTATGCCTGCTACAGGTGAACGCAAATCGTTTGTATACATTATCGGTATTATCGCTTTAGTGTTAGGCGCTATCTTTATCTTACGTGATAAAAAAGGTAAACATTAGTATCTCAACCATCGCCATTGACCAGTTTGGTATCAATGGCGATTTGTTTGTGTAGGTGGGCAGAATCAATCCTGAATTCCCGGATTCATAACGATTTCACAGAAAATAATTAGTTTGTTTTCGAAAAATCGTTGATATTTCAACGTTTAAAAGAAAGCGAAAAATGATTTCATCGTTACGTTCGAAGAAAACACATAACTATATAAAAATTGTATTTAACCAGCTAAAAACATTGATAAATCAACATTTATTGCGATTATCCTGTTTATGTGTTCGGGAATTCAGGATGAATCTGTTCAGTTTCTCAAGGTGTTGTACTGTAGGAATGATAAGGATGAGCGTCAAGGAAAAATCCTAGCGATTTATTATAGACGATAATAATCATGACAGAATCTATCATGACTTAAGAAATGTTCAGGCAGTTAAAACCTCCACCACTGAATCCAATAAGTGGTGGAGGTAAGATTGCTTTGTTAATTTAATCACACTAATTATCCTCAGGATTTGATTTTTTTTGAATCACTTGTCCTGCCCAATGATGATTAATAATTAAAAAACGGCCTTTAGGTGTGTTATCAATGGCTTTATGGAACTTACTACGAATAAAATCCAATAATTGTTGGTTAAATTCAACCATTAACTGGTCGTCTTCAGTGAGGTATAAAAACTTAGGCTGATTATCCTGATTGAGATAAAAATAACGATTCCGAATTTTTTTGTCACTATTTTCCTGTAAAAATAAGCCGTCAGTTAAGGCTTTGACTAATTCAATTTCAGTATCCACTAATCGAGAGTCAAAGATTTGAACTTTTTCCATTAATTCAGCGGTTTCAATCATGATACGCATATGATAATCATCGAGTGACAATCCCATTGAGTAGATGAGTTCATTTAATTGTTCATTGATAGATTCGTGCTCTGTCGCATAGGTTGGGGCAACAAAAAATAATAAATTTTTGTCCGGGTCATGATACAAAACTTGAGTAGTGATGCGACGTTTGGCGCCACAATCGGGACACTCAAACATTAATAAAGTGCCATCGAGTAATTTTTGTTTTAATTCCGGTTGTCTTCTAGTGTTAATCGCTGTTTGAATCGTTTGATGCGATTCGTGTTGGCAAATAGGGCAGGTAATAGTTGGTTTGTCCGCCATGTTAAACATCACTCCTGTCGTTTTCTCGTTAATTTTATTATATCAGATAAGTAGATAATGATAAATTGTTTTTAGGTCTTCATTTGAAAGCGTATTATGTGGTATAATTGTTATAAAATCAGTAAGAAAGTGAGGTGTATAAATGGAAAAGATTGTTATTCATAGTACAAAATATGGTTCAACTGAAAAATATGCCATGCGCATAGCCAAACAGATACACAGTCCTGTTGTAAAAGGAGACAAGGTAGCAGTTGAAGATTTAAAAGATTATGATATTATCATTCTCGGTTCTTGCTTATTAGAAGGAAAATTAGCCAATTCATCACTCTATCAGCAATGGATTTCAGCTTATCCAGATAAACACTGGCTAATTTTTACCGTCGGTTTGTCCAATCCAAAACTAACAGATTTTCAGAAAATTTTAGCGGCTGAATTTGATGAGGTGACGTGTCAGCGTGTGTCGTTTTATCATTATCGCGGAACAATTCAATATAAACGTATGCAGTTGATGGGTAATTTGGCTAACCGTGCGGTGATGCACCGAAAAGATTCAATTGACACAGTAAAATTAGGAGAAGAAGATAAGGCGCTGCTGCAAAAGTATGGCACGCATTATGATTTATCAGACGAAAACAAAATTAGTTATCTCATAGAAGAAGTGCAACAGATTGAAGCAGAAGTTATGGAGCAGTCTTAAATAATTCGTTAGAAACGAGGGGAAACATGGATAATAGTAAAGAATTAGTGGGTCGTCAAGCTGCCAGATATGTCGAAGACGGCATGGTTGTCGGTCTGGGCACAGGGTCGACTGCTTATTGGTTTGTAGATGAAGTGGGTCAGCGCATTAAACGTGGTGAATTACAACACATTGTCGGTGTACCAACATCAAAACAAACGGAAATTCAAGCCCGTGAGTTAGGTATTCCACTATCAACATTGGATGAAGTCAATCACATTGATTTATTAGTGGATGGTGCCGATGAATGTTTATCATCATTTAACGGGATTAAAGGTGGCGGCGGCGCCCTTTTAATTGAAAAGATTGTGGCGCAAAATAGTCGTCAAATTATTTGGATTGTGACAGAAGAAAAATTAGTTGAAAAACTAGGTCGTTTCCCATTGCCAGTAGAAATTGTGCAAACAGGTAGTTGGAAATTATTTAGAGTCTTTGATGAAGCAGGGATGCATCCAGCCTTTCGTAAAAAAGGAAAAGATTCGCTGTTTGTGACAGATTCAGGTAATTATATTATTGATTTACATCTGAATCAAATTGACAATCCACAACAATTAGCTTTTGAATTAAAAACAATGGTAGGCGTAGTCGATCACGGATTGTTTTTAAATTATCCAGATATTATTTTAGTAGGCAAACAAGATGGAACTATTTTAACCATTGAACGTTAATGTAGTTGAAAATAGCGTGCGACAAGTTAAGTTTTGAAATGAGCCACTGGAAAACATAGTACGAGCACGGGCGTTTTGATTTGAATTACTGGAAACAAAGTGAAAGGGCGGATGTTTTGCCTCGAACCACTGGAGCAGAGGTCGCAGAAGTGAGTAAACACTTCAAGAGTTATGCGAAGTGGATGTCGAGGCAGTCCACGCGAACCGAATTAGAAACAACCGGTGTGCAGAAACGCACAGAGCGAATTTTGCAAAGTGGATGTCAAGTCAGCCTAAGTGAACCGGAATGAAAGAAGGAATTTTGAAAATGAGAATGGTAGATATTATCGCAAAAAAACAAGCGGGACGTAAATTGAATAAAGCAGAGATTGAATTTGTGATTGAGGGATTTACAGCAGATAAAATTCCAGATTATCAAATGAGTGCGTTAGCGATGGCAATTTATTTTCAAGGGATGACGGAAGAAGAAGCAAGCTACTTAACCATGGCGATGGCTGAAAGTGGCGACCAAATTGATTTATCAGCGATTGAAGGTGTCAAGGTTGATAAGCACTCGACAGGTGGTGTAGGAGATACTACTACATTAGTATTAGCACCATTAGTAGCTAGTTGTGGTGTGCCAGTTGCAAAAATGAGTGGACGCGGTTTAGGGCATACCGGTGGAACCGTTGACAAATTTGAAGCGATTGAAGGATTTCGTTATGAGTTACCAATTGATGAATTTATTGACTTAGTAAACCGCCATAAAGTTGCAGTTGTGGGGCAATCAGGTAATTTAACCCCTGCAGATAAAAAATTGTATGCCTTACGTGATGTGACTTCAACCGTTCAGTCCATCCCGTTAATTGCAAGTTCAATTATGAGTAAAAAGATTGCGGCTGGTGCTGATGCGATTGTTTTAGATGTCAAAGTAGGCGAGGGTGCCTTTATGAAGACAGTTGAAGAGGCAGAAAAATTAGCGCATGCGATGGTAAAAATTGGTAACCAAGTAGGACGCAAAACCTTAGCAGTGATTTCTAATATGAATGAACCATTAGGTTATGCAATCGGAAATGCACTGGAAGTCAAAGAAGCGATTTTAACGCTACAAGGTAAAGGACCAGAAGATTTAACGCAATTATGTTTTGTATTAGGTTCGCAAATGTTAATGGCAGCCGGAAAAGTGAATACAATTGAAGAAGGCAAAGCGATGTTACAACAACAAATTGACAATGGTGAAGCCTTAGAGACATTCCGTCAATTTGTATCGCATCAAGGTGGTAATGCTGCGATTGTTGATGATGTTGACTTATTACCACAAGCAGCGTATCAGATTGAATTACCAGCGTTAGAAGATGGAGTTGTTAGCCATTGGGTGGCGAATAAAGTTGGTGAAGCTGCTATGGTATTAGGTGCAGGTCGTGAGACAAAAGAAGATACGATTGACCCAGCTGTTGGTTTGGTCTTGCATAAGAAAATTGGCGATGCTGTGAAAAAAGGTGACGCATTATTAACAATCTACAGTAATCGTGAAGATGTTGAAGATGTGAAACAACGTTTATATGATGCGTTGACTATTGCGCAAGCAGCGAATCCGGAACCACTTATCTATAATGTGATTACGGAATAATTTTAGATATGGATGACATAAAGCGTTAGAATAACTTGTGTTTTGAAGTACAGATCGTAAAACTGAAAACCGAGTACAAAACTTGTTTTATGAAGTTTTGTACTCGGTTTGAAATTTTGTCAATCGGACGCAATGGAAATCTATATGAAAAAGGTTCCACTATGTTTGGAGCTAACGGGACTAATCTCAGAGCAGAAAAAATATCTTAAAAGTGCTATAATCTTTGTGTAAAAGTAGGGCGAAAGGAGTTAGTCATGAAAGATACATTTATGGATACTGCTAAAGTTATGTCAAAAGGACAGGTTACTATTCCAAAGAGGATTAGAGAACTTTTGAATTTAGAAAATGGGGATTATGTTACTTTTGTAGTTAATAAAGATAGAGTTGAAATTCAAAATTCCAATGTTTTTATCGAAGAAAACATTAAGAAATAAAGGTGGTGAAATAAGCAGATGACGATAGATGAAATTAAGAAGTTGATTCAAACCGGAGAAAAGATAGATGTTGAGTTTAAAGAATCTAAGAATGCTTTAACTAAAGATGTCTTTGATACGGTATGCTCTTTCAATAATAGAAATGGCGGACATATTTTACTTGGTGTAAATGATAAAAGAGAGATCGTTGGTGTGAGTGAAGATAGGGTAGACAAAGTGATTAAGGAATTTACTACGGCAATCAACAATCCGCAAAAGATGTATCCACCACTTTATTTGCTGCCAGAAACTTTTGAAATTGAGGGGAAACAAGTTATTTATATAAGAGTCCCTGAAGGTTATCAGGTGTGCAGACACAATGGAAGAATTTGGGATAGGTCTTATGAAGGAGACATCAATATTACAGATCACTCAGAGCTTGTATATAAGCTCTATGCAAGAAAACAAGGAAGCTATTTTGTTAATAAGGTATATCCGAATCTTGATATTGATTTTCTTGATGCTTCTGTTATTGATAAAGCTAAGAAAATGGCTATCTTCCGAAATAAAAATCATGTTTGGGAAAATATGAGTAATGAGGAGCTTCTTAGAAGTGCCAATTTGATACTGACAGATCCGGAAACAAAGCGTGAAGGAATCACATTAGCTGCTATTTTGCTATTTGGAAAATATGTCTGTTCTTCCGCAACACAAAACTGATGCGATATTCAGGGTTGAAAATAAGGATAGATATGATGATAGAGATGTTGTCATAACAAATCTGATTGACAGCTATGACAGGTTGATAGAATTTGGACAAAAGCATTTGAATGATTTATTTGTCTTGGACGGGATTGTCAATGTCAATGCAAGAGACAGGATACTCAGAGAAATAGTTTCCAATACGCTGGCTCATAGAGATTATTCAAGTGGTTTTCCTGCAAAGATGATTATTGACGATGAGAGGATTACGGTTGAAAACAGCAACTTGGCTCATGGGATGGGAGCTTTAGATTTACAGAAGTTTGAGCCATTTCCCAAGAATCCTACTATATCTAAAGTTTTTAGAGAAATAGGTCTTGCGGATGAACTTGGTTCAGGAATGAGAAATACCTACAAGTACACACAGCTTTATTCAGGACAAAACCCGTTATTTGAGGAAGGAGATATATTTAGAACAATTATTCCTCTAAAGAAGATAGCGACACAAAAGGTTGGTGGAGGGAATGTCTCTCGAAATGTCCCTCAAGATGTCTCTCGAATGTCCCTCGAAGAAATTGAAAACATAATCAAAAATATGATTAAAGGGGACAATAGAGTGAGCCGTAAAGATATAGCTATGATATTAGGAGTTAGTGAAAAAACCATTACAAGATATATAAAAGAAATTCCTAATATTAAATATGTTGGTAAAGGGAAAAATGGTCATTGGGAACTTAATGAGTAAAAGTAAGTTGCAATACAATCTGAACCCCCGAATACGTATCAAGAATAATAATAAAAACCAGAGGAAACGTTGATTTATCAATGTTTTTTTCTGATTTTATCTTTACTGAATCAATGTTATGTAGTGCAATGTACGTGACATCAAAGGGTGGAGAAGGATAAATATGGCAACAAAAAGAATCGAAGACCGATATGATGTAAAAGCAAAGAAAACCTATGTTTATGAAGTAGAAGCTTACTACGACCCTGAGATAAAAAACACAAGACGCAAATGTAAGATTTTAGGATACCGTGACCCAGAAACAGGAGAAATCAAACCGACTCGTAAACGTAAACCTAAAGTAGCTACTCATTCTTCTGAAGAAAATTTATTAACACTAGCGAAACAGATTGAACGTCAACATTATGGAGCAACGTACTATCTCCATGAATTAGCTAAACAATTACATTTAATTGATGATTTGCAGACAGTGTTACCTAATCACTATCAACAAGTACTAAATTTAGCTTATTACTTAATTCTGTTACCTACTAATTCTATGCAATTCTTTTCTTATTGGTCGAAACATCAGTATCTTCCTTATGATTGCAAACAAACATTAACCTCTCAACGGATATCTGAGTTATTTCAATTGATAGATGAAGAAATTAAACAACGCTTCTTTAACGCACGTATGAACAGAACCATCAATAAGGAATTCTTGTACTATGACACAACCTCTATCTCGAGTTATTCCAAAACGCTTCCCTATGCAAAATATGGATATAACAAAGAAGATGATAAATTACCTCAAATTAATCTAGCGGTTGTTTACGGTAATGAAACAAAATTACCCCTCATGTATCGTTATTTATCAGGAGATATTCCCGATAGTAAAACGATTCCTTGGCTAATCAGCTTATTCGATACCATTGAAAAAGAGCGCATTAAATTAGTGATGGACCGCGGGTTCTACTCTGAGAAAAATGTCTACCAACTAATTGAAGAGAATATTGGATTTATAATTGGTGTTAAAAAGAATTTGAAATATGTTCAAGCAATCATGGACCAAGCGAAAGCAACAATTGATAATGTGGAACAATACTCTACGCGTTATCGATTATCAGGTGTAAGAATTCAAACGGATTATTTTAAAACAAAGAGTAAAAAGGGACATTACCCATTACAACTCTATGTGTACTACGATGCAGAACAAGCATCTGAGCAGGCAAACGAATTCAACAAAAAGCTTCAACAATATATGCATGAATTGGAAATGAATGAGGAGAAAGAAGTGAATAAACATCAATACGCCACCTATTTTATTAAAGAGAATCAAAACGGAAAGATAGTGTATCGTTATAACAATGAGGCGATAAAAGTAAAGAAAGGGAATTTTGGTTATTTTGTTTTAATGAGTAGTTTCAAGAAAGATGTGTGGGATATTTTAAGCTTGTATCGCAATAAAGAATTGATAGAAGATGCGTTTCATAATTTGAAAGACCGGTTGAATATGAGAAGAATGCGAGTATCATCTGAAAGAGGATTGGAAGGAAAAATGTTCGTCCAGTTTATCGCGTTGATACTACAAGCGCAGTTAAAGCAAACACTAGAGCAATCTAGTTTGAATAAGGAGTATACGATTCAAGGATTTCTTTCAGAACTAAACCGTGTGGATATATTAAGTATAAAAGGGATAGGGAAAACTGTTGGTGAGGTAACAATTCCCCTAGCAGAGCTATTTGAGAAAATGGGTGTTCGAACTCCCGGATAGAATTCGTGTTATGTATTCGGGAGTTCAGGATTTATACTAAACTCAAAAACCGGGTACAAGACTTGTTCTATCAAGCTTTGTACCCGGTTTGAAATGTTGTCATTGAGTGCAATGAAATGTTAGAGTTTGAAAACATGAGAATATGAAAAAGGATTTCTAGAATCCATCGATTAGCGGATATGACGATAATTTCTAGTTTGTTGTTGAAGTATGAATCATTCAGCCGAGAATAATAATCTTTTATAATGAGAAAGAGTGTAAGTGATATTGTTACAACTTGAGTCTTTTGTAAATATCGCCTCTTGAACCTATGTCAAAAATATATACTATCAGTTCATTGTCTATAATACGAAAAATGGCACGATAACTTCCGATTCGTAGTCTAAAAATATCGTTATATTTACTACTCTTGAACCTATTAATGTCGTAAAGTTCAATATTCTTTTTGTCTGCACTAATTTCCTCGAATGCCAATAGCTTTATTTTTTAAGAATTTTATAGCAGACTTGGAATATTTAATCTTGTAGAAGTTCATCCAAAGACATTTCCTTTCCACTGAAATCATCAAAGTCAATATTAAGGGCTTCTATTTCTTCTTGTTCTTCTTTGACCATAAACTCACAATTCGACTGCAGATATTCCAGTAAACTCAATTCCTCTTTTTGATTAATGATTTTTAAAGCACTTTCTCTTAGAAACTCGGAAAAAGTTACACCGTTTTTCTTTGCATAGTTATTAATGGTTTCGTATGTATTGATAGGCATGGTTATATTTTTTCTGACTGTTTCCATTTCGACACCTCTTTTCTTTATCATACACACTACACACACTAATGTAAATGGTATTTGTTTATGTAGTTAAAGTTGTATCGGGTATCATCACACAGTGTGCATATTTTATGGCTGTAAAACAACAGAAATCTCTAATGATTCATACTAAAATGAAAAACCGGGTACAAGACTTGTTCTATCAAGCTTTGTACCCGGTTTGAAATGTTAGTGTTTGAACACCCATGCTCACACTATGTGTATACCGGCTCCAATTCGCTGAAATGACATCCACTTCACAAAATGCTTGGAGTGCATTGTGCACTCCTACGCTTTTTGCTCCAGTGGTTCATTTCAAAGCGCTCCTTGTCGCACTATTTATATGTCGGTTCGCTTGGGTTGACTTGACATCCACTTCAGAAAATCCCTTTGTGCGTTACACGCACGCCGGTATTTTCCTCCAGTGGTTCAAGTCAGAACACCCACGCTCACACTATTTATTACTTGGTGACTGCTGTGTAGATTTGTTTTACTAGTTTTCCGATTGCGGAGTCGGAGACGTAATCGGATAATACGGTGAGTGCGAATGGTTTTTCGCCTTTGACGATACCAGTTGTGTGGTTGTAGTATGGCCACCATGCACCAATTTTTTGATGGGTATTAACAGGTAATACATCCAACTTCGTATTATCATAATCAGTATGGTCTAATGCGTTAAATGCATATTGTTCTTTTTGTTGGCTTATGTATTTCATAACATTATTAACTTGTTTTGGTGTTAATTTCAATGAGTAACGAGGCTGACCTGTTAAACTTTGGACAAAACGGTCGAAATCAGCTTTATCGGCATAACCGACATAATGTAATAACATATTGCTGCCGACATTGTCAGAGTGTTGCATTGTTCTACGCATGATTTCACGGACAGTGTAAGTTGAACCGAAACCATCGTATTGAATGGTTCCGCTGCCGTATGGTTCATACGATTCCGCCCGTTGATTGACAGCAGGTGTGTACATATATTGTGTATCCCAGTTCAACAATCCACGGGAAATGCAGTCTTGAGTATAAGCTGCTAAAAGAATCTTAGGGACAGACGCACCATAAACAGCTTGGTTTTCTCTTAATCCTGCGGTAGAGTGGTCGACAAAGTTTTCATAATATACATAGACAGGTGAGTTTTTATATTGCTCTAATACAGCTTGTACAGCAGCCGCAGAACTACTTGGCGTAGGTCGTGTGGTTGTTATTTTGGTTGTTTTGCCGTTGGAACTTTTGCTCGGGTTGATTGTTAATTGTTGGCCAACATGGATAATTGGATTAACTAGCCCATTCCATTCCATCAGTGTGGTCACGGAAGCACCATTTTGAGCCGCGATTTTGTATAAGGTATCGCCTGATTGTACTCTATACGTACTAACGGTTGTGTTAGTCGTTGGTGTCGCGGGCTGATTGGTTGTTGTGGTCGGTTGCGTTACCGGTACGTTAGTACTTGTTTGTTTACCGACGATAATTTTTTGATTTGGATGAATCATACCGCCGCTAATATTATTCCATTTTTGTAAATCATTGATAGTGACATTATATATTGATGCGATTCTGTAGAGTGAATCACCAGGTTGTACAGTGTATAGTTTATTCATCGTTACTTTAGGCGGTGTCACGGTTGTATTGGTACTTGTGGTAGGACGTGTCGTGCTTGGTGTAACAACTGGCGGTGTTGCCGGTTGTGCTGGTGTCGTTGAAGTAGTTTCCCGTTTGCCGACTATGATTTTTTGATTTGGATGAATAAGCCCGCCGCTAATATTGTTCCATTTTTGTAAATCACTGATGGTGACATTATACATTGATGCGATTCTGTAGAGTGAATCACCAGGTTGTACAGTGTATAGTTTATTCATCGTCACTTTAGGCGGTGTCACGGTTGTATTGGTACTTGTGGTAGGACGTGTCGTGCTTGGTGTAACAACTGGCGGTGTTGCCGGTTGTGCTGGTGTCGTTGAAGTAGTTTCCCGTTTTCCGACGATAATTTTTTGATTTGGATGGATAAGCCCACCGCTAATATTGTTCCATTTTTGTAAATCACTAATGGTGACATTGTATTGATTAGCGATTTTATATAGTGAGTCCCCCGGTTTGATAGTATACATCGTGTTGGTTGTTGTCACTTTAGGCGGTGTCACGGTTGTGTTAGTACCTGTGGTAGGACGTGTCGTACTAGGTGTAACAACTGGCGGTGTTGTTGGTTGTGCTGGTGTCGTTGAAGTAGTTTCCCGTTTTCCGACTATAATTTTTTGATTTGGATGAATAAGCCAGCCGCTAATGTTGTTCCATTTTTGTAAATCACTGATGGTAACATTATATTGGGTGGCGATTTTGTACAGTGAGTCCCCCGGTTGAATCGTATACATCGTGTTGGTTGTTGTCACTTTAGGTGGTGTCACGGTTGTATTGGTACTTGTGGTAGGACGTGTTGTGCTAGGTGTAACAACTGGCGGTGTTGCCGGTTGTGTTGGTGTCGTTGAAGTAGTTTCCCGTTTTCCGACTATAATTTTTTGATTTGGATGAATAAGCCCGCCGCTAATATTGTTCCATTTTTGTAAATCACTGATGGTGACATTATATTGGTTGGCTATTTTGTATAGGGAGTCCTCCGGCTGAATCGTATAAATGGCATCAGTTTGCGCTGCTGCCACCGTCGTGTTATTTTGCGCGCTACTAGGTGGTGTTTGACTAGCGCTCACGACTGGTGGTGTTGTTGGCACTGTTACAGTTGGCGCAACGTTGGTATTTGTACTTTCAACAGAGGAGGCTGTGGTCGTCGCATTAGGTGACGCTACGATTAATGTTTGATTGATAGTAATCGTGTCAGATGATAATTGGTACCAAGATTTTAAATCAGCGACACTGACACCGTATTTTTGCGCCACTCGCCACAATGTGTCGCCAGGTGCGACTTGATACTCTTGCGCATTAACAGTATTGCTAAAAGATATAAATGATAAACTAGCGATAGTCATTGCTGACAGCGATGAAAATGTTTTTCTGGTTATTAATGACTGTTTCATTTTTCTCACTCTCCATGATAAATATTAAAAATAAAACTCATTTATGTTACAAACTTATTTCGATAGGATTATTATATCATAACAATCAAGTGTTGCATAGACTGAAAGTGAGACAAATTGAATAAATATTCGCCAATTATCGGCAATAGTTATTGTGAAATTTACTTATTTTTTAATTCTTCGAAGAATAATGTTGTTGACTTGGATAGTGTTTGATTGATTGGCCAAATAATCCGCATCGGTGACGAAATAACCGGTTCGATTGGAACAAATAGTAGCTCACTTTCTAAACTAGTATCGACTAATTTATCAAAACAGAAGGCATATCCAAGACCTTGTTTGACAAATAAACTGGCATTATATAATAAATCGTAGGTGCCAATAATATTTAAATTCGCTTGCATATTTTTTAATTCATTCGGCATTTCGTCTGAAAATCCTTGTCGCGAGATAATTAACGGAATATTAGCCAGCTCGCCTAGCTGAATCGACGTATTTGCTGCGAGTGAACTATCTCGACGCATTAATAGCCCCCATTTGTCCGTATAAGGCAATGTTAATGAATTATACAAGGAAGTATTGACATCTTGAACTGTAATCGCGAAGTCTAGTAGGCCATTGTTTAATTGTTCAGTGACAGTTTGAAAATTCCCGCTGTAAAGATGAAAACGAACATTCGGGTATTTTTTTGTCAATGCCTTAATCGTTTCGGCAATGACGGTGATACCGTACGACTCTGCGCATCCAATATGGATATCGCCACCATTAAAATCATTCATTGACTTGAATTCTGCTTCTGTTTTATCGACAATGCTTAAAATATCAACGGCACGTTTATAAAGTATTTCTCCTTCAGGTGTTAAATTAATGCTGTATTTCGAGCGATTAAATAATTTTCGCCCTAATTCCTCTTCTAAATCCTTTAGCTGCTTTGATAATGTAGGTTGTGTGACATGTAACTTTTTAGCTGCTTTTGTCATGCTTTTATGATTAGCTGTTTCGACAAAGTAGTTGAGTACGCGTATTTCCATAGGGACCTCCAATCATTTTTGAATCAATTATAACCGAAATATAACTGAAACGCATAATTAAATATTACTTATAAGTATTTGCTATTGATGGTGTGGGATTAGATAATAATAATATACTAAGTGCGAGGAGCGATACGATGAGTGTAGATGAATTTTTAGCCATTATGGATAGTGGGGAAGAAATCATCGTCAAGTCACCAGTCCATCAAATGATGCATAATCTAGCGCAAGATGCTATTAAGATAACAATGGATATTAATACGAATTTTCATACAAATGACGAAATCAGATTGCTGATGGAACAATTGACAGGTAGAAAGATTGATGAAAAATTTTCATTGTTTCCGCCATTTAATACCGATTGTGGTAAAAATATCAAATTGGGTAAAGGTGTATTTATCAATTCAGGTTGTAAGTTTCAAGACCAAGGTGGCATCGAGATAGGGGACGGGACATTGGTTGGTCATAATGTTGTGATGGCAACACTGAATCATCATTTGAGCGCAGAAAAAAGAGGGAATCTGATTCCGGTACCGATTAATATTGGACGTAATGTGTGGATAGGTGCCAATGCGACGATTTGTCCAGGAGTAACTATTGGAGACGGGGCTGTCATTGCTGCCGGTGCCGTCGTAACGAAGAATGTCCAAGCAAATACAGTTGTTGGCGGCGTACCAGCAACATTAATCAAAGTAATCGAAGAATCCACATAGTGAGAGAGGCTGCCCTGACTTGAATCACTGGAAAACAAGATATGAGAGCGGACGTTTTGCCTCGAATCACTGGGGCAAAAAGCCGGCGTACGTGTAATTCATAGAGGGATTTTGCGAAGTGGACGTCGAGGCAGTGCAAAAAAGTAAGAATGAGGAGGAAAAACAATGATGAAGACAGAAGAATTACATTTAGTAGAAGAATGGGATAAAACCTTTGAAAAAAGTGAGGAAGTGAATCACCGCAAAATCACTTTTATTAACCGATATGGCATAACACTTGCGGCAGATTTGTATGAGCCCAAAGCGTATAGTGGCAAACTAGCAGCAATTGCAGTTTCTGGACCGTTTGGAGCCGTAAAAGAACAATCGTCTGGACAGTATGCTCAAGAGATGGCTAAACGTGGTTTTTTAACGATTGCATTTGACCCATCATTTACAGGTGAAAGTGGTGGGCAGCCGCGTCATGTCGCCTCTCCTGATATCAATACAGAAGATTTTTCAGCAGCTGTTGATTTCTTATCGGTTCAAGACAATGTTGATAAAGAACGTATTGGTATTATCGGAATATGTGGTTGGGGCGGTATGGCATTAAATGCAGCTGCGATGGATACGAGAATTAAAGCAACTGTTGCATCCACGATGTATAATATGTCCAGAGTCAATGCGAATGGTTATAATGATTCTATGGATGCAGAGGCACGTTATCAACTGCGACAAGAATTGAACCGTCAACGCACACGAGATTATCAAAACGGTGACTATGCATTAGCTGGTGGTGTGGTAGACCCATTACCAGATGATGCACCGCAATTTGTAAAAGATTATTATGCATACTATAAAACACCTAGAGGTTATCATGAACGGTCACTGAATTCTAATAATGGATGGAATGTTACATCCTCACTATCGTTTATGAATATGCCAATACTGCAATATAGTGATGAAATTAGAAGTGCGGTATTAATCATACATGGTGAACAGGCACATTCACTTTATTTTGGTAAAGATGCCTTTGCCAACTTAAAAGGTGATAACAAAGAATTTTATTTAATATCGGGTGCTAATCACGTTGATTTATACGACCAACTGGATATTATTCCATTTTCTAAGATGCAACAATTTTTTGAAGATAACTTGAAATAAGTGAAGCACCATGAAGAAGCCGATTGTAATCAGTATTGTGTTGATAATGATAATTATATTGAGTAATCTTTTTCCGGTGAATGTGGCAGCCACAAGTGTCAATACGGCTGAAAAACAAATGAATCATACAAGGAATATTATGAAAAACAAAAAAGAGGATAAACGCATCATTTTAAAAGTGAACGATGAAGTGATTGAGGTTGAGTGGGTAGATAATAAGACTGTTAGTGAGTTGAAAGAAGCATTAAGGCACAGTGATGTGACAATTGAGTCATCGCGATATGGTGGTGTTGAACAAGTCGGAGCATTAGGCAGACGCTTTAGTACCAACGATAAGCGTATCACGACTGAGGCGGGGGACATCATGCTCTACACTGGCAATCATATTGTGTTGTTTTATGGTAAACATACGTGGTCTTACACGAGACTTGGTAAAATAAAAAACTTGGGTGAAAAAGATATTGTGGCACTATTGAATCATAAAGATGTGAGGATTACCTTGCAATTGAAGTAGGTGTCAGGCTGTTGAGCGGGATATTACCGTTTGATTGTAAAAATAGTTAAGAAACCGAGTGAGGCTGAATGAATATCATTCTAGCTCACTCGGTTTCTATGTATGTAATAGTAAGACAGTTTATTTCTCATCCAAATTTGATTAACTAGGAGAGGGCTTTAATGCCGTAATCTACTATTTTCGTACTTTTTTGCCGTCATCTGCGACTAAACCTAAACCAATTAAAATGGACAATGCGGCAGTACCGAAAATTAGATGTGCATCATATTCACCGGTTTCAGGTAATGTCTGAGTGCTCATTGAATTTTCTTGTTTTTGAGTAGTACGTGAGGATGTACTATCAGTTGTTTTTTCTTCTTCTGCTTTGTTTGATGTTTCCGATTGTTTAGTGTCGTTTTCTTTAATATCTTTATCATCAACATTAGTATCCATTGTGCTTTCATCTTTTTGTGATGGTGCCGTTGGTTTTGTACTAGGTTTTGTTTCGTTAGGTGTCACTTTATCCGGCACTGTCGTACCTGGTTTATCTGTATTAGGTTTCGTATCTGTACCTGGTTTTTCTGTATTAGGTTTTGTATCCGTACCTGGTTTTTCAGATGGTGTTACTTTTTCTTCAGCTTTATAAGCTAATGCATAGTAACTAAAGTGAGTGGCGGTAAATTGTACTGAGTCATCCAATTGTTTAAATGGTAGAGACTCTGCTAATCCTGTTGTCGCAACATAGTAGACACCTGTTACTGTTTTAGTAGTTTCACGAGGCATAGTTACAATTGCGGGTTCTGTGATTTGTACACGTTCGCCTGATTTATTAGTAAAGTAAATGTCAAATAGATTGATTGCTTTACCAACTAATTTTTCATCAAGTTTTCCAGGTAAAATGGAAGTGGCTACTGGTTTAACATTTAATTGTAGGTCCTTCGTAGCATCTTTTCCAGATAATGTTACAGAAACTTTTGTGGCTTCGTCTACATATGTTTTAGGAGTTGTTTTCTCATCTGTATCCGGTTTTTGCTCCTCATCCGGTTTAGCTTCACCATCAGCATCTGGTTTCTGCTCTTCATCCGGTTTAGCTTCACCATCAGCATCTGGTTTTTGTTCCTCATCCGGTTTAGCTTCACCATCAGCATCTGGTTTTTGTTCCTCATCCGGTTTCACGTCTCCGTCAGCATCTGGTTTCTGCTCCTCATCCGGTTTAGCTTCACCATCAGTATCTGGTTTTTGTTCCTCATCCGGTTTAGCTTCACCATCAGTATCTGGTTTTTGTTCCTCATCCGGTTTAGCTTCACCATCAGCATCTGGTTTCTGCTCTTCATCCGGTTTAGCTTCACCATCAGTATCTGGTTTTTGTTCCTCATCCGGTTTCACGTCTCCGTCAGCATCTGGTTTCTGCTCCTCATCCGGTTTAGCTTCACCATCAGTATCTGGTTTTTGTTCCTCATCCGGTTTAGCTTCACCATCAGTATCTGGTTTTTGTTCCTCATCCGGTTTAGCTTCACCATCAGCATCTGGTTTCTGCTCTTCATCCGGTTTAGCTTCACCATCAGTATCTGGTTTTTGTTCCTCATCTGGTTTCACGTCTCCGTCAGCATCTGGTTTCTGCTCTTCATCCGGTTTCTGCTCTTCATCCGGTTTATTTTCCCCGTCAGTATCTGGTTTCTGCTCTTCATCCGGTTTAGCTTCACCATCAGCATCTGGTTTTTGTTCTCCATCCGGTTTCACGTCCCCGTCAGCATCTGGTTTCTGCTCTTCATCCGGTTTATTTTCCCCGTCAGTATCTGGTTTCTGCTCTTCATCCGGTTTAGCTTCACCATCAGCATCTGGTTTTTGTTCTCCATCCGGTTTCACGTCCCCGTCAGTATCTGGTTTCTGCTCTTCATCCGGTTTGTTTTCCCCGTCAGTATCTGGTTTTTGTTCCTCATCTGGTTTAACTTCACCATCAGTATCTGGTTTCTGCTCTTCATCCGGTTTAGCTTCACCATCAGCATCTGGTTTTTGTTCTCCATCCGGTTTATGTTCTTCATCTGGACTAGGAGTGGTACCTTCATCAGTGTCGGTTTTTCCATCTTCACCTGGTGTTGGTTGCTCAGGTTTATTATCGTCATCGGGTTCAGTCTTGTCATCCGTATCCGGCGTACCTTCATCCGGTTTAACTTCTCCATTCGTATTTGGAGTGTTTTCGTCCGGTGTTTGTGTATCTTCTTCATCCGGTTTGTTTTCACCATCTGTTTTTGAATCGTCGTCTTCATCTGGTGCAGGTTGTTCCGGTTTATTTTCCTCATCTGTTTCAGATTCATCTTTATCTGGCGCATCTTCATCCGGTTTTTGTTCGTTATCAGAATCAACTTTGCCATCTTTATTCGGTGTTTGTTCGCCATCTGGATTTGGTGTTGTGTCTTCATCTGGTTTTGATGCATCCTCGTCTTTGTCTGGAACTTGAGGGATAGATGCCAACACTTCTTTTACTTTGTCTAAGACTTCTTGATACGCTGTTTCGGTTAATACATTATGTTCCTTGTAGCGGGCAAGCAATGCATCTGTTTTATCGAATAAGTCAGCATGTTCAGTATTTGCTAAGGTTTCACGTCCTGATTTAGCTAATGAATCATATTCATTGGTATCGACTGTTTCCGCTTCAGGTACTGGTAATTGAAGGGCGATTTCAGCGGCTGAAACAAATTTGTTTTCATTTGCTGTGCTTGAACCATATGTTGAGCTGACATTCATTTTCACGCTAGCAACTTCGATAGGTTTATCAAATTTCACGCGTTGTGTTTCTGTGTTATCTGGCCAATCTTTAAAGTCAAATGTGTGTTCTTGACCGCTTGTGTCCGTCACTACAAAGGAACCAGATTTAAAGCGACCGTTGTTGGCATTATCTTGGCGTGGTGTTACGATAATACCTTCAGCCGTTACAGGTTTTTTCAATGTGAATGTTGCTGGTTTACCAAATCCGGAACCATCCCATTTTGTATGCCAAATCGTTTCTAAATCTTTGTCGAATGCTTGAGTGAGCGCTTGGCTATTATCTTGTGCATCACCTTCAGTTGTAGCAATATCGTCACGAGTAGTGTATTCCTTATGACTTTCTAAGGCAGCTTTTGCGTCACTAGCTTTTTTAACGAGGGGTGCTAAGTCTTCATAAGATGTCTCTGGTGACGCCACAAGTAATTGACGTACAGCTTCTTTATAAGCATTTAATGATTCTTTAGTATAAACACCATCTTCAACTTGATGAGTGGCTAATACAGCTTTTAAATAGGCAGGGACATTAAATGGTTGTTTTGATAACTCATTGTCTAAGACAACTTTAGAGCCTGACGCATTGACAAGTCCATCCGCATCAGCGCTTGTAATACGTGAACCCCATGCTTTTTCGTCTACGCTATAAATCACAGTGTTTGGTGAATGTTGGGCGACAAAAGTTAGGGTTGATTGATTATCTGTGTGTAGCTTATGCTCGCTGGCAATGACTGTGTTACTGTATTTGATGGCTACATGACCTGGTGATACACGATAAATCTCTTCAATGACAGTATCTTGAACCCCTTTAATTTTTTCTTTGAATAAATTAAAGTTAAATTTACGGGCACTGATAGTGTAGTCATAGTAATCAGTGTCTGAATGTTCAAACAGCGCCATGAATTCATCTTTACCAATTTGTTGTAATGAGTTATACGCATATTTACCTTGTTGGATTAATTTATGGGCAGTCCATTTCAATGTACCATCAGCTTGAACTTCGGCTAGGCGTGCATAACCATTGTTACGGCCGCTACCATTGGCATTGGTTAAAATGATGTATTCTTTACCGTCTTGTACGGTGTGTAGTGCCGCTAATTGTACATTGGAATCATTGACGTCATTGAATACAGTTACGCCGTCTTCCCAAGTGTTACCACGGTCTTTACTACGGAACATTTGTAATTTACCACGAGCACCGCGACTGAACATCAATAAGTCTTTATTGTTTAATTGAACAACAGAGGCTTCCGTTGCGACTTCACGGCCATTTGTAAAGGTAGACGAATGAATTTGGCGACCATTGACCGTACGGTTGTCGTTAACTGACTCACCCACGTGCCATGTTTTACCATGGTCATCAGAGTAAATAATCCGTGATGATTGCGAACTAAAGTGGTTGACACCCGGGTTATTATTATTCGTTGAATAGGTTGGAATGACGATACGACCATTATCTAACACCAAACCGGCACCAGGACCGACACCGTGGAAGAAGAAATCTTTTTTGGTTACTTCTGGTGTTATATCACGTGGTGAAGACCATGTTTTTCCGTCGTCATCACTATATGACATCCATAAATACATATTTTTTGATACGGTGAACGGACTCGTTTTTTTGGTTGTAAAGTAAATGTTTCCAAGCAATTTATCGTTTTGATACACATCACCCAATGTTGAATACGGTGCTTGTTCTGATTTTGTCACTACGCGATAGTCAGTAGGGTTACCGTCAGGGTCATGTACGACACCATCTCTTAACGTAAACACACGACCGTCTGAGTGGAATAATTTCAAGTAAGCTTTATCGCCTTCACGGTGGTAGGCATCATAAGGATTATCTCTTAATGAAAAGGCACCTTGTCCTTCTGGAATCATGTCATAAACGGCGAAAATACGTTTAGTTTCAGAATTTTTATCTTGGACTAAAACCATGTCAATGAGCTGTGGATTGCCTTTGTTTTTGTCCGTTGCATTCGGATTTGTCCGCAAGTCCGTCATTTTGATGGTAGAACTCCATGTTTCACCATTATCTTCACTACGTTTTACGACCATATTAATGTTACCCCAGTCGCTGTAGTGGTCAGTACGTTCATCAGTACCGGCAATGATGGTTCCTTTATCTGTCACTAAGAGGGCAGGGATACGGTAAGACATAATCCCCTCTTTATTACGCTGACCTTTAAAGGCGCTTTCAAAGACATTAGTTTTTGAACTTAAGTACCCGCCGTGTTCTTTCGTGTATTGTGGGTCTAAATCGTCACGTTGATATAATTTTGAACGTTCAGCAATTTCTGCTGGGGATAAGGCACGGTTGTAGACATCAAAATTTTTCACTTCAAAAGGTTGTGGTGGATAGCCATTTCCATTCTTACTACGTGGTACAAGACCAAATTGTACAGAATCTGGTGATAACATATCTTTAATAAATTTGGCTGAACCTCTCTTCGTACTTGATAAGACGCCATTGACATACACACGTACTTTCGGGTCAGCACCACCTTCAACGGTAAAGGCAATCGAGTTGAGTTCGCCTGCTTTTAATTTTAGTGGCGCATTGGTATAAGATTGATAAAATTGGTTCGTACCAACTGCTCGTCCTTCAACGCCAACGGTTCCGTTCAAGCTGTACATGGTAAAGTATTCAGCGTTTTCTTTAGAGTTGGATACATTAAACAATGATTGTAAGCCGTCTAAATTGTCGGGTGCTTTTAATTCCATGTACAATGTTGCATCTTGTAATTCTTTATATTTTTCTAAGTCTTCATTTGTCGTAACTTTGCCGCCTTTAGGGACAGAGATTTTTTCATGATGAATGACTTTGTTTTCAGCAAATGGGTCTTTACTTTCGGTAACTGATTTTTCAAGGTCGATATATTTATATTTTTCGTCGCTTGATTGAGTATCTGCATCAGCGTTTTGTTCTGCTTTTGTATCTTTGTCGACTTCAGTATCATTTTTTGTTTCAGCTTCTTTGCCAATTTCAGTATCTGTTTTTGTTTCAGCATCTTTACCGGCATCGGTATCAGTTGATGGCTTATTGGTATTATTTTCTTCTGAAATTTTGGCAGAATTGTCATCTGTTTTTTCTTCAGCGCTGTCTTTCATCGTAGGTTGTGAATCATTTGTTGGCGCTGCAACATCACTATTGTTTTGTTTGTCGTTGTCTGTTTGCGTTGCAACTGTTTTGTCGGCATCAGCTGCTGGTACGGTGTCACTTTGAGAATTTAAATCTTGTGTATCCTCATTTTGTGTCATTGCAGTTACTGGATTGGTTTCTGTTGGTACGACTTCTTCAGCATGGGCTAAATTAGTGCCGAATAATAGTGAACCAATGACGATTGAACAAGTACCCACTGTCAGTTTGCGAATTGAAAAACGCTGTTGTTTTTCGAATAAACGTTTACTCTGTTTGCTCATAATAGACCTCCTAAAAATTGATAACGCTTTCTCAATTTAAATTTTATTTCATTTGCATAAAAAAAGAAATACATTTTCTTGCGAATTCGTAGTATTATCTTGCTTTTTTATGTATAGTCAAGATTCTTTTCAAAAAGAATACTGTTAAGTCAATTAGTTGATAATAATTCAATATATATCAGAGTAAAAAAATTAGTGTGAATGGCATGTTTTGTGTTGACAGTTGTCTAACCAAGTAATATAATAGTTCGCATGTGAACTATCTGGATAAAGAAAGGAGTTATTATGTTACATGTAGGATTTCAAATACGAGATGTGAGTTTAGCGCTCGATAAGTATTTAACGCAACTAGCTATTAAACATGATGCAGAAAATTTGGATGGACCGCAAGGTGCCGTATTATTCTTTTTACATACACACCGTGGTGTCGAAATCGTCCAAAAGCATATTGAACAATTTTTATCGATTCAAAAATCAGCAGCAAGTGGTTTGATTAAGCGAATGGAAAAAAATGGCTTTATCTCAGTTCAACCGCATCCCAATGATAAACGCTACAAATTAATTGCGATTACTGAATTAGGAGAGCAAAAATATGAAACAATTATTGATTTTCTAGCGACAACAGAAGATTTGATTACCGACGGCATTAGCAGTCAAGATTTAGCACTCTTTAAGAAAGTCTTACAAAAAATCAAAGAAAATGTCTGTTCAATTGAACATCAAGAATAAACCATAGTGTGAGTGCGGGCGTTTAGCCTCGGACCACTGGAAAACAAGGTGTGAGAGAGGACGTTCTGCCTTGAATCACTGGAGCAAAAGCGCAAGAGTACGTCAGTACTGTGAGCATTATTGCGAAGTGGACGTCAAGGCAGTCCGAACGAGCCGAATTAAAAATATATCGTCTTCGAGGCAGTGTACTAAAGTATGCCATGTGAAGTGGGCGCTGAGGCTGCCCAAGTGAACCAGAATAACCATAGTGTGAGTGCGGGCGTTCAGCCTCGGACCACTGGAAAACAAGGTGTGAGAGAGGACGTTCTGCCTTGAATCACTGGAGCAAAAAGCGCAAGAGTACGTCAGTACTGTGAGCATTATTGCGAAGTGGACGTCAAGGCAGTCCGAACGAGCCGAATTAAAAATATGTTGTCTTTGAGGCAGTGTACTAAAGTATGCCATGCGAAGTGGATGCCGAGTCAACCCAAGCGAACCAGAATAACCATAGTGTGAGCGCGGGTGCTCTGACTCGGACCACTGGAGCAAAATATCGACGTGCGAGAAACGCACAGAGGAATTTTGCGAAGTGGATGCCGAGTCAACCCAAGCGAACCAGAATAGAGAGAGAGGAACTATTGGATGTTGAGATTATTTAAAAAATTGAAGCAACAAGAAGTCATGATGATACTGTTAAGTCTCGGCTTTATTGTTGCACAAGTTTGGCTCGATTTACGAGTACCAGATTATATGTCAGAAATTACGCAAAAACTTGTCACAGAAGGGACAAAAGTCTCGGATTTGTATCAACCAGGTGGGATGATGCTGCTGTTGTCATTATCAAGTTTTGCGATGAGTTTAATTGTTGGGTTCTTTGCAGCACGTATAGGAGCCGGATTTACTCGGTCATTGCGCGCGGATGTATTTAATAAAGTGTTGAGTTTTTCAGCCAAAGAAGCACAACAATTTTCCGTACCAAGTTTGATTACTCGTACTACGAATGATATTATCCAAATTCAAATGGTCATAACATTAGGCTTACAAGTCATGATTAAAGGGCCGATTATGGCAGGTTGGGCGATTTATAAAATCTCCGACAAGAGTGGTCAATGGATGATTGCCACAGCAGGCGCGGTCTTAATCTTAATGACGATGATTGCTGTTTTAATAATGTTTGCATTTCCAAAACAAAAGATTATTCAAGGTTTAACCGATAAATTGAATGGATTAGCTCGGGAAAACATTACAGGTATTCGTGTTATTCGTGCCTATAATGCTGAAAAATATCGTAATGATAAGTTTGATGTTGCCAACCGTGAATTAACGAATACGAATTTATTTACCATGCGTTTATTTATTCTATTCCAACCGGTAATGATGTTGGTATCTAATGGCTTATCACTCGTTATCTATTGGATTGGCGCATATTTAATTGATGCTGCTAATTTAATGGAAAAAATTACAATTTTTGGTGATATGACGGTGTTTATGTCGTATGCGATGCAAGTTGTGATGGGTTTTATGATGATGACAATGATTTTTATGATTTTACCGCGGGCAATTATTTCATCGAATCGTGTGAATGAAGTGCTGGATACAACGCCAGATGTGCAATATCCAACGGAGATGGCTGCGATTAATACGTCGAGTGATACGGTTGTTGAATATGATAATGTTAGCTTTGCGTATAGTGATAGTGCAGAACCTGTGATTGAAAATGTGACGTTTAGTGCCAAAGCAGGTGAAACTGTCGCATTTATCGGCTCAACGGGTAGTGGTAAGAGTACATTGGTCAATTTATTACCGCGTTTTTATGATGTTACCAACGGTAGCATTCGCCTTCATGGGAAAGATATTCGTGAGTATACGCAAGATGAGTTAAATAATCGTGTCGGCTATATTCCACAAAAAGCGGTATTGTTTAGTGGAACGATTGAGTCGAATATGGATTTTGGAGTCAGTCAAGCATCGCCACTTAGTCAAGCGGATATGCATGAGGCATTAGCATTAGCGCAAGCGAGTGATTTTATAGCGAGTAAAGAGAATGGTTTACAGGCTGAAGTAGCGCAAAATGGAACCAATTTCTCAGGTGGACAAAAACAACGTTTAGCTATTGCGCGAGCATTAGCGCGTAAGCCGGAAGTCTTGATTTTTGACGATTCGTTTTCTGCGCTCGACTATAAGACGGATAAATTATTACGCCAAGATTTAGCTAAGAAAACGCAAGCGATGACCAAATTAATTGTCGCGCAACGCATCTCAACGATTATGGATGCTGATTTAATTTTAGTGCTAGATAAGGGAAAAGTAGTCGGTCAAGGGACGCATAAAGCATTATTGGCTACCAATGAAGTGTATCAAGAGATTGCTTACTCACAATTATCGAAGGAGGAATTAGCGAATGGATAAACAAAAACAAGTGTCAGAAAAAGTTGTTCAACGTGGCCTTCGTTATGGCAAAAACTTTGGATTGCCGGTTATCATTGCGATTGTCTTTGCAATCGTTAGTAGTGTGATTACGGTTATTGGACCCGATAAGTTAAGCGAAATGACCAATGTAATTACCCAAGGGATTATGACAGGAATTGATTTAGAAAGAATTCAAGCAATTGCAGTCAATTTAGCCATTTTATATGGCATTGCCGCATTGATGGGTTATGGTCAAGGCTTTATTGTGGCCACTGTATCTCAACGGTATGTCGAACGCTTACGGCATGCAGTAGCGGAAAAAATGGATAATTTACCTTTGAAGTATTTTGACAGCCGCGCAACAGGTGATATTTTATCGATTATTACGAATGACTTAGATACTGTTGGTCAATCCCTCAATCAAAGTTTAGGGACATTAGTTTCCTCGGTAGTCTTATTAATTGGTGCCTTATTCATGATGTTTAAAACGAGTGCCATTATGTCAGTGACTGCTATTTTATCGGTATTTATTGGTTTTATCGGTATGTTCATTATTATGGGCAAATCGCGTATCCATTTTAAAAATCAACAAGCCAACTTAGCGAATGTTAATGGCTTTATTGAAGAGGCTTATTCCGGTTTATCCATTGTCAATAGTTATAATGCCGGCGAGCAAATGCGAGCAAACTTTAATGTGTTAAATGAAAAATTGTATGGTAGCGCCTGGAAAAGTCAATTTTTATCCGGTATTATGATGCCATTAATGGGATTTATCGGCAACTTTGGTTATGTTATGGTGTGTATCGTTGGAGCAGTTTTAGTTATTCAAGGTAAAATCAGTATTGGTGTGATTGTTGCCTTTATGATGTATGTTAGAATTTTCTCGCAACCATTATCACAAATTGCTCAAGCTGCACAAAGTCTACAATCAGCGCAAGCAGCGTTGGGGCGTGTCATGGATTATTTAGATGCAGAAGAGATGTCTGATGAGCGAAATCAAGTGCGTCAGATAAATAGTGTTAAAGGCGATGTTGAGTTTGAGGATGTCTCATTTGGTTATGATGAAGATAAAATGATTATTCATAATTTTTCTGCCAAAGCCAAAGCGGGACAAAAGGTAGCGATTGTTGGACCTACAGGTGCTGGTAAAACAACGATTGTCAATTTACTGATGCGTTTTTATGAAGTGACTACGGGTCGTATTTTAATTGATGGCATTGATACACGGGATATGACACGTGAAGAATTACATGATGAGTTTAGTATGGTATTGCAAGATACCTGGTTATTTGAAGGGACGATTCGTGATAATCTTGTCTTTAATCAAAGAAATGTTTCGCAAGAAGCGGTTGAAAAAGCAGCGAGAGCAGTTGGGATTCATCATTTTATTATGACGTTACCTAAAGGCTATGACACAGTTTTAGATGATACGGTAACCTTGTCGGTAGGGCAAAAACAATTGATGACGATTGCGCGAGCTTTATTAAAAGATTCGCCGCTGTTAATTTTAGATGAAGCAACTAGTTCGGTAGATACTAGAACGGAAGAGTTGATTCAAAAAGCGATGGATACATTGATGAAAGGGCGGACCTCCTTTGTAATTGCACACCGTTTATCTACGATTCGTAATGCTGATTTGATATTGGTTATGAAAGACGGAAATATTATTGAACAAGGAAATCATGAGGCATTAATGCTTGCGAATGGATTTTATGCTGATTTGTATAATAGTCAGTTTGAAAGTGGTTCTTTTGACGAAGAAGCAATGTAATCGAAAAGTAACAGAAAAACATGGGCATTTTGTGCCTGTGTTTTTTTGCTGTAAATATATTATTCAATAGGAAGAAAATTACTCAAAATCACTCAATCTTTTGTCTGGTTGTATAGGATATAAAGATGAATTTGTATGTTATTAACAAGATTGTGTAATAAAAACGCAACATAAGTTATTTAAGTCGTTATGAAAACGCATTATAATTATAGTATGGACATTTAGAAACGAGGTGAAGCGATATGGCAATCGGAATGTTATTAACAGGACATGGTGAGTTTGCGATTGGATTATCACATGCATTAACCATGATTGCAGGTGAACAAGCTCATGTGCAGGTGGTGCCATTTAATGATGGCGAAAGTTTGGAGTTGTACAGTAATCGTCTTGAACAAGCGATTCAATCGTTATTATCAGAGTACCAACAAGCAATTATTTTAACAGATTTATTAGGAGGTACGCCGTTTAATACGAGTATGATGTTAACACATGATAATGAGCAAGTGATTGTGCTGACGGGGACGAATTTACCAGCATTAATTGAAGGTGCGATGCTAGCGCAAGTAGTTGAAGATGTAACCACCTTAGCAGACCAACTCGTAACAATTGGTCAACAAGGTATTCAAATACCTACTTTATCATCGGATGATTCGGATGATGAAATGGAGGATGGTATTTAATGATGGCTAATTTTTGGCAAACATTATTAATGGTTTCAATTGTATTAATCGTTATCTTATCAATAATGATGCTTGTGTATTATCTTGTCAGTTATCGCAATATCAAACAAAGACGTGCGCACTTTGAACATTTGCATCAGCATTTAAAGCCAGGACAGAAAGTAGAATTTGCAAATGGGTTAATCGGCAAGGTCGTCAAAGTTGAATTAGAAACATGTGATATTGAAATTAAGTCGGGGGCAGTCGTGACAGTGTCGCGGTATGCGATTACAGATTTACTAGAAGCATAAATGAAATGGGAAAGAGGAGAAAATAATTATGCCTAATATATTATTAACAAGAATTGATAATCGTTTAATTCATGGTCAAGTAGCAACACAATGGTCCAGTTATATTGGAGCAAATCTATTATTAGTAGCGAATGATGATGTATCACAAAATAAAATGCGTCAAGGTTTAATGGATATGGCAGCACCAGCGGGGGCAGCGACACGTTATTTTTCCATCCAAAAAACGATTGATATTATTCATAAAGCAAGTGATAAGCAAAAAATCTTTATCATTTGTGAAAACCCACAAGATGTTTTGAAACTAGTGGAAGGAGGGGTGCCGATTAAGAAAGTAAACATTGGAAATATGCACATGGCAGAGGGCAAACGTCAAGTGGTAGGTTCTGTGGCGGTTGATGATAGCGATGTGGCGGCGTTTAAGCGTCTACAAGAACTCGGAGTAGAATTAGAAATTCGTCGTGTACCGCAAGAGTCAACTGAATCTGTTGCGAAGTTGTTTGCTTAGTCGCTCAGAAATAATGGATGTATAGTGTGAGCGCGGGTGCGCTGACTGAAATCACTTGAGCAGAAATAGTAAAAGCGCTGCTTCGCAGTACAAATGGTGCGAAGTAGATGCCCACTCAACCTATGCGAGCCAGAATCAACCATAGTGTGTCAATGAGCGCTTTGAAATGAATCACTGGAGCAAAAATGCGCCGGAGAGCGTCAGCACTACAAGCGTTTATGCGAAGTGGATGTCATTTCAGCGAATAGACACCAGAATCAACCATAGTGTGTCAATGAGCGCTTTGAAATGAATCACTGGAGCAAAAATGCGCCGGAGAGCGTCAGCGCTACAAGCGTTTATGCGAAGTGGATGTCATTTCAGCGAATAGACACCAGAATCAGGAGAGGAGTAGTAACATGGGAAACTTTATTCAAATTGTATTGATATTTATTGTGACCTTTATCGCAGCAATTGATCAATTCAACTTGTTGGAATCATTTTATCAACCGATTGTTATGGGACCGGTGATTGGACTTATTTTAGGAGATATTCAAACAGGTTTATTAGTAGGTGGTACATATCAATTAATGACGATTGGTAATATGCCAGTCGGGGGTGCGCAACCACCTAACGCGGTTATTGGTGGTATTATGGCAACCGTATTGGCCATTTCATTAAAAGTTGAACCAGCAGCTGCTGTAGGTTTAGCTGTACCGTTCGCATTATTAGGTCAATATGGGGTAACACTTATTTTTACCATCGCTTCACCATTAATGTCTAAAGCAGATGCGTATGCAGAAGCAGCAGATACAGATGCTGTTGACCGATTGAACTATATTATGATGGCTAGTTTAGGTTTAATTTTTGCAGTTATTGTAACGTTATTCTTTATTGGAGGAGTAACTTACGGTGAAAACTTAGCGAATTTCTTTAAACAACATGAATGGCTAATGAATGGTTTATCGGCTGCCGGAGGTATGATGCGCTTCGTCGGATTTGGTATCTTACTTAAAGTAATGGTATCACGCGAATTATGGGGCTTCTACTTCATCGGTTTTGCGTTTGCACTGATTGTTGACGCAGTAGGTAGCTTAGGTAGTTCAGCGTTATTAATCTTAGCATTTATCGGATTTGCCTTTGCATATTGGGATTACCAAATTCAAACACGTGTGAAACGTGCTGGGGCAGTAACTGACTTTGGAGGTGACGAAGATGGCATTTAATATTCCAACAAATTACTCAAATACAACACCAGCTGAAAAACTCGATCGTGCAACGTTAAATAAAATGGTTTGGCGGTCATTGAACTTGCAAGGTTCGTTTAACTATGAACGTATGCAAGCCAACGGTTGGTTACATAGTATTTTACCGGGATTGAAAAAAATCCATACGGATAAAAATGACTTATCAGCGTCAATGGCACACAACTTAGAGTTCTTTAATACACATCCGTTCTTAGTAACTTTTGTAATGGGGATTGTTTTATCACTAGAACAAAATAAAGTAGATATTCCAACAATTCGTGCCGTACGTGTGGCTGCAATGGGTCCTTTAGGTGGTATCGGGGATGCGATTTTCTGGTTCACATTAGTGCCGATTACAGCAGGTATTACCTCTCAAATGGCGTTAGATGGCAATGTGTTCGCACCAATCTTATTCTTATTAATCTTTAACGCTGTACAATTTGCGATTCGTTATTGGTTGATGTATTGGTCATACGATTTAGGTACTAATGCGATTGGAGTCTTAACGGCTAATGCGAAAGAATTTACACGTGCTGCTTCTATGTTAGGGGTATTCGTTGTTGGTGCCTTGACTTGTTTATACGGTGGTACAAACTTAGGTGGTTTAGTTCTTAACAATGGTACTACACAAACACCAGTAGAAATCGTTGAAACAGTCGAAGAAGCAGATTTGCCTAAATATGAATCAATGATTTATAGCGACGCAGCAAAAGAAGAAAAAGCTGTAGGTCAAGATAAGGCAGAAATCACTAAATTACTAAGTGGCCGTTATCAAGTGAAATATTTCGAATATAAAGAAACACCTGTAACCATTAAAATTCAAGAAATCTTGGATGGTATCTTACCAAAATTAGTACCATTAGCGATTACGTTAGGCTTATACTACTTATTAGCGTTTAAAAAATGGACGCCAATTCAATGTATTGCCTTGTTATTAGTAATTGGTTTGTTAGGTGCTGGACCATTCGGTTGGTGGACAAGCATTTGGGGTTAATAAACCTAAACAAAGAACCTCTAGAAATATATCTAGAGGTTTTTTGATGTGGATAAGTAAGTCTTTTTCTTGCAGAATAGTTACGTCAATGTCAATTTCAAATTAATTTGCCACCGTCTTTAGATGCATTACAGGTGTACTATTTTACCTTGACGTCCACTCTGCAATGTTCTTACAGTGCTTGTATTGGGATAAAAACTGCTTGTTCATCTTACTTTCCAGTGCTTCGTTTCAAAATGAACGTTGTCACACGATGCGAATACCGACTCCACCGAGCGGAAATGCATTCCGCTGTTCAAAAAAGCGTGGGGTGCTAAATCGCACCGGCGTACTGGTCTTCAGCACTTTGTTTCAAAGCACTATGTTATTCAGCAAGGTCGAATTTTTCTAGAAAATCTGGGTCCTCGTGATATTGGTTGCGGAAGACTTTAGGTGTGATACCATAACGTTCTTTAAATTTTTTAGAAAAATAATGGTTTGAGTAAAAGCCAACGGTTTGAGCAATTTGTACAATGGAGTAGTTGGTTGATTTGATTAACTCAATTGCATGGTGAAACCGGACGTCCATTAAATAATTGATGGGCGACAAGCCAATTTCTTCTTTAAATAAGTGTGACAGGTGATATTTTGAAATATGTGAGCGTTGCTCAAGTGTGTCTAAAGTAATTTGTTTTGAATAGTTATTGTCAATATAGGTTTTGGCTAAACTAACGCTAGGCGATAATGATTTGGTACGTTGGGTCGATGAAAATAGCGAACTAGCTTGATTGCTGATATTTAATAACAAAGCGTTGGTTAAATAATCAACAATCTGACTCGTATATTTTTGCTTCGAACGTGTTTCGCTTAAAATCAATTGAATCAAGTTAAAGTAGGTTAAATCAGTATCTTCAAATAAAAACAAATCATTCGCTAACATTTTTTCAGGGAAAATCAGTTCCGGACCACGTGTACCAATAACAACATATTTCAATGGGTTATAGATGGAACTATGCTCAGTATGCTCGACATAAGGATTCACAATGATTAATGAATTCTTCTTTATCGGTTGCATGCCAAAATTAGTTTGCATATGGCCTTCACCGTCTAAACAATAAAAAATCTCGGTGAAATCATGATAATGCATCATACTGTGCCAATTCGCATCATAGGTAGACTGGTTGACGGAGATGACTTCAAAATGGGTAGCAGCCAGTTCCTCAAATGTGTGATCTAATGCAAAATTATAGTACATATTGAAAACCCTCTCAAATAGTCACAAAAGTAAAATATCAGCAAGTAAGTTTATTTCTTACATTGTAAGCGTACAACAAATAGCAAAAAAATGCAACCTTTAAGCAAGATAATACATTTTATATCGGAAATGAATGCGCTATACTTAGACTGTAGGAAAGAAAATAAAATCAATAGAGAGGAAGTTTTTTATGAAGAAAGTTTTATTAACAGCAGCAGCAACCTTGATGGCAGCAACTGTTTTTGCAGGCGTACCCGTGTCCGCAGAAGAAAAAGTTAAGTTAGATTTAGCCGCAGTTGAAACAGCTTATGGTACAGAATTATGGAAAGAAATTATCGAGGCGTATAAAGAAGTTAATCCTAATGTGGAAGTGAGTTTATCACAAGAAAAAGAATTAGAAGATGCATTAACACCACGTCTACAATCAGGTGACTATCCCGACGTTGTAATGTTGGCATTAAGCCGTGAAAAAGGTTTACCAGAAACATTAATTAAAGACCATGCTTTAGCAGATTTAACGGATGTAAAAGACTTAAAAATTCCAGGAGAAGACGGCACAGTTGCCGATAAATTATTACCAGGATTTACAGATTCAACGTCTACGAATCCATATAATGATGGAAAAACATATTTAATGCCAATGTTCTACAGCCCAACTGGATTATTCTATAACAAAGGTTTATTTAAAGAAAAAGGTTGGGAAGTACCAAAAACGTGGGATGAAATGTGGTCATTAGCAGATAAAGCTAAAAAAGAAGGAATGTCATTATTCACTTATCCAACAGCTAGTTACTTAGATACGTTCTTCTCATCAGTTATCTTATCTAGTGGTGGTTTAGATTTTTATAACTCAGCGATGAATTATGACCCTGAAGTTTGGAAAGGTGAAGGCTTAACGGAAGTATTTAAAACTTTAGGTAAATTAGCTGAAAATACAGAACCAACAACAGTTGCTAATGCCAATAGCGATGGTTATACCCGTAACCAACAAATGATTTTAGATAATCAAGCATTATTCATGCCTAATGGTACATGGGTTGTTGGTGAAATGAAAGATGCACCTCGTGCAGAAGGATTTGAATGGGGTATGATGCCAATTCCAACCGCTAAAGAAGGCGGCGACCGTTATGCATATACCTTCTTAGAACACATTTGGGTTCCAGAAGGAGCAAAACAAAAAGAAGCAGCTAAAGAATTTATTGCTTTCTTATATTCTGATAAAGCAGCAGAAATCTTTGCTTCTCACGGTGCCGTTCAACCAATTAAAGGAATGAACGAAAAATTATCTGAAGAACAACAAGTATTTTACAATATTTACTCTGATGGTGTCTTACCAGGTATGGGTGGATTTGTAGCAACTGAAGCTATTGAAGGTGTGAACTTAGGTGAAACATTATACGAAGCATTCAACTCAGTTGTATCAGGTGACTTATCAGTTGAAGATTGGCAAGCAAATGTCGTTGAAATGATGGGTAAATTCCATGAAAAAGTGACAGCTCAATAATTACAATTTTTGGGAATGCCCACGGATAGCATTGGCTGTTACGTGGGCATTGCTATTGAAAATATTGGCATGATTTGTCATAGGAGAAAGAAGGGGGCTTAGTATGAACAGTAAAAAATCCCGGACACGTTTTGCGTTGCTTTGCGTGCTGCCGGCTACGATATTATTTTTAATTTTTATGATATATCCAACCTTTCAAGTGTTTAAAATGTCACTATATAAATGGGGAGGCTACTCACCGAATAAAACATTTGTAGGGCTGAATAATTTTAGAATTTTGATGGAAGATATGAAATTTGTCAAAAGTTTTCAAAATACCATTCTAGCCATTGTGGTGGTGACAATTATAACATTAACATTGGCCATTATTTTTGCCGCTATCTTATCACGGGAAAAAATAAAAGGGCAAAACTTTTTTAGAATTATTTTCTATATCCCAAATATTTTGTCCATTGTTGTTATCGCTGGTATTTTCTCGGCTATTTATAATCCGAAACAAGGCTTATTGAACTCTATTTTGTCGTTGTTTAGTGGCGGGAATCAGCCGATTTTATGGTTGGGCGATAAGCATTTAGTCAATTATGCGATTATTGGTGCCTTGATTTGGCAAGCAATCGGTTACTATATGGTGATGTACATGGCAAGTATGGCTAATATTCCGGATAGTTTTTATGAAGCGGCGGATTTAGATGGTGCAGGTAAGTTCAAACAATTTTTTGCGGTCACCTTGCCACTAGTGTGGAACAATATTCGCACCACTTTAACATTCTTTATTATTAGTACGATTAACTTAAGTTTCTTGCTCGTTCAAACGATGACAAGTGGTGGCCCAAATGGCGCGAGTGAAGTGGTATTGTCTTATATGTATAAGCAAGCGTACTCTAACTCAAGCTATGGGTATGCGATGGCAATCGGTGTGGTTGTTTTTACGTTTTCATTTGTATTATCCGCTATCGTAAGCTTTGTGACGAAGCGTGATATTTTAGAATATTAGAAAGGAGGATTAGTCTTATGCAACAATCAGGGACAAAATTATACAAAGTATTCGTGTATTTAGTGCTGTGCTTATTAGCAATTTCGATTATTATTCCAGTAGGATGGGTCTTCCTTGCTTCTATTAAAGAAAATTCGGAGTTCTATCGCTCACCGTGGGCGATGCCGGCAGGGTTTTATTTTCAAAACTTTATTGATGCGTGGAATCGTGCGAGCATGGGGGCTTATGTATTTAATTCCGTTATAGTGACGGCGATGGCGCTCGTTCTATTATTAGTGACGGCACTTCCTGCGTCCTATGTATTAGCACGGTTTGATTTTCCGGGCAAACGAGTATTAAGACAATTATTTAAAGGTGGATTGTTCATTAATGTAAACTACATTGTTGTGCCCATCTTTTTAATGTTAGTTGACGCTCAAAAATTCTTTATTGGAAACGATATAAAATTTATGCCAATGCTTTTAAATAACCGTTTTATGCTGGCTTTAGTATACGCTGCCACAGCGTTACCATTTACGATTCATTTATTGTCGAGTTACTTTATTACCTTGCCGAGCACCTTTGAAGAAGCAGCGTCCATTGACGGGGCAGGGCATTTTACGACCATGTTAAAAATTATGATTCCAATGGCAAAGCCAAGTATCATTACAGTGATTTTATTTAACTTCTTAAGTTTTTGGAATGAGTATATTATTTCGTTTACTTTTATGACCAAACAGGAATTGCGTACATTACCTGTTGGTTTGATGAATTTGATGGCAGCACAAAATGCAGCGCAACAATATGGGCAATTATATGCAGGGATGGTCATGGTTATGTTACCGACTTTGATTTTATATATTTTTGTACAAAAACAATTAACTGAAGGCATGACAGCTGGAGGCTCAAAAGAATAATTGAATTGGATTAGAAAACTGGAGTGTGACTAGTGCAAAGTGGACGTTAGAAGTAGGACTAAGTCACGCTAGCGATACCTATCGTGAGATAGAAATGAATCGTTGGAATGGAAGTAGAAGACATTTCAGCGACTTCAAATCAGAGAAGGATGTGAGAAAAGTGGCAAAAACAAAAGGCAGGGTCACTTTACCAAGTGAGACTAATTTTTTAGAAGAAACAAAAGAATTAATGGAGCGCTGGGGAGCGGATGCTATCCGAGACTCCGACGGGACTAAATTAAGCGATGATGTCAAAGATTTAGATGCAAAAATTTATACGACTTATTTTGTGGCGCGTAATCATAATGATTTTATTAAAGACCACATGGAAGAGTGCCAACAACTGTACTTGATGTCGAAATTTAATATAGCGACAACGGATAATGCATTAGTCATTGACTTTATGGACGGCTACTACCGTGAACAATTGACGCCGAATTATGATGCCAATCCCAAAGAATGGTGGGAAGTTATTAATCGTACGACAGGAGAGATTGTACCGGTAGAGCATTGGACGGTTGATACTGAAGCAGATACAGTAACTATCCATTCTGTCAATCCGTTTCATGAATATACCGTATCGTTTTTAGCATACAAAATATGGGATCCTACTCATATGTATAATCATACAACCAATAACTGGGGCGATAGTGTGCCACACGATATTCCCTTTAACGTGACGGGACAACACTCAAATCGCTTTATGTCAGAATACCTCGAACAGTGGTGTCAAGATAATCCTAAAACAGATGTAGTACGCTTTACGACCTTTTTCTATCACTTTACTTTAGTATTTAATGATTTAGCAAAAGAGAAATTTGTCGACTGGTTCGGCTATGGGGCCTCTATTTCGATTGAAGCATTAGAAATGTTTGCTGAAGAAAAAGGTTATCGCCTGCGTCCAGAACATATTGTTGATGAGGGATACTATAATTCAACGCATCGTACACCAAGTAAAGAATATTTAGACTATATTGATTTTATGAGTCATTACGTGGCACAACAAGCGAAAAAATTAGTCGATATCGTTCACCGTCATGGTAAGGAAGCGATGATGTTCTTAGGCGATAATTGGATTGGGACTGAGCCTTATGGCAAGTACTTTAAAGAGATAGGCTTGGACGCTGTCGTTGGTTCAGTAGGGGGCGGTGCAACCTTACGTATGATTGCTGATATTCCTCATGTAAAATATACGGAAGGACGCTTCTTACCTTATTTCTTCCCTGATGTCTTTAAAGAGGGAAATGACCCAACGATTGAAGCAAATAAAAATTGGCTGACTGCACGGCGGGCGATGATGCGTAATCCGGTAGATCGTATTGGTTATGGCGGCTACTTGAGTTTAGCCTATCAATTCCCACGCTTTGTCGAATATATTGAGCATGTGACCGATGAATTCCGTGAAATTTATGATATTGTTAAAGGGACAAAGCCATATACGGGATTAAAAGTCGCACTATTGAATGCCTGGGGACGTTTGCGGACGTGGCAGTCGCACATGGTGGCGCATGAATTACCGTATAAGCAAATCTATTCGTACCTTGGCATAATGGAAGCTTTGAGTGGGGCAGCTGTTGAGGTGGAATTTATTAGTTTTGATGATATTATACAACACGGTGTTCCTGATGATATTGATGTATTGATTAATGCAGGTGATGCAGGAACTGCCTTTAGTGGCGGTGAGGTATGGAAAAACCCTGCTCTTGTTACAGCGATTCGTCAATTTGTCTACGAAGGTGGCGGCTTCATTGGCGTTGGTGAACCGAGTGCGTGTCACCATCAAGGGCGCTACTTCCAGTTGGGTGATATATTAGGTGTCGAGCGCGAGATGGGGTATAGCCTATCGACAGATAAGTATTTTACAAAACAAGTAAGCACGCACTTTATTACTGCAGATGTTGACGATGTGCATGCGATTGATTTTGGCGAAAGCATGAAAAATGTGTATGGACTGAAAGAAAGTATGCAAGTGATTGAATTTAGTCATCCGAAAGCGGCTGTGGAAGCAGAAGGGATAGTGATGCCAGCCAATGCTGAAGGTAAAGAGTTTGGCGAGATTCACTTAGCAACCAATGACTATGGCAAAGGACGCGGAGTATATATTGCAGGTTTGCCATATAGTGTTGAAAATGCTCGACTATTATTGCGCGCTTTATACTATGCTGCAAATAAAGAAGAAGCCTTTAAACGATGGAGTTCGGATAATAGTTATGTGGAAGTCCACGCGTATCCGGAACGTAAAAAATATGCGATTGTCAATAATACAAATGACAAACAAGAAGCTACTATCTATGATGGTGATGGCAAATGTGTCGACGTGACACTAGCACCGAGTGAAATACGATGGGAGGAGATGTAAATGGAACATAAAACAAGGATAATTATTCGTTGGATTATATTTACGATTTGTTTAGTTGCGATTATTTATTTCCAACGTACGACGGGTGTCAAAGAACTTGGTTTGATGTTCGTGGCATTGTTAGGACTATTAGGTGTCCTGTATGATTATAATCGTGATTATACACATCCTAAGCGCGATTAGAATCGGAGGGATTTCAGATGAAAAAAGCATTAGGTGTTGATATCGGTGGCACCAAAATTGCGGCTGCGATTATTTATGAAGATGGTACATATAAGCATCGAATTGATGAGCAGACGACGATTGACAGCGCTGAAGCTTTATATGAAACATTATTGGCTGTGATTAATCATGTGATGGTATTGTCAGGTGAAACATGGCAGACATTAGCGGGTATTGGACTCGGTGTTCCGGGTAAAGTGAATGCTAAAGTCGGTATCGCTGTCTATCAAAATAATATACCTTGGACAAATTTTCCTTTGGTTGAACGATTGCAGCAAGATTTTCCTGATGTCGCTGTGAAAATAGATAATGATGTCAAAGTAGCTGCCTATGCAGAATACCGTTTGCTGTCGCTTGAAGCAGAAGATATGTTTGGTTATGTGACGGTGTCAACGGGGATTGCGTGTACCAATATTTGGAATAATCAAATATTACGCGGCAGTGGCTTTTCAGGTGAAATAGGTTTTGTGCCAGTACCATCGAGTACAGGGTTACGAGCAGTAGAAAAGGTAGCCGCAGGTCCTGCCATTGCTCAAGCAGCTCGTGATTTGTATCGAGAAAGTACAATGACTACAGCGGATGTTTTTGACCGCTGGGAACAGTGTGAATGGCAAGCAGCACAAATTATTGAACAGAGTGCACTAGGTGTCTCGCTAAGTATTTATTCAATGATTTGCTTACTAGACCCGCGAGCGATTGTGTTAGGTGGTAGTGTCGTGCTTCATAATCCCAAATATGTGGATTTAATCAAAACACAGTTGCAAAAAATGATGCATGAGGAACAATTACATGTGTTAGAACACATTCAAGCATCACACTTGGACGGACATAATGGCATAATAGGAGCAGGATTTTTAGTGATGTGATAATGCGCGGTGATGAACGCGCTACAATGCTTCACTAAAAATAGAGAGAGGACGTTTTGGCTGGAATTATTGGAAGAGACATCGATGTGCTGTAATGCATAAAAGTATGTTGTGAATCGGTCGTCGATTCAAGTGCACCGGGATTACTAAAGTGTGAGCGCAAGTATTCTGGTTTGCATCATTGAAGTAAATTATTGGCGTGCATAAGCGCAGATAACGATAAGTCAGGTGCACCAGTGTGAGTACGGTGTTTTAACTAGGAATCGCTGGCGTACGTGTAGCATACAGAAGTAACTGTTGAAATGGCTATCGAGTCAACCTAAGGACACAGAAGTTAACATCAAGCCAAACCAAGCGAGCCGATAATTACGAGGAGGATTGGAATGTTTAAAGAATCAGTAGAAAAATTAGAACAACTCGGAGCAGAAATTACAACGAGAGAAATTAGACAACAACCGGAATTATGGAGTGAAACACTCGAAACGTTTAAAGAACGTTCAGAAGAAATTAGTCAGTTCCTAGATAATATTAAAGCAGCACATGAACGTGTTCGTGTAATTTTCACAGGTGCGGGGACATCGCAATACGTTGGCGATTCGATTACACCTTACTTGAAACAAGTGAATGATGAACGAGTTTGGGATTTTCGTTCAGTGGGAACAACGGATATTGTATCGAATCCACGCGCATATTTCCAAGCAGAAATTCCAACATTATTAGTATCATTTGCACGCAGTGGAAATTCGCCGGAAAGTGTGGCGACAGTCGAACTTGCTAAACAAATAGTTGATGAGTTATATCAATTAACGATTACTTGTGCTCCAGACGGTGCCTTAGCACAAAATGCACAAGGAGATGAACGCAATTTAGTCCTATTACAACCAGAACGCTCGAATGATGCTGGTTTTGCGATGACAGGTAGTTATTCATGTATGTTGTTGACCGCATTATTAACCTTTGATTCAAGCGATTTTCATGATAAAATCGTGTGGACGCTGATGGCGATTGATATGGGGCGCGATGTGCTGAATCGTGAAGAGGAGATTGCAGCGTACTTAAGTGGTGATTTTAATCGTGTTATTTATCTAGGTAGCGGTGGTTTTGCAGGGTTATCCCGCGAAACACAATTGAAAATTTTAGAGTTAACTGCAGGGAAGATTGCGACCGCCTTTGACTCATCCTTAGGTTTCCGTCACGGTCCAAAATCGTTTGTCGATGAAAAATCATTAGCATTTGTCTATGTATCCAATGATGATTATACTCGTGCGTATGATTTAGATATGTTGAATGAATTAGCCGGGGACCAAATTGCTCAAAAAGTCGTTGCCATTCGTGTGTTAAACCATGACAAACTAAAATCAGAATCCTTTGACTTTATTGAAGATTATCTCGAAGTACCAGATGCTTACTTAACACTACCGTATGTTGTCTTTGGTCAAACTGTGTCATTGTTGGCATCAATTAAAGTAGGTAACACGCCAGATACGCCGTCAGCAACAGGTACAGTCAATCGTGTTGTCAAAGGCGTAACTATCCATCCGTTTTAAAAAACGTTTATCCTGTACGTTTTAGTTAAAAAGGTTTATAATAAAAGTACAATTGAAATCGATGAAGTGGTCGTGCAGTGGCGGGATACTGGAGATACTATAGGAATTCCGCTGTCGCTTCGTTGATGACAGTAGTTTAGAGATGGAGGCTTGTTATGAAGTATTATATAAAAGCAAAAGGGATTATTTTAGATGAATCCGTTGCTGAAAATCAGTATTTGGAAGTCGTAGACGGTAAATTTGGTGCCGTAGTTGACACCGTGCCAGAAGGCAGTGAAGTCGTTGATTATTCGAATGCGTTAATCGCACCGGGATTAGTGGATACGCATATTCATGGCTATAAGTCACATGATGTGATGGATAATGATTTTGAAGGCATTAAAGTGATGTCAGATGGCTTATTAGAATGTGGTGTCACCTCATGGCTACCGACAACGTTAACTTCGTCGGTTGAACTATTAGATGCAGTGTGTCAAACGATTGGTGAACATTATCAAGAAGTTACGGGTGCCAAAATTCGTGGGATTTTCTTAGAAGGACCATTCTTCACCGAGAAATATAAAGGGGCTCAAAATCCAAAATATATGAGTGACCCGTCAATTTCTGTATTAGATAAGTGGCATCAATTATCGCATCAATTAGTCAATAAAATTGCGATTGCACCGGAACGAGAAGGAGTCAAAGAATTTATTGAATTTGCTTCAAGTAAAGGTATTTATACAGCGCTAGCCCATAGTGACGCGACATTTGAAGAAGCACATGCAGCGGTGGAAGCCGGCGCAAATATATTTATCCATACGTATAATGGAATGAGTGGTTTACATCATCGTAATCCAGGTATGGTTGGGGCTGCGTTATCTTCAGACAATGTATTTGCTGAATTAATTTGTGATGGACACCATGTGCATCCGGCTGCAGCCAAAGTCGTTGTTAAAGCTCGTGGGCCTGAAGAAACCGTGTTAATTACTGACTGTATGCGTGCCGGCGGTATGGGTGACGGTGAGTCTACACTCGGTGAGTTTGAAGTTGTTGTTAAAGAGGGCACTGCTCGTCTAAAAGACAGTGGTAGTTTGGCAGGTTCAATTTTAGAGTTGAAACAAGGCGTGAAAAATGTATATGATTGGGGTCTTGTAGAAGCGGCTGATGCTTTAAGAATGGCATCTTTAGCACCTGCTAAGTCAGTAGGTATTGATAATGTATGTGGTCGTATTGCACCCGGCTATGATGCAGACTTCATTGTCGTGACACCGCAATTGGAATTACAAGCAACTTATCTCGATGGTAAATTACGTTACGAAGCATAGCGAATAGAAAAGAGGAGTTTGAATGCGTAACATTTCACAAGAAAAGTATGATAAATTAGTAAACTTATCAACAGAAAAGCACATTATTTCTGCATTGGCGATTGACCAACGTGGGTCGTTAAGAAAAATGATTGAAGCCGGTGGTGGTGTCGAAGACGTGCAATCAGCGGTTGAAGCATTTAAAATTGCGATATCAGAAGAGTTGACACCCTTTGCTTCATCCATTTTATTGGACCCAGAATATGGTATCCCTGCGTCAAAACAACGTGTAGCAGGAGCAGGACTATTAATGGCTTATGAAGAAACTGGTTATGATGCGACAGAACCAGGTCGTTTACCTGATTTATTACCTGAATGGTCAGCCAAACGAATTAAAGAATTAGGAGCAGATTCTGTTAAATTCTTGTTATACTACGATGTCGATGAAGATGAAAAAATTAATGATTGGAAACACAGCTTTACTGAACGTATTGGTTCAGAATGTGAAGCTGAAGATATTCCGTTCTTCTTAGAAATCTTAACTTATGATGCGACAGATGAAGATAATAAGAGTGCAAAATTTGCGAAAGTAAAACCGCATAAAGTAATAGCAGCGATGAAAGAATTTTCTAAAGAGCGCTATAATGTGGATGTGTTGAAAGTGGAAGTGCCAGTAAACATGAATTATGTTGAAGGCTTTGCAACGGATGAAGTCGTTTATACGAAAGAAGAAGCACAAGCTATCTTCCGTGAACAAGATGAGGCAACGCATTTACCATATATTTATTTAAGTGCAGGGGTTTCAGCAAAATTATTCCAAGAAACACTGGAGTTTGCGCATGAAGCAGGCGCTAAATTCAACGGCGTGCTTTGTGGACGTGCGACATGGAAAGATGCTGTGCCAGAATTTGCGTCAAATGGTGAAGCGGCAACGCGTGAGTGGTTGCGTACAACTGGTAAGCAAAATATTGAGGAGCTCAATGAAGTGCTTGAGCGTACTGCTACACCGTGGACTGATTTAATTGAAGTGAAATAGACAAAATAAGAGTCCTATCCTAGCTGATAGGACTCTTTGTTTTGATGGGAGTTATTGTATTCTGTCTCAATTGCGTTGGAATAAAGGTCTTGCCGCTCATTGTGTACACAATATTATATTCCTAATGCGGTTCGTATGGAGCTGACACAGATTATAGATATTTCTCAATATCTTTGGCAATAGATTTTGGGGAGGTTGTAGGTGCGTAACGTTTTACGACTTGACCATCACGGTTGATTAAAAATTTCGTGAAATTCCACTTGATATCTTCTGAAAAGATGCCGCGACATTCTGATTTTAACCATTGGAAAATGGGTGCAGCGTGTTCACCATTAACTTGCACTTTTTGATTGAGTGGAAATGTGGTACCAAAGTTTAATTGGCATGTATTTGCCATCTCGCCATCGGATACTTTTTCTTGTTTAAATTGATTGCTTGGAAAACCGAGTACGGTGAATTGTCTATCTTTATATGTTTGATATAAAGTTTCAAGTTCACTCATTTGCGGCGCAAGTCCGCAGCCGGTAGCTGTATTAACAATGAGTAGAACATGGTCATTATAGTCGTTTAAATGATAGGTTTCGCCATTGCTACGGGTTAATGTAAATTCAGGTAGTGTCATTGAATACTCCTCCTATTTTGGTTCGCTCGGACTGCCTCGACATCCACTTCGCATAGCTCTTGAAGTGTTTGCACACTTCTACGACCTCTGCTCCAGTGGTTCGAGGCAGAACGTCCTCACTCACACCATGATAATTTTGGTTCGCTCGGACTGCCTCGACATCCACTTCAAAAACTTCCTCTGTGCGCTTTGCGCACGACGTAACTTTTCTCCAGTGGTTCGAGGCAGAACGTCCTCACTTACACCATGATAATTTTGGTTCGCTCGGCTTGTCTTGACGTCCACTTCGCAAAAATGCTTGTAGTGCAACTGCACTCCGGCGCCTTTTGCTTCAGTGGTTCAAGCCAGAGTAGCCTCGCTTAGTTTAGTAAAAAAGACGCTCGTCTTGTCAATGTATGACGGTTGACGAGTGTCTCTCATTAATGTTCGGTATTATTATAAATCAACGTTGTGATAGACGCGTTGAACATCGTCATCGTCTTCTAATGCATCGATTAATTTTTCAAATTTAGCTAAATCGTCACCTTCTAAGGTTACTTCATTTTGTGGTAACAAATCAATTTCAGCAACTTCAAACTCTGAGATACCCATAGCTTCAAGTGCGTTACGGATTGTAGCAAAATCCTGTGTTTCACCGTATACAACTACTTGGTCGTCTTCAGCAAATACTTCGCGTACATCAACATCGGCTTCTAATAAGCCCATCATTACTTCATCAGCGTCTTGATTACTCATTACAAAGACAGCTGTTGGGTCAAATAAGTAGTTAACAGAACCACTAACCCCCATATTACCGCCGTTTTTACCATATGCGGCACGGACATTACTTGCAGTACGGTTCACGTTGTTAGTTAACGCGTCAACGATAATCATTGAACCATTTGGTCCAAATCCTTCATACCGTAATTCTTGGAAGTTTTCGTCGTCGCCACCTTTAGCTTTGTCGATGGCTTTGTCGATAACGTGACGAGGCACATTATATGTTTTTGCTCGTTCAATAACAAAACGTAATTTTTGGTTTAATTCTGGGTCTGGTTCTCCTTGTTTTGCTGCAGCATAAATCTCGATTCCAAATTTTGCATAAATTTTGGAGGTGTTTTGATCTTTATTGGCTTTCTTTTCTTTAATGTTCATCCATTTACGGCCCATATTTTCACTTCTCTTTCAGTAATTTGTGTTTATATTATACCGTATTTTTAAGCGCATGAATAGTGAAAATCGCAGAAGTTCGTCAATACCAATATTTTGACAATATGATGACAGAGTGAGGTGTAAGAAAAGGTTCACATTACGATGTCGTGACATTTGAGTGTATAGGTGGAGTGACTATCCAGAAAATGGTATAATTTAAGTGTAGAATTGAATTTATTGCTTGTGTCAAAATGCATGAGTAAGGAACAATTAATGAATAAATAGCAACGATAATTGGAGGAGAAACAAATGAAAATTTATAAAAAATTAATGTCATTGTCTATGGTGGCATTAGCTTCAGCGAATATACTAACTTATACTGTGGCGGCTCAAGAAGAAACCGGCACACATACAGTTCAAAGTGGCGAATATTTATTAGCAATTGCGAATAAATACGGGGTAAGTGTGGAAGAATTACGTGCGTGGAACGGTTTAACTAGTGATTGGATTAATGTAGGGGATGTCTTAGCAGTAAGTGCGAGTGCTGCTGGTTCAGCTGCTACTAGTACATCTAGCACAACAACTACTTCTGATGCAGCAGCTCCTGTGACTAATGCGGGCACGCATGTGGTAGCACCTGGAGACACGCTATACACGATTGCGCAACGTTATGGAACGACTGTCGGTAGTTTGATGGCATGGAATGGTTTATCAAGCGATTGGTTAAATGTTGGTGATGTCTTAGCTGTATATGGCGCTGCTTCGGCAACAGATTACTACCCATCAACGACTCCGACTACAACATCTGGATATCATACTGTTGCACCGGGTGATACTTTATCAGGCATTGCTTTAGCTTATGGCGTGTCTGTATCTGATTTATTAGCATGGAATGGCTTAACCAGTGATTGGTTGAATGTTGGTGACGTATTGTCAGTAGGCGGATACTCACAAACACCAGCCTACACACCGTCAGCGACACCAGCGGTCACACCAACTGGCGCAACTTATACAGTTAAATCTGGTGATAATTTATCTACAATTGCAGCTGCTCATGGCATGACAGTGGATGAATTAATGGCAATGAATGGCTTGTCAAGTACATTCTTACAAATTGGTGATGTGTTAGCTGTCAAAGGTGGTTCCGGTACAGCGTCATCAGCTGAGACAAGTTCAAATGATGCAAATACGAATGAATCAGAGAACAATGACTCAAGTGATAGTAATTCAATCGCACCAACAGCTGAAAAAGATAAAGAAGCCGGCATTAAAGCACGTCATAAAGTGGTAGCAGGCGACAATTTATGGCGTATTGCCAATAAATATGGTGTGACAGTGCATAATGTAAAAGTCTGGAATAATCTAACAGATGATTCTGTCATTAAAGAGGGCGATGAATTAATTATCAAGCAATCTGGTTATGAAGCGAAGAAACATAAAGTGACGGCGGAAGATACATTAGAGTCATTAGCGGAACAATATAAAACAACACCGGAAAAATTAACTGAATGGAATGAATTAAAGGATTCAAAATTAGAAGTTGATAAAGAGTTATATGTTAGCGACCCTAAAGCTAAGATTCATGAAGTGAAAAATGGTGAGACCTTAGAAAAAATTGCTGAACAATATAAGGTGACTGTTGAAGAATTGCGTGAATGGAATGATTTACCAGCAGCGACTGTTGTTGTTAATGGTTCACTGGTTGTTTCTGACCCAACAGGTACCAAAGAAGCGGAAAATGCGACTGAATCTGCTGAAACAACTGAAGCGGTCGAAACTACTACTGCAGCTGAATAATTGATATTATTTTAAAGTGTACAGATTTTCTGTGCACTTTTTAAATATAATGGACTTATCGGAATGAAAAGAGTCGTTCAAACTTGAATTCTCGAACACATCAATAGAATCATCGTAATAAATGTTGATTTATCAATATCTGTAACTACTTAAACACAGTAATCAAAAAAATTACGTGTTGAGTACAACGTAACGATAAAAAATTATGTTTTACTTACGAACGTCTAAATATCAACATTTGTTTGAAAACAAACTAATTGTATCCTATGAAATCGTTATAAACCCGGGAATTCAGGTTCAAGCCGGTGGACATTTTCGTCCATATTATCTGAATGCCACTGTCGAAAAAATGATGGACGCACTAAAATTACTCACTACCATTGCTATTAGAGAAAATGACCAATAATGAATAATAATTGGCTCAGTACTGGCAATAGAAGCTGCGACTCAATTAGCATTAAACCAAATGGTAACATTATTGCACCAACAAACCGCTTTGATTGATAATTAAGCAGGGCTGTATTTATCGCTAGCGGAAAATGGAATCGCCTCTCAAGAGGTGAATCCTAATCGTACGATGTGTGTAGAAGTGGCAAAAGATGTCATTAATCAAGCGGTGCATTTGTAAGCTGAAAAATTGGATAGTTTACGCCAGTGTACATTGGATGCTGGTGGTAGTCTATCCATTTTTTGCGTTTAATACAAATTGATGAAGTATTTGGCATCACTGACTTTGGCTAAGGCTGTGAAAATACTAAATACAGCCAATAAAAAAAGAGTCGAAACGACTCTTGAAAATAAATTATTTAACTAATTTTGCTAAACGTGACTTATCACGAGCAGCTTTATTTTTATGGATTAAACCTTTAGTAGCTGCGCTATCTAATTCTTTTGCTGCTAATTTGTATAATTCTTGTAAATCACCTTCACCTGATTCTACAGCTGAACGGAATTTTTTAACTGCTGTACGCATTGCAGAAATGTGAGCGCGGTTGCGATCAGTTTTTGTAGCAGTTTGACGAATACGTTTGATTGCTGATGGGTTATTTGCCATGTCGGTCACCTCTTTCTTATCTTATTGGTGTGTAAGTCAAAATGACTTAGTCAACAAACATCATTATACATCAAAAAGAATCTTTCTTGCAACTAAAAATAAGAAAATTCATAGAATTTGCGGTAGTTTATTGAAAAAGGTACAATTAAGGTGTACAAAGTCAAGTTAAATCCATCGTGTGAGCGCGGCTGCTCTGGCTTGAACCACTGGAGAAAAGTGACGTTGTGCGCAAAGCGCACAGAGGAATTTTTTGAAGTGGACGTCAAGCCAAGCCAAGCCAAGCGAACCCAAATAGGAGGCATACATATGAATCAGCAACAATTTAATATAAAATCCCATTATCAACCGAGTGGCGACCAGCCGACAGCGATTCAAGCATTGGTAACGGGATTGAACAACCAAACTAAAGAACAAGTATTACTCGGTGCAACCGGAACAGGTAAAACATTTACAATCGCGAATGTGATTCAAGAAGTGAATAAACCGACGCTGGTACTCGCACATAATAAGACATTGGCAGGACAATTATACAGTGAGTTACTCGAATTTTTCCCTGAAAATTCGGTTGAATATTTTGTTTCCTACTATGATTATTATCAACCGGAAGCATATGTACCAGCATCAGATACGTATATTGAAAAAGAATCGAGTGTCAATGATGAAATTGATAAATTACGGCATTCTGCGTCTTCTGCCTTATTAGAGCGGCGCGATGTGATTGTGGTGGCATCAGTGTCTTGTATTTATGGATTGGTCGACCCAGAAAATTATCGTGAACATGTCTTGTCATTGCGCAAAGGTCAAGAAGTTAGTCGCAATGCGGTGTTGAATCGACTAGTAGAAATGCAATTTGTCCGCAATGATATTGATTTTCAACGGGGAACTTTCCGTGTTCGTGGGGATGTCATCGAAATATTTATGGCTTCACGAGATTCAGAAGTCATTCGCGTAGAGTTTTTTGGTGATGAAATTGAGCGCATCCGTGAAGTGGATGTATTAACGGGTGAAATTCGTCGGGATATGGACCATTACCCGATTTATCCAGCGACGCATTTTGTGGCCAATGAAGAGCAAGTGACACGAGCAGTCGACAGTATTCGTCAAGAATTAGAGGAACGTTTAGAAGAATTACGACGTGAAAACAAGTTGTTAGAAGCACAACGCTTGGAGCAACGAACCAATTACGATATCGAGATGTTACTAGAAATGGGATATTGTAGCGGTATTGAAAATTATTCGCGCCATATGGATGGACGGTTACCAGGAGAAGCGCCGTATACATTACTCGACTTCTTCCCGGATGATTATTTAATTGTCGTTGATGAGTCGCATATTACGATGTCGCAATTACGTGGGATGTATAACGGTGACCGGGCACGTAAACAAATGTTGGTGGATTATGGTTTTCGTCTGCCGAGTGCCATTGATAACCGTCCTTTACGTTTGGAAGAGTTTGAAGAACGTGTCAATCAAATTATTTATGTCTCAGCAACACCGGGACCGTATGAATTAGAACATACTGATAATCAATATGTTGAACAAATTATTCGACCAACCGGTCTACTCGATCCAATCGTTGAAGTTCGACCAATTAAAGGACAAATTGATGATTTAGTAAAAGAAATTAATATTCGAGTTGAGCGTGGTGAACGTGTATTCGTTACGACCTTAACGAAAAAAATGTCGGAAGATTTAACGGATTATTTAAAAGAATTGGATATCAAGGTGAAATATTTGCATAGTGATATCAAAACATTAGAGCGAACAGAGATTATTCGTGATTTGCGATTAGGTATTTTCGATGTATTAGTTGGAATTAACTTATTACGTGAGGGATTGGATGTGCCTGAAGTATCTTTAGTAGTGATACTTGATGCTGATAAGGAAGGCTTTTTACGCAGTGAGCGCTCATTAGTCCAAACAATCGGTCGTGCGGCGCGTAATGAACATGGACGAGTCATTATGTATGCCGATAATATCACACAGTCAATGCAGCGTGCCATTGAAGAAACGGAACGACGTCGTCAAGTGCAAATGGCGTACAACAAAGAGCATGGCATTACGCCGAAGACAGTTAAGAAAGAAGTACGTGATTTGATTCGTATTACGCATGATGTAGAGAGTGAAGAACGTCAAGAAAATCTACTGGTTACGTTTAAAGCATTATCTCGTCTACAACGTGAAGAAGAATTGGAACGCTTAACACTTGAAATGAAACAACACGCTAAAAATATGAATTTTGAGGCAGCTGCTGAATTGCGGGATGTTATTTTAGAATTGAAAGCAACGTATGGCAGTAGATAATATTGATGTAGAAAAATCGATTGAACACGTAATACCTTGATACAAATGTAGGAATATTTGTTCAAGATGAGTGTTTCAATCGATTATTAGCTTTAATAATGTTGGAGAATAGCGTATAATGTGATTAGAATTTAGTTGAATTCGTCATAGAAATGGGTGAAAGGTTTGAGTAGACAAAAGCGAATCAGTAGTTATGATGGACTAAAAGGATTATCAATTTTAGCAGTCATTTTTTATCATATGTTTCAAAAACAAGTACCGGGTGGTTTTTTAACCGTCAATACATTTTTTGCGATTGCGGGGTACTTTTTTGCACGAAAAATTGAACAAGTGACCTTTAATCGCCAAGAGCAAGATTGGCGTGCGTTAGGAAAATATGTTCGTTCGACACTTGGGCGATTATTTTTTCCAATGTTTTGGATGTTAGGCAGTATTATAGTTGTACTGTTTATTTTTAATCGTGATGCGTTGTACCATATACGCAGTGATTTGTTTTCAGGAATGTTTTTTTACAATAATTTGTATCAGATAGCGGCTGACAAGTCGTATTTTGCTAGAATGACGGAAGCGTCACCTTTTACGCATCTATGGTACAGCAGTTTATATTTACAAATGTTTGTTGTAGGTATTATCGGTTCGTGCTTGATGAAATGGCTGAAGTTGCCAGGTACTGCTAAGGCAATTATATGGGGACTGGTTGCTTTCTTGAGTCACAGTACATTAATGTTTTTATACGAACCGAATGCTGACCCATCACGTGTCTATTATGGTTTAGCGACGCGTTTTTCATCCTTTGCACTTGGTATGATGACGACGTACATGATTCCAGCGATATTAAATGCAACCTATAATGTTAAAAATAAAAAGGCGCTATATACCTTAATCGGCTTAACATCTGGATTGTTGTTTGTTTATTTACCATTTGTTATCGAAGACCAAGCGCCGATTACCTATTATATTGGTTTGCCATTTTATTCTGTGTTAAGTATGTTTGTATTATTCGCCATTGCAACGGGTGTGCCAATGATACGTAAACCGCTTGCTTTTAAACCGCTCGTATTACTAGGGCAACGGTCGTATTCTTATTATTTATGGTATTATCCTGTCATTGTTTTTTGGTTGCAGTATCGACGCTTCATGGCAGATAATCAAATTTACCTATTAAATATTGCGATGATGGTATCGATTGTTGTGCTCAGTGAGTTGACGTACCAAATCATTGAACGGCGTATTTATCCAATCCCATTTGGACAACGTTTTGATTGGCAAGCAGATGTTCAACAGGTCAAGCACAGCCATGCTGCTAAAGGAGTTGCTTTTGCCTTTTTGATGATGGTAGTCGTTGTGGCGAGTGGGATGATTATTTCCCGTGATGACCAGACATTAGCGCGATTTAATTTAGAATATCAATTGCAAAAAAATTCGCCAAGCATGCACGAAATAGCTAATCCGACAGAGCGTTATATTGCTCGAACATTGAATCAATTACAGAGCTATGATAAGCAATTATCCAGCCATTTTGTTGAGCCGCTCCCCGCACATGACTATGTTGCTGAGTATCAAAAATCAAAAGAGCACGTTGATTTAGTGGATGCGCAAGTAACAGAGTTGGCTGCTGAACAGCAGGCAGTGCTTGACCGGATTGCTGAGAAGAACCCGGACTTAGCAGCCTTAGTGCCGGTACGTGAACAATTATATGCGGCTGAATTACCTGTATCATTTTTTGGTGATTCATTAGTCTTAGTATCCGCTCCTGTTGCGATGGACTTATTCCTTAATGGTAATCAATGGGGAATTAAAAACTTGCAAATTTGGGATGCTGTCGATAAATTGAAGCAGTGGATTAGTGAAGGTAGCGTGAAACCGATATTAGTAGTTAACTTAGGGACTAATGCTGGGTTAGACCATCAAGGTATGGAAGATTTTATTGCTGCTGCTGGTAAGCGAGAAATATTCTTTGTTAATTCAAACTCTGATGTGCCACATAAAATGGAAGTTAATGAAATTATTCATGAATTTGCCAAAAAATATAAAAATGTTCATGAAGTTGATTGGTACACCTATGCGGTTGACCATCCTGAATATTATTGGGAAGGTGAAGGTGTTCACCACACGCCTGAGGGTGCGAATCATTTTGCAGCATTCATAGCCCATGTCTTGTACGAGACGTTAGCTGGAGAACAATAAAGTTGGTGTGATGCGCCTAGAGTGTCTCTCGGAGCGGATATAGCTCTGGCATGTACAAGTGACAATTTTGATTCGTTATTTTTTCAGTGCACTCTTTAAGCGGCAACTGGTTTACTTGCTTTTGCATGAATCGAAAACACATCAGTGGTCAGACTGATGTGTTTTGTGTTCTTTGTATGTTCAGTAATCAGCTTAATTCGTCTATACCACGTTTATGATGACGAAAGAGAATGTTTGTGCAAAACTAGAATGTGTCCAAAAAGTACCTTAGGAACTCTTATCAGTGGCTTGTCCTACGATTTATTTGAAATAACAATGGAAGAAATCGAGTGTTTTTGAATAAGATTTAGTTTTAGATTAGTAATTATTGAGTTATAAGGTAGCAGACCAACATCTCAAAATATAATCTTTAGGTTTATTCCAAAACAAAAATTTGAGTCTATGAGATTTGCTAAAGAGCATTTTATCAATATAGCGAACTCAATCAAAGAGTTAGATTTTACAGATAGATTAAAGGATATTCAGTGTAAAGTATTGGTTATTAATGGTGATAAGGATACTGTAAACCGAAAGGCTTCGAGAGAATTAGGTCACTTGGTTCCCAATTCTGAGTTAGTGACACTGAATCAGTCTGGGCATGAAGCGAATATTGATAATCCAGTTGAATTGGCGAAAATTATCAAGGATTTCTATCATAAATGGTTATAAGTGACTCTCGTTCGATTACTAAAATCAAAAATCGATTGCGTAATATTTTTTCGAGTATTTCATGATAATCCCTTGAAAAATAAGTGTATTTCGTGTACATTATTAGATAGTGGTCGTTTGTTGCTGTGTAATACCGACATTGGGCTTAATTTTTGACCGCTGCTCAGTTTTACGAATCACCAACGTTTTACTTAGTAGTCGGCATATTTCAAAAGAAAGGTGGAAAGCAAGATGGCATTATCAAAAGAGCGTAAAAATGAAATCATCAAAGAATATGCGACTCATGAAGGCGATACTGGTTCTCCAGAAGTACAAATCGCTGTTTTAACTGAGGATATCAACTTATTAAACGAGCATATCCGTACGCATAAAAAAGATTTTCATTCATACCGTGGACTTATGAAAAAAATCGGTCACCGTCGTAACTTATTAGCTTACTTACGTGACAAAGATGTTCAACGTTACCGTGAACTTATCAAACGCTTAGGTCTACGTCGTTAATTCATCTAAGTGATTTAGGGGCTGGCTATTGTTCAGCTCCTAATTTTTTAATATCGGCAAAAGGAGACAATCAATGTTTTCATACTATGCAAATATGAATTTAGTCGTTAGGATTGAATTGATATTTGTTTAGTAATGTAAACAGTTTGAGAGTGAGCCTTTTGTAAAAATAGAAGAAGGAGTAAAAATTGATGGCAGAAAAACATATTTTTAGAACGACATTAGGTGGTCGCCCATTATCAGTTGAAATCGGCGAATTAGCCAAACAGGCAAACGGTGCAGTTTTAGTACGTTATGGGGATACGGTTGTTTTATCAGCAGCTGTTGCTTCAAAACGTCCTACAACAGGAGATTTCTTCCCATTGACCGTACATTATGTAGAAAAAATGTACGCAGTTGGAAAAGTGCCGGGAGGTTTCATTAAGCGCGAAGGACGTCCGTCTGAAACAGCAACATTAACTAGTCGTTTAATCGACCGTCCGCTACGTCCAATGTTCCCGGAAGGGGTTCGTAACGAAATTCAAGTCACTAATACCGTATTATCTGTTGAACAAGATTGCACACCTGAAATGGCAGCAATGTTAGGTTCATCATTAGCATTAGCTGTTTCGGATATTCCATTTGATGGACCAATCGCAGGTGTCAATGTGGGACGTGTCAACGGAGAATTAATGATAAATCCAACGGTTGAACAAGCAGAAGCATCGGATATTGAATTAACAGTAGCGGGTACAGCGACTGCGATTAACATGGTAGAAAGTAGTGCTAAAGAAGTTAGCGAAGCGGATATGCTAGCAGCGTTATTATTTGGACATGAAGCTATTAAAGAATTAGTAGCTTTCCAAAATGAAGTCGTCGCTGCTATTGGCAAACCAAAATTCGAATTGACACTAGCAATGTTAGACCCAGAAGTAGAACAACAAGTAAAAACATTATATAAAGAAAAAATGGTCGCAGCCATTCAAACAGAAGAGAAAAAAGCGCGTGAAGCTGCAATGGAAGCAGTGATTGAAGAAGCGTTAGTGCATTTTGATGATGTTTTAGGCGACCATCCAGAAAAAGAACAATTATTAAAAGATGTAAATGCTGCTTTACATGATTTAGAAAAAGATGAAGTACGTCGTTTAATTACCAAAGAACGTGTTCGACCTGACGGACGTAAAATTGATGAAATTCGCCCATTGAGTTCATCAGTAGCCTTATTACCACGTGTACACGGTTCTGGTTTATTTACCCGGGGACAAACACAAGCATTAACTGCTGCAACGTTAGCGCCATTAGGCGAACACCAAATTATCGACGGTTTAGGTGCAGAAGAGATGAAACGCTTCATTCACCACTATAATTTCCCGAATTTCTCAGTCGGCGAAACAGGTCGTGTTGGTAGTCCAGGCCGTCGTGAAATTGGACATGGCGCTTTAGGTGAACGTGCCTTAAAACAAGTCATTCCATCAGTGGAAGATTTCCCATATATGATTCGTTTAGTTTCAGAAGTATTAGAATCAAATGGTTCATCCTCTCAAGCAAGTATTTGTGCGGGAACATTGGCTTTAATGGACGCTGGTGTGCCGATTAAAGCGCCAGTAGCTGGTATTGCAATGGGATTAGTAATGGAAGGCGAAGATTATACTGTCTTAACGGATATTCAAGGTCTAGAAGATCACTTAGGTGATATGGACTTTAAAGTTGCCGGAACAAAAGATGGTATTACTGCTTTACAAATGGATATTAAAATTCAAGGTATTACAGAAGCAATCTTAGTTGAAGCACTCGAACAAGCGCAAAAAGCACGTATTGAGATTCTAGCAGAATTAACAAGTACAATTGCTGAACCGCGTGCAGAATTAAGTCCGTATGCACCGAAGATTGAATTAATTACGATTGACCCTGAAAAAATTAAAGTGGTTATCGGTCGTGGTGGTGAAACGATTAATTCAATTATTGATGCAACTGGCGTTAAAATTGATATTGACCAATCTGGTGCTGTTAGTGTGGCTTCTTCAGATGCAGATATGATTAAGAAAGCAATCGAAATGATTGAGTTGTTAGTTAAAGAAGTTGAAGTTGGAGAATCATACGAAGGTACGGTTAAGCGTATTGAAAAATTTGGTGCCTTTGTAGAAGTATTACCTGGTAAAGAAGGTTTAGTTCACATCTCAGAATTGGAACACCGTCGTGTGAACAATGTTGAAGATGTCATTAAATTAGGCGATAAAGTAACCGTTAAAGTCATTGAAATTGATGATAAAGGCAGAATTAACTTATCTCGTAAAGCCTTATTACCTCGAGACTAAAACATAGCGAGACGAACCACTGAAGGGAGTCAACGACGTGCGTGCAACGCACAAAAGCGATTATTGAAGTGGACGTCATGGAGTCGAAATAATACAATAAGAGCGAGTAAGCAAAAGCAGCCCCTTGTACCTAATTGAGTACAAGGGGCATTTTGATAGATTTTCATCCAGCTTCACATCGCCATTATGATTATAGAAATAAAGAATAAATCAGTAATAAATGGAAAACGAATCGGATACAATGGTGACTATAATTAATTTTGTTTCCACTTTGCTTTCTATCATTGAAAAAGCTAATTGAAATGGCGAGTAACAGAATAGTTATTACTAATCTCAAAAAGTTGTTTATGACGATTAAATTTAACAGTGACGAAATAAATAACAATGCACTTATTAGCAACGACGTAATAGATATTCCAAAGTCTTTTTTATAACCCCAAAAAGTTGAACTTATTAATAGAATAGCGTATGCAAAAATGACGTATTTCATTAGCTTTTCTCCGTCAATATTTTCTAGTATCCGACACCGATTGCTTTTTCCATACGAGCTAGCGTTGCATTGGCTCTAACACTCGCTTTTTTTGCACCGGCAGCTAAGATATCATGTAAGTCATCGCTGACTAATAATTTTTCGTAGCGTGCTTGAATCGGAGCCAAGGTATCGGTAATCAGTTCAGCTAAATCTGTTTTAAAGCGACCGTAGCCCGTGCTACCGTAATCACTCACTAAGTCGTCAATAGAACGACCGCTTAAACTTGAGAAAATATGTAGCAAATTAGCCACACCTGGTTGGTTTTCTACGTCATATTGCACAATGCCCAATGAATCAGTGACAGCGCCTTTAATTTTTTTCGTAATGACTTTAGGGTCATCTAACAGTAAAATATAACTTTTCTCGTTGGTGTCAGACTTACTCATTTTTGCTAATGGATTTTGCAAACTTTTAACACGACCGCCTGCTTTAGGGAAAATCGCTTCAGGTTTTACAAGGATATTATCACCATAACGCGCATTGAATCGGTCAACAAAGTTACGAGTTAACTCGATATGTTGGCGTTGGTCATCACCGACAGGGACAAATTGTGTATCGTGTAAAACAATGTCTGCTACCATTAATGGGGGATAACATAATAAACCGGCACCAACACTTTCTTGTTTGGCAGCTTTGTCTTTGAATTGTGTCATCCGTTCTAATTCTCCTAAACCGGTTTGGCAAAGGACGAGCCAAGCTGCTTGGGAGTGGGCTGGGATATCTGATTGCACAAAAATAGTAGCGACATTAGGATCGATTCCTAACGCCAAATATAAAGCTGCCATTTGTAAGGTTTGTTGTTTTAAACGTTCAGGGTCTTTAGGGACCGTTAATGCATGTTGATTGACCACACAATACGTGGCATCGTAATCGTGTTGTAGCTCAACGAATCCTTTCATTGCGCCGATAAAATTGCCGAGTGTTGGCGTGCCGGTCGGTTGAACGCCGGAGAAAATAGTCGGTTTCATAAGATTCCTCACTTTATTTTTTAAAAATTGTCTATACTTAATGAAAAAACGCACAATCTCTCTTATTGAATGTAACGCTATCATCATTTGCAGTTAATCCAGGCTACACAAGGATAAACATGTAAGTTAATCTTAACGATATTTTTTTGAATAGTCAAGTAACAGGAAGAATTGCCCCTCGCTCGGTGGTGTGCATCATAAAATTGAATCAACAAAATAATAAATATCGCATTACTTTTTAAAATTGTATTGAAATTTAACCCTAAAAATGGTATACTAACAGTAATCATTGTCATGGTTAGAAAGACGGATGATTGATTCTTAGTAAAAAAATGAAAAATTATAAAGAATTGTTTTAGTTTCTACCGCTACAGATCGAAAGGATGATCGAATAAATGGTAACTTTATATATTACACCAAGCTGTACATCATGTCGTAAGGCAAGAGCATGGTTAGAAGAACATGAAATTCCATATGTGGAACGTAACATTTTTACTGAACCTTTATCATTAACTGAAATCAAAGAAATTTTACGTATGACAGAGGAAGGTACGGAAGATATCGTATCAACGCGTTCAAAAGCTTATAGCGAGTTAAATATGGATATTAGTGAAATGCCGTTAAATGATTTCTTTGAAATTGTTCAACAAAAACCTGGTTTATTGCGTCGTCCAATTTTAATTGACGAAAAAAGATTACAAATAGGTTTTAATGAAGACGAAATTCGTCGCTTCTTACCACGTGAAGTGCGTGCTTTAGAACTAGCGCGTGCACAAGCTTTGGTTAATGAGTAATATTAGAGAAAAAACAACGCTGAGTTTTGTGACTCAGCGTTGTTTAATTATTTATTAGGGCACTAGGTCAAATGATGTTGGTGACCTAGGATTAAGTGACTTGATTAAGCGATAGGAAAGGGCTCTCCAACATCTTGTGGAGACCTATAAGATGTTGGAGCCTTCTCTATTCCCCCAAAAAGTTGGTGTTCTTAGAAAAGACATTTCGTTTATTAAATAAAAGGCATAGTTCAGGTAATTTGTAAAGTGACAAATTTGTCACGTGCGGTACTGTTGCGTTGGTAATGGCAGTATAGTATAATTAAGCTTGAACTTTTAGGGAGGTGACGTAGATGGAAATGGAACGTATCAATGAAAATTTAATAAAAGTAATTATCGATGTAGAGGATTTAGAAGAGCGTGGAATTAATTTTCTTGATCTCATCAGTGATCAAACGAGCGTAGAGAAGTTTTTCTATTCAATTTTGACGGAAGTAGGCGTGGAACAACAATTTTATGATTCTGAAACCATTACTTTCCAAGTGATTCCAAGTAATAATGGGATTGAATTATATATCAGTCGTGCAAGTTTTGACGAAATGGAAAACTTCTGGGATACGGAGATTTTCAAGCGTCTACGCGAACGTAAAGCAGAGGAAAATGGCACCGAATCCATGTCGCCACGTGAACGTATTGAACAAGTTAGAAAAAGTATTATCGAACAAAGTAATGAAGTGGAAAAAGCTGAAGAAGAGTTAGACGAAGAAGCTTTTTACAGTTATCCGGTTGTCTGCTTTGAAACCTTAGATGATTTCATTCAATTTGCTCGATTAGCTAAAGATTATGGTTTAGAGGGTGACTTATATGAGATGGTGGGACGTTATTACTTCCACATTTACAACATGGAAGAATTGGTTCCAGGAAGTGAACCCTATTATAGCGTGTTGAAGATGTTTGATTATGGTGAATCTCATCCCGCAACCCTAGCAATTTTAGAAGAATATGGTAACTTGATTCGTTCAGTAGACAGTATTTACTATTTCGGAACTAATTTTTAAAAAAAGTGATTAAGCCTCTTACTCGTGTATTTATCGAGTAGGAGGTGTTTTTGGATGTATGCAGCATTAGACGAACAACATCAATTAGTTTATGCTCAGCAATTGACATGTCCGACAGGGCGCTATTATTGTCCGAGATGTCATCAAGTAGTCATCGTCAAAATGAGTAAAAAGCACAAATATTATTTCGCACATCTTGAAGCGTGTCAACAAGCAGGACGTCAAACGAAACATCAAGGTGAAAGTGCCCATCATCAGCAAGTTAAGCAACTTTTAGCGAAAGGACATCCCAATAGTAACATTGAATATTGGTTAGATTCGATTCAACAACAAGTTGATGTGTGGTATCCCACTGCTCCGCCGATGATATTGGAATTTCAAAAGTCTAAAATTAATGAAACACTACTCAGGAAGCGACATCAAGCTTATCGCGAGCTTACACCGAATGTCTATTGGTTCAGTGATGATTGTGAATGGCAGCACCCGAAAATTTCTAAGTGGCAAAAGCAATTACTTTATTATCAAGCTGCGTTTGGCTATCATGGCTATACAGTCGATATACAAACCCAGACGATACATCGGTACAGTCATTTACCGATATTATATTGTGTGGAGTCTTGGTATTGCTTTCACACGTCGATTGCGTCAATGGACAAAGTGCCAGCTTTACTGGTTGCTGATAATACTTTTCCCGCTAAGAAATTACAATTTCATGCTAAAAGACAGCTACATCCAAATCGTATGCGACAAAGTTTGATGCAAGCGGAACTTTATTTTTCATTTTTCCATGCATTGCGGCGTTTAGGTATTACGTTACATGACGTACCGGATTGGATATTTGCAACTTCGTGGGAATGCTTATTATTGTGCACCCCCACATGGCAGTTATTATCACTAGTATGGGTGTATTTATATCGAGCAGATGTTGGTGTTACCATAACATTTGAACAAATGCGCGTGCATCTCCTTTCATTGATTGAGCAGCAGTACATTCAATTGGTTATGATGCCATTGGTTGAGAAAGAGACGACAAGTGATTTGACGCAGGCTATTATTCGCTGCTTTGAACATTACGGACACCTTTTCAGAAAAAGTCAAGATGAATGGTTTGTCAAATAAATATAGTTATGTTAAAATTTTACGTATGAATAAACTCGATTATTGAAGCGTGAAAATGAATGATGATGCAGTGGCATCATCCTATCGATTCTGCTTAAATAATCACTATTGGAGGAATGACAGTGAGTACAGTTAAAACACGTGAAGCAATGGATGAACGTTATACTTGGGATTTAACAAGTGTATTTGAGTCCGACACAGCATTAGAAGCTGAATTAGAAGCGATACAATCATTATTGCCAGACGTAGCAGCCTTTGCGGGTACATTATCCGAGAGTGCTGACCGTTTAGCAGATGCGATTGATGCGATATTAGGTTTAACACGTAGAATGTCTAAAGTTTATACCTATTCACATTTAAAAAATGATCAAGACAAATCGAATGCTAAGTACCAAGAAATGAATGCTCGGGCAATGCAATTATATAATCAAGTAGAGGAGACCACAGCGTTTTTCTCACCGGAAGTTAATAGCATGGATGAGGACACATTGAAAGGTTTTATTGAAAGCAATAATCGTCTACAAGCGTATGACCAATTCTTGGATAATATTACGCGTCAACGTGCCCATGTGTTATCAAAAGAATCAGAAACATTATTAGCACAAGCAGGTGAAGTTTTCCAAGGTGCAAGTAATACATTTAGTTTATTGAATAATGCTGACCTGGTGTTTCCTGAAATTGAAGATGAAGATGGCAATAAAGTTCAATTAACGCATAGTTTATACGGCAAAATGCTCGAAAGTTCAAATCGTCGTGTACGTAAAGATGCTTTTGAACAATTATATTCAGTCTACGATCAATTTAAAAATACGATGGCATCCATATTATCTAATAATATTAAAGTGCACAACTTCAACGCTAAAGTTCGAGGATTTAACTCTGCACGTCATGCAGCATTATTTAGTAATAATATACCAGAATCAGTATACGATACATTATTAGATACAGTCGGCAATCGCTTGAATTTATTACACCGCTACACAGCGTTGCGTCAACAATTATTAGGCATTGAAGATTTACAAATGTATGATATGTATACACCGTTATTAGGCGATGCTCCGATAAAAATGACTTACGACGAAGCTAAAGAGATTACAATGAAAGCTTTGGCGCCATTAGGTGAAGAATACTTAACTATTATGGAAAAAGCATTTAGTGAACGTTGGATTGATTTGTATGAAAATAAAGGTAAACGTAGTGGTGCCTATTCATCTGGTATGTATGACACAAATCCATATATTTTAATGAATTGGCAAGATAATGTTAATTGGTTATACACATTAGTGCACGAATTAGGCCATAGTGCGCATAGTTACCTATCACATAAATACCAACCCTATGTTTATGGTCGTTACTCAATTTTCTTAGCAGAAATTGCGTCTACAACAAACGAAAACTTATTGACAGCTTATTTATTAGAGAAATATGAAGAACCAGCCATTCGTTTATATATCCTCAATCATTTCTTAGATGGCTTAAAAGGAACAGTTTTCCGTCAAACGCAATTTGCGGAATTTGAACACTTTATGCATACATCTGATGCGGCAGGGCAACCGTTGACGCAACAATTTTTATCTGATAATTACCGTGAATTGAATAAAAAATATTATGGTGAAGCTGTGAATTCAGATTCTGAAATTGCATTAGAATGGTCACGTATTCCACACTTCTACTATGATTATTATGTATTCCAATATGCGACTGGATTTTCTGCAGCTACTGCGTTCGCTAAAGCGATTTTAGAGGGCAAAGAAGGTGCATTAGAGCGTTACTTAGGATTCTTGAAATCTGGTTGCAGTCAGTATCCAATTGACACTATCAAAACAGCCGGTTTAGATATGACGCAAAGTGATTATATTGATGCAGCTTTGGATGTGTTTGAAACTCGCCTAAATGAATTTGAAGCATTGTTAAAAGAACAACAATAAGCATAACCGATGCAGGATTGTCATCGTGTCATAACTGACATGAGGGCAATCCTTTTTTTAGATTGGTATAAAATTGCTAGTGACATTCTTGCTTAATCTAAACCATTTAACGTGAAATTGTGTTATAATAATTGTTAGCGAAAAGAGTATGACGCGTTGAAAGCCAATGGCGTTGCTCTTATAAGAACAGTGGAAAAATTAATACAGAGGTGTAAAATGAGTAAAATACAAATCATCCCACTCGGTGGGGTGCGAGAAGCAGGGAAAAACTTATATGCAGTTGAGGTGAACCAATCGATTTTCGTGCTTGACTGTGGTTTAGTATATCCAGAAGGGGAAATGCTCGGTATCGATTATGTGATTCCAGATTTTTCTTACTTGGAGGACAATAAAGAACGAATTGTCGGAATTTTCTTAACACATGGACATGCAGATGCCGTAGGTGCATTACCTTATTTATTAGAAGTTGTAGATGCGCCTGTATTTGGGACTGAATTTACAATTGCGATTGCGTCTATTACGGCTAAAGCTAAAGGCTTGGGCGACCGGTTAGAAAACTTCTTTAAAATTGATGAAAAAATGGAAATTGAATTTGAAGATGCTCACGTGACATTTTTCAAAACAACCCACTCTATCCCAGGTTCTGTAGGTATTGTCATTCATACCGATGAAGGACAAATTGTTTACACGGGTGATTTTCGTTTTGATGCCGGCGCGACACCATTATATCAAACAGAATTTGGACGTTTAACCGATATCGGTGAGACAGGCGTTTTAGCCTTATTAAGTGATTCGGCTAATGCAGAGAGCAGTTTTGATAATGTTAGTGATTTACGTGTACTAGATGAGATTGTAGAGACTTTTTCAAATGCGGATGGTCGTGTGATTGTAGCATGTATTGGCAGCAATATTTCGCGTATCCAACAAGTGATGGATGCAGCATATCAAACAAATCGTAAAATCTTTTTCTCTGGTACTGAATTATATGATATTGTCGATACAGCATTAGAAATGGATAAAATTAAAATTCCGAGCCGCCGTATTTTGGGACAAATTAAGCATTTGAATACAACTCCGGACGAAGAAGTGGTTATTTTAGAGACTGGGGACGTCGGTGAGCCACTCAAGGCAGTTGAAGCAATGTGTCGCGGTCAACATCGTCAAGTTAGAATTAAAGATGGTGATTTAGTGTATATTGCATCAACACCATCATTAGCGTTTGAGACGACAATGGCTCGTATTAAAGACCAAGTGTATCGTTGCGGCGCTACAGTAAAAGAAATTACCGATCACATCAGTACGAGCGGCCATGCGAGTCAAACAGATTTAAAACTAATGTTGAACTTCTTGAAGCCAAAATATTTAATCCCAGTTAATGGTGAATACCGTATGCAAAATGCACATGCCGAGTTAGCGCGACAATTAGGTTATACGGATGAACAGTTATTATTACCTGCATTAGGCGATGTTATCGAACTTCATCAAGGGGTACTACAGATTACGAAACAAGTAGAGGCTGGGGATGTATTGGTAGATGGTATCGGTGTTGGTGATATCGGTAGCGTTGTTTTACGTGATCGTCGTATTTTAAGTGAAGAGGGAATCTTTATTGTAGTGGCGACAATTTCACGTCGTTTAGGTAAAGTCTTAGTTGGCCCACAAATTACGTCGCGTGGCTTTATTTACGTAAAAGAAAATATTGAAATTTTACAAACATGTTCAACTATGACATTAGACACATTAGATAAACATTTAGCGAGCGACAGTTTCGATTGGAATGAATTGAAACAGGATATTCGCGAGCAATTAGGCCGCTATTTGTATCAAGAAACAAAACGCCGTCCAGTTGTATTGCCGATTATTATGGAAGCCTCAAGCTATCAAATGCCAAATGAATAACCTTAGTGCGAGCGCGGGCGTTTATCCTCGAACCACTGGAGCAAAGGTCGCCGAAGCGCTATGGCGCTTCAAGAGCTATGCGAAGTGGAAGTCGAGGGTGCCTAAGCGAGCCAGAATCATCATAGTGTGAGCGTGGGCGATTAGCCTCGAACCACTGGAGCAAAGGTCGTCGAAGCGTTATGGTGCTTCAAGAGCTATGCGAAGTGGAAGTCGAGGGTGCCCAAGCGAGCCAGAATCATCATAGTGTGAGCGCGGGCGTTTATCCTCGAACCACTGGAGCAAAGGTCGTCGAAGCGTTATGGCGCTTCAAGAGCTATGCGAAGTGGAAGTCGAGGGTGCCCAAGCGAGCCAGAATCACGAGGAGGATGTGTATGAACAAACGAATGACTCGTTTATTAACAGATGGACTAATTGCGCTAGTATTAGTTGTAGTCTGGCGATTTATCAATATTGAGCAAGTATTGCGTCTAAATTACTCTTTACCAATTATGTTAGGATTAATACCGTTGATATGGATAGCATTACGCCATGGTGGCGCTTTTGCAATTCTTGTCGCTGCAATTGCTGGACTAGTGAATACATTGCTGGCATCAGCAACCGATTTGCCATTTATTTCACGATTATTACTAGAAGTGACGCCTTTACTAGTTGTTGGATGTGCAGGGTTCTTTGCAAAATATACGCAAAAAACATTGAACAATCGTCGTTTGACATCAACGCGATTAAATATCGCGACAGCAAGTATGATTGTATCGGTAGCGGCATTTATAATTCGTTATATTGCCTTACCACTTATTTTGTCAATCCCGTTACACGGCGTGTTGTGGCATAATGCGACAGCATGGGGTGCGGCAGTGCTTACAGCGGTTATAGCAACTTTAATATTATGTCTTGTCGCACAATTTAAACCGGATTGGATTATTCCGAAGCGAAGTAAATATTTATCGCGCAAAGAAACCTCACGCTTATTAAATGATTAGATTGATTAACAGCTTAGTTACCTATTGTGGTGGCTAAGCGTTTTTTTATGACAATTTCATTAAATGTTATTTTTACTATTTACAAACTATCTATTCACTGTTAAGATAGAAAATGGTTTTAGTTAGAGTGTAAAGAATACAATTTATACTCAGTGAAAGATTATGGTCATGCATTGTAAAGTTAACTTAATGAACATAACAATGATGCATGAATGCATGAGAAACTTTCAAAAAAATAAGTCGAGGAGATTTTATCAATGAGAATTAAACGTACATTATTAGTGAGTGCATCGGCACTATTATTAGCGAGTTCGGCTGCGCATGCAGTCTATGCGACGGAAGCGACAAGAACTGTCGAAGACATCAAACAAGAATTGGTGCATTTTGAAAATAGAGAAGACATAGTTGTTTATCAGGTGAAAAAAGACGATAAACTGGAACAAATTGCGAAAGTGTTAAACGTAGATGTTGATGTATTAAAAGCAATGGACACACGTTTAGATGGACGTCTTTCAATGCTAGGAACATTTATTACAGTTGCGGAAGAGCGTTATGTGATAATCGCAGATGCTTTCTTCCATGAGGTTGTGGTGTTTGACTTAGAAAAACCAGATGAAGATGCGAAAGAAACATTTTCAAAAATTAAACCAACAACCGAGTTGAAAAAAATTATTAGTAAATTACACGACCATTATCATTCACATAGTCATCACGACCACGAGGGTCACAGCCATGATGGACATGACCATGACCACGCACATGATGGTCACGACCACCACCATGGTCACGACCACCATCATGGACACTCGCATGCAGGGCACCACCATGGTCACGACCATTCACACGAAGGCCACAGCCATGCCGGTCACGACCATTCACACGAAGGCCACAGCCATGCCGGTCACGACCATTCACACGAAGGCCACAGCCATGCCGGTCACGACCATTCACACGAAGGTCACAGCCATGCCGGTCACGACCATTCACATGAAGGTCACAGCCATGCCGGTCACGACCATTCACATGAAGGTCACAGCCACGATGACCATGACCATTCACACGAAGGTCACAACCATGACCACGAGCACGACCATTCTGATTTGAAAGTAGGAATGGAAGCATTAGAGAAAATGGGAATTGACCCTGAAATCGTCCATGCATTAGTTCATGCAGACTCAACTATCCCATTCCCTGCGAATGAAACGAATCCTGAAAAATTAAAAGAATATTTAGCAAGTGTGAAAGCAGTCAATATTGGGCAAATAGCTAATCCGTTAAAACGCAAAGGGTTAGAATACCTTTCAAATGTTGAAGTATTAGGAATTGGCTTTACACCGATTGATGATGTAACGCCAATCTTACAATTCAAAAAAATTAAGCATCTGTGGATGACTGCAACAGGTATTAAAAATTATGACTTCTTACGACAATTGAAAGATTTAGAGGGTGTGGATATTTCACAAAATGAATTGGAATCTATTGACTTTTTACGTGAATTTCCTAATTTAAAAACAGTGGCTGCTGCCGGTAATAAATTAACGAATGAAAAAGTTGAAGTGCTAAAAGCATTAACGAAAATCGAAGGATTGAATTTAGATTACAATGAATTAACCTCGTTAGAATTTTTAAAAGAGCATAAAAACTTACGCCTCCTTTCTGTTGAACACAATAATTTAACATCACTAAAAGGTGTTAATAGTAATCAATTAGAAGGTATCTATGCTGGACACAATAAACTTTCTGATTTAGCACCACTTGCGAATAAAGAAAAATTAGAATCGGTAGATGCGCCTAATAATAATATTAAATCTTTAGAAACATTGACAAATGTACCAAGTTTAGGACAATTAAATGTTAATAATAATCAATTAACATCGGATACAGATATTAAACGTTTAGAAAAAGAACAAGTCAATGTATCAGCTGAGAACAACCCAGTGACAAAAGCAGCAGCAATGTCAGAAACAACTGAAACAACTGAAACAACTGAAAGTACTCAAGCCGCTACGGAAACAACGGCTGAAGCAACACCAGCGCCAGCTGAGTTAAATGCAGAAGAAACAACAGAAACTTCAATGACAGAAGTCAGTGAGCTAGAAGTACCTACTGAAGAAGAAGCCACTACAACACAACAAGCAGTAAACGAATAATAGGTTAACATGCTAAATACCAGTAAGTTCCATCACTTACTGGTATTTATTTTTGTATCCGTATTGAAATTGTTGTCTAAATGCGTATAATAGAAGTATGGTTCGGTTCATTAGCTCAGTTGGGAGAGCACCAGCTCGACAAGCTGGGGGTCGCTGGTTCGAGCCCGGCATGGACCATTTATAAAGGGACAGTTAAGCAGTATTTTGCTTAGCTGTCCCGTTTTTTGCCTATATTGGGTCAATTTTCACTGAAGCCTTTTCGATATTGGCTCGGTGAGCATTGATATTTATTCTTAAAGACATTTGAAAAATAAAATTGATTAGAAAAACCTGTTTGTTCAGCGATTTCGGCAATTGATAGATTAGTAATTTGTAAGAGTTCGGCGCCCTTCATGATGCGGAATTCTTGGATGTAGTGACTGGGCGTCAATTGATATTCTTTTTTAAACAAGCGTGTTAAATACGATGGAGAAATATTCAATGAGTCTGACACCGACCGAACACTGATAGGTTCTGAATAATGCCGATTGATGAAATTCACAGCTTCTTTTAAAAACAGCTCTTGATTGGATTGAATAGCAGCAGTGTGATGATGGGCGCTATTATTATTCAGTTCATCAAAGAATAAATACAATTGTCCCATAATAAATAATTCTGATTGGCTATTGTGGTGGATAATATTCATCAGTTTTTCGTAAATAAGATACTCTGCCTGCTTAGACTTCGGTTGATAAATCGGCTTGGTTGGTGATAGACCGATAGATTCAACGATTTTTTTAGCGCGCATCCCATTAAATTCAATCCATAGATAGTGCCATGGATTGTCCAAACTGGCAGCATAGCTAGATTTTTCACCGGGGCAAATTAAAAAGCCTTCACCTGCACTAACAGAATAACTGAGATTACGGTCTGTATCAAAAAAGGTACCATTGCCAGATAATACATAATGAAACAAATAATTTTCTAGCTTGATGGGACCAAAACTATGACAAGGTTCGCATTTTTCCTGTCCATATTGAATAGGAAATAATTCAGTTAAAGTATGATTATTATACGTATGAATTGTTTTTGACATTTTTTCTTACTCCTATTCATCTTATGTATATAAGTTTATACGCTTATTATATAATATTTATGCATATTGTACAAATATTTATAAAATAAAGCGTTTTTATTTAATTGGTAAACGATTACAAAAGAGTTATACTATATATATCAAGATTGAAAGGAAGAGTGAAAATGAAGAAGGCTATAGTGAGTTCAATCGTCGGTTTGTTATGTGGTTCATTACTTAATTTCGCGCCAACATCTGTATCAGCGCAAGAAACAACAACAATAACATATGGAATTTGGGATTCGAATCAGGAACCTGGTTTAAGAAAAATTGCAGATGAGTTTGAAAAACAAAATCCTGGTATTAAAGTAGATATTCAAGTAACTGGTTGGGATGCTTATTGGACGATGCTTGAAGCGGCAGCAACAGGTGGTTCATTGCCAGATGTATTTTGGATGCACTCGAACGAAATTTTCAAATATGGTAGCAATGATATGCTGATGGATTTAACATCTAATATCGAAAAAGATAAGGTAGATTTGAAAAAATATCCAGAAGGGCTAGTTAAAATTTATAATATAAAAAACAAACAATATGCGTTGCCAAAAGACTTTGATACGATTGGTTTATGGTATAACAAAAAAATGTTTGATGAAGCAGGTCTTGAGTATCCTAATGGCGACTGGACATGGGATGATTTAAAATCAGCTGCTGAAAAATTAACGAAAAAAGATGGTTCTCAATACGGTATGTCAACCCCATTAATTAACCAAGAAGGTTACTATAACTTTGTGTATCAAAATGGTGGTACTATCTTAACTGAGGATCGTAAATCAGGATATGATTTAAAAGAAACAATTGAAGCCATTGATTTTTACTTCAGTTTTGTACGCGATGGTCAATCAATTCGTACTTATTTAGATGGTGATGCACGCGCACAACTTGAAAATGGTAAGGCTGCAATGGGTATTTTTGGTTCATGGCAGTTATCAAACTTCTTAAACAATGAATATTTGGCTAAAAACTTTGATGTGGCAGAATTACCAAGTAAAGATGGTAAAAAAGTGTCTATCTATAACGGGTTAGGTAATGCGATTAGTGCCAACACTAAACATCCTGAAGCAGCTTGGAAATTTGTTAAATTCCTTTCTGGAGAACAAGGTCAAAAAATGCAAGCAGAATTAGGTGTAGCGATTTCTGCATACGAAGGTACTGCCGATTTATGGGCAAAAACACATAAAAACTTTAACCTACAAGCATTTATCGATATGGTAAAACACGGACAAATCCGACCATATACAGACAATACTACCGTTTGGGAAGAAAAAGCATATGAAATTTTACAAGCTGCTTACACAGGTGAAAAATCAACTGAAGAAGCATGTAAAGAAATAGCAGAAGCAATGAATCAGTTTATCAGTCAAGAGTAGTTAGGGGAATTGACAGTGAAATCAAAACGAAAAATGAATCACTGGTTGTGGGGCTATGCATTTGTAGCCCCTACAATTATTGGATTAATGATATTAAATATTATTCCTGCTTTTCAAACACTGTATATGAGTTTCTTTAAAACAGGTGCATTTGGTAAAGGGAATATTTTTGTTGGCTGGGAAAATTATCAACGGTTATTTTCGGATAAACAAGTATGGCAGGCAACATGGAATACATTGAAATATACACTGCTTGTTGTACCAATTACCATTGTATTCGCATTATTGTTGGCAGTCATTCTTAATTCAAAAATTAAAGGACGGCATATTTATCGAACTATCTTTTTCCTACCGATGGTAGCAGCTCCAGCGGCAGTGACGATGGTGTGGAAATGGTTGTACCATAATCAATTTGGGTTGATGAATCACTTATTAAAGGCAATAGGTTTAAAGCCCATCAATTGGATGGAAAATCCAGATATTACAATTTATTCAATTGCCATTATTGGTATTTGGAGTGCAGTAGGATATTCGATGGTATTGTTACTAGCTGGATTGCAAGAAATACCAAAAGACTACTATGAAGCATCGATTATTGATGGCGCATCCAAGTGGCGTCAATTTAAAGACATTACAATACCATTATTATCACCGCATTTGTTCTTCGTCTTTGTGACAAGTATGATTCAAGCGATGCAAGTATTTGATGTGATTTATATGATGATTGAAGTGAGAAATCCAGCGTACAATAATACGGTGTCACTCGTATACCTGTTTTATAATAATACATTTAAATATGGTGACCGTGGCTATGGTGCAACCATTGTTATGTTATTGTTATTGATTATCGCGATGATTACGGCCTTTCAAATGTATATTCAAAAACGTTGGGTCAATTATATGGGGGATTAAATTTATGAAAAAACTAAAATTATCAACACTGTTTTTACATGTAATGTTAATCACTATCGCAATAACGATGTTGTTACCGTTTATTTGGATGGTTCTTACTTCTTTTAAAACAGTGACAGAATCAACGTCGATGGACCCATTTGTGATTTTTCCAAAGAAATGGTTATTTTCTAATTACAAAGAGGTACTTGCTAAACATAATTTCTTGATTTTGTACTTTAATACGTTTGTTTTAATTGTGGCACGGATTGCTTCATCGGTACTATTCAGTGCGATGGCGGCCTATGCGTTTGCTAGAATTAAGTTTCCTGGACGAAATTTCTTGTTTACACTCGTCTTAATTCAAATGATGATACCAACACAAGTATTTATTGTGCCACAATATTTGATGATTGATTCGTTAAATCTGCGCAATACACTATTTGCATTAATTTTCCCAGGGATTGTCAATGCCTTTGGAACATTTTTATTGAGACAATTTTTCATGGGACTGCCGCATTCTTTAGAAGAAGCCGCTTATATTGAAGGTGCGAATGTAGGGCAGACATTCTTTAAAATTATGCTACCGTTAGCAAAATCAGGTTTGATTGCTTTAGGTATTTTTACAGCCTTATTCGCCTTTAAAGATTTGATGTGGCCATTAATTATTAACTCACAAGCTGATAAAGCAACCTTATCATCTGCTTTATCGAAAATTCAAGGTGCTCATGGCGTCAATTATCCAGAATTGATGGCAGCTTCATTTTTAGCGATGTGGCCAATGGTTGTCATCTATATTTTATTCCAAAAACAATTTATTGATGGTATTGCAACTTCTGGTGGTAAGTTATAGTTAAGTGGGGTAATATCTATGATTCAATTTTGCGAAACAACGAAAAAATTTATGCTTTCCAATGCGACGATTAGTTATATTATAGGAGTTGATGCACAAGGCGTGTTGACTCACGAATATTTTGGTAAAGCAATTCGGTCGGTCTCCAAGTTAGGTGCAATGCCTGAGATGACACGTAATTGGGAAGTACAACCAATTGGTGATTTAGATAATTTAAGAAATTATTCTCTAGGTACTGTCAATCAAGAATTTCCAACCTTTGGGTCAGGCGATTTTAGACAATCTGCTTTAAAAGTACGCTTTGGACATGGCGGCGTCAATTGTGATTTAAGATATGATTCTTATGAAATTTTAAGCGAAAAACATCAATTAACTACTTTACCATGTGCTCATGCCGAGGAAATGGGTGAAACTTTGATGATTAAACTCGTTGATGAGGTGGAACAACTCGAAGTTAAATTATATTATTCTATTTATGGTGAACAACCGATTATTTCTCGTTCGGTAGAAGTGGTGAATGCGTCCAGTCAAGCGATTGAAATTCAAAAATGTTTAAGTGCCTCATTAGATTTTACGCATGGAACGTTTGATTTCATACATTTAAACGGAGCGTGGGGCCGGGAGCGTCATATCATCCGTGAAACGATTAAACCAGGTGCGAAGCGACTAGCAAGTAATCGAGGCATTACGAGTCATAATCAAGCTGCTTTTATTGCATTATTAGAGCGAGATACGAATGAATTTAGTGGTCATGTTTATGGTATGCAATTGATGTACAGCGGTAATCATGTAGAAATAGTTGAGCAAGACCACTATCGTAATATCCGGGCACAGATTGGTATTGGCGATGACCATTTTAATTGGGTGTTGCAACCTGGAGAATGCTTTGAGGCGCCTGAAGCGATTCTCACTTTTTCTGAACACGGCCTTAATGGAATGTCGCAAAATTTCCATCGTTTTATCGAAAATAATGTGATTCCACCGCAATTTAATCAAGCATTACGTCCAATTTTAGTCAATAATTGGGAAGGTACTTATTTTGACTTTAATGAAGCAAAAATTATTGAAATGATGGATACTGCGTGTGAATTAGGTGTTGATTTATTTGTACTTGACGATGGATGGTTTGGTAAACGTAATTCTGATAATGTTTCACTCGGTGATTGGACGGTCAATCGTGAGAAATTACCGAATGGATTGGAAAAAATTGCTAAACATGCTGAAGCAAATGGTTTGATGTTTGGTATTTGGATTGAACCTGAAATGGTATCAATTGACAGTGATTTATATCGTAAACATCCAGATTGGGTATTAAATGGCTACCAAAAACCATTATCACCGAGCCGAAACCAACATATATTAGATTTTTCAAGACCAGAAGTGGTGGATTATGTATTTAATTTGTTGAAAGGAAGTTTTGCGAATATTACACTCAGCTATATTAAGTGGGACATGAATCGTAATTTGTCACAAGTGTATTCACATTACCTTTTAGCTGGCCAACAAGGTGAAGTTCCACATCGATATGTTTTAGGTATGTATGAGTTGGCGCAACGCATTCGTAATGAATGGCCGCATCTATTAATCGAAGGATGTTCAGGTGGTGGCGGTCGGTTTGATTTAGGTGTATTGAGTTATGCACCACAAATTTGGGCGAGTGATAATACAGACGCGGTCGAGCGCATTAAGATTCAATATGGCACGTCAATCATCGCGCCGCCTTCAACAATGGGCGCCCATGTTTCAGCGGTGCCGAATCATCAAACCAATCGTGTGACGACATTAGCGCATCGAGCCAATGTAGCGTATGGTGGCTTATTAGGTTATGAGCTGGATATTACGCAATTGACCGATGATGAAAAAGCTTGTATGAAGCAACAAATTGCATTTTATCGCAAGTATCAATCGGTACTTCAATTTGGAACTTTTTACCGGTTGTTAAGTCCATTTGATGATGATAACGAAGCAGCATGGATGTCAATAAATGATGACCAATCCGTAGCTATTGTGTCGTATTTTGTCAATCAGGTTGAGGTATCTTTTCCGCTACGCAAATTATATCCAGTCGGACTTCTACCTGAAAAGTTATACAAAATTGAGTCGACGGACGGCAAGCAACAATTTGAAGCCTATGGCGATGAATTGATGGCAATTGGTTTCTATGTGTTTCCGCAGTTGGAGTCGGATTATTCTTCGCGTGTGTATGTGATTGAGATGATTGAAGCATAATCGTTTATGTTATATAGACTATGCAGTCGGTGGCTGCGTAGTCTTTTTTTTGCTGTGGTAAAATGTTGGGTAGAAATAGGGATGAAGTGGTTGGAGGGTGGAATAATTCCTCTAGCTATGAAAAAGAGGTAAGTCCTAAAAAATAATAGCAAATATCATGAAATTAGTATTTTATGTGTTTTGATTCATACAGGTATTCCCAAATCAATATTGTGTGTGATGCGATGGCACACTTTTAATATTTAAATGTATTAATGAAACAAAAGCTGCAATGAACTGCAACCTGTCAAGCAGATAATTGAATAAAAATTTATATAATAATCTGATTCCTAAAATAAATATGTATCAAATTATTTTTCCTTTGGATAATGATGATACATATTTAATGTTCTATAATATTCTTCCGTATGATGTTTAAGAAAGATTTCTACGTGATTATTTTCATTCCATTTATCGACACGTTATATTGATTGTGGAACGATATGCTGTTTAATGAATTTAGGATAAAATTGGCTTTCTTTTGTAATCGCTTTATTTTCGAAGCCGTTTTTTACTTCTTCAGTGATTGGTTGTTGATTCAAATATTTGTAGAAACAAGCACAAAAACCTTTAGATATTGACATGTCAGAATATTTAGTTATCTTGTTTTCTGATGATATTGTCTAATAGTCTGGAATTAAATGCATTTGGTTTCGCTCATCATTAATATACTTGATTAACCAATTATTTATAATAGAAGTGTAAGAAATATGATATCTATGAAAGGTTCCTCTAACTACTGATCTTACTAGTACTACTTATTCGGACAGTATTTTCAAATTATGTAAGTTTTTGAAAAATTGAGGTTCCAATAAATCTTTCTTACCGAGGTATATGGAAAAGTGTATAACTTACCGTGTTAAGAGATTGACACCTTCTCTTCTTTGTGTCCTAATACTATTTTAATGCTTTTATCATAATTTGTGTGCGCATTTAAACATAATAAATCCTCTCTATAAATTTCGGTTTTTTTATTTCACCACCTGCTATATAGAGAGCGTATCATAGATACTTGATTTATGATGTTTTTCTACGATTATTCTGTTAGCTGAAAATCGATCCTGTTTCCCTTGGAACAGAGAATATAGTTATCAACAACAAAATTGCGAATAAATATTAATATTTATAAAGTTCAATTAAAAAACAACTTGGCGTTTCAGGTAACGAAATACGCATCTTCTCATCGCCATTAAGAATACGTTCTTTTTGCCACTCGTTGTTGATAAATTTTCCTTTACTCAATTCAATAATCTCAACTTGTACATTTTCACCTGGTTTCGGTGAAAATGTTAAGGTTGCCATCATTCCAAAAATGACAAATATATCAGGACTAAGTTCGATTATACCTCCTGACGCGATTGGCTTACTATCTTGTCGAGGGGCAAAAGAAACGAGTGCATTATAATTTTTAAGAGAGATTAACCGTCCGTAATCATATTCATCTCGTTTTATGAAGCAATATCTGTTTTTAGAATCTTTCAAAAATAAAGGTTTAAGATTTTCTATCAACTCATAAGTTTGTGAAAGAAATGTAGCACTATTTCTGATATTAAAAGCTGATGGATCGATATTCAACTCCTGCATAACGGCTAGTGGTGGTATATCAACCTCTTCAGGTGGCAACGTGATTTCCTCAATTCCGAATGGTGAATAACAGATAGCGTTGTGATTCGCAAAAGCGTAGAGTGCATATGATGCGGTTGTGGAATCTTTACGTACTTCAGGAACCACTAATGGATTATTTAAAGTTGTATATTCATCAAGAACTTGAGAAACATAAGGCACATATATGTCTGGGGCAAGAGTAAAGAGACTAGGGGCAGTAGCTTTCCAAATTGGATGAGTTTCAACAACCGGACCGCCGCTAGGGTATGTACCTGGTGACCAAGGATATTGGCGTAACCATGCATTAGTGTAACAAGGTAATGGATATTCTGCTTGCCCTGACTGAGTAATGAATTCAACCGCTTGTGCATAATGATAAGCCATGAAAAATTCTGGAGCATTTTCTCCAAATGATTGTCGCCAATTCCCTGTTACATTAAGTTTTTCTGCTAGACTAGCAGGGATAGCAGACTCAAAAGCTTGGTTCGCAAGAGTGGAATAATCGCGATCTGATCCTAAAAGTCCAATTTCATTTTCAACTTGAATCATTAGGACAGTTGATTGGTCTTGATCAATCTTTTTTATATGAGCCATAAGTTCTTTAAATGCATTACTGTCACGTTTAATGGCAGCTTCACAAAATGGCGAAATACTGTTAAGTTTGTTTCCATTAATGGTTTTGGCTCGGAAATAGGTTCTACTGTCTTTTTTTATCCAGGAAGGCACATACATACTTTCTGCATTTTTCCATAATCCAAACCAAATTAATATAAGATGCATATTATTTTCTCTTGCTTGTTTAATTAGACCATCTATAAGTGAAAAATCAAAAACATCAGGGGAAGGCTCAAGACATTCCCAATATATCGGTAAAATTAGTGTGTTAAGATTTAATCCTTTTAAATTAGGCCAAACTGCTGACTCCATGTAAGATAGATTACTAGCGCTAGAATTATGTACTTCTCCTGCGTAACAAAAGAATGGCTTATTATTAACAAACAATGTTTGGTGTTTGTTTACAGTTTTAATTTCTGGAATCATTTAATAAATCCCCTTTCACTTTTTGATATTATTATAAATGGATTTGACAAACGATGTAAATCCTAATATATTTTTATTTATTGAAAAATATTTAGGAGGACATTATGATTTATACGCTTTATCCATCTCCATATGCAAGGGCATTACCTTTGCAGGTTGTTTTACTTGGAAGTAATCATAGTCAAGAGAGAGTTTATCGACCCTTGGGTCTGACATTTTATCAATGTTTTTTTTGTCGAAACGGTATGGGGGAATTTATTATTGATGGCAAGAGACAAATTATTCGAGAGGGCGAGGGCTTTCTGATATTTCCAGGTTGCCAGCATGAATATGAAGCAATATCTAATAATTGGAAATTAGATTTTATTGGATTTACAGGTCCGTTAAGCCGTATTCTACTAGAACAATTGGGTATGACAGAATCAGCAGCGTATCATTTTTATGAAAAAGATATTTTAGGAGGAATGTTAGATCAAATTATTATTCACTATGAAAATTATCCTGAAGATGAAATTGGAATATCTTCACGATGCTATGAGTTACTACTTTCTGTCACAAGTCTGACTTCTTCGCTGTTAAGTAAAGAAGTATATGAAAATTCATCAGTTGTTCACGAAGTAATAGGTTACATAGAGAAAAATTTTAAAAAAAATATTAATTTAGATGATATTGCTAATGCTTGCAATTACAGTAAGCCCCATTTGTGTTCACAGTTTAAAGCAGAAATGAAAGAAACAATCAATAATTTTTTAACTAATTTCCGTGTAAATAAAGCTAAAATTGATTTGATGCAGAACCCAACTAAAAAAGTTTATGAAATTGCTAAAGAATGTGGTTATCATGACACTAGCTATTTTTGTAAGGTGTTCAGGGATAGAGTAGGGCAGACTCCAGATGAATATCGAAAAAGTAAAAGGTATTATTGACTATGAAATAATATTAAATTTCTCCTATTACTCAACCTTTTCATCTGTAACTAAACAAAAAATCCGTTTAAAAAAAGATGGCTCTTTATGGTAGTATTTTAAACCAACTTAGTTGAAGCAAATTATACTAATGTAAAAATAGTCAAGTTGAAAGCAAATAAATGGTAAGAATTTATTCTAGGTAAGATTTATAATGGTATATGTAAACAAAATAATATTTGGAGGTAGAATTTATGTCTAAGTTAAAATTTGGTGTTATCGGGTGTGGCGGTATCGCTAACAGCAAACATTTTCCAGCTTTGAAAAAACTATCAGATAAACTAGAGATAGTTGCTTTTTGTGATGTAATTGAAGAACGTGCAATTAAGGCTGCGGAGGAATATGGTGTTAAAGGGGCAATCGTAACAACAGATTATCGTGATATAGCTAATTATCCTGATATAGATGTTATACATGTATTAACGCCTAACGTTTCACATTCAGAAATTACTGTAGCATCTTTAGAAGGTGGCAAACATGTTATGTGTGAAAAACCAATGGCTATTAATTATGAAGAAGCTAAAGCAATGCTTGATGCGGCTAAGCGAACAGGAAAAAAATTAACAATTGGTTATCAGAATCGTTTCCGTTCTGATTCATTAGCAACTAAAGAAGCTTGTGAAGCTGGGGAACTAGGTGAAATATATTTTGCTAAAGCGCATGCTATTCGCCGTAAAGGTGTTCCTACTTGGGGGGTTTTTCCAGATAAATCCAAACAAGGCGGTGGACCACTTATTGATATCGGAACACATGCACTTGATCTTACACTTTGGTATATGGATAATTATGAGCCTGCTATGGTTCTTGGCTCAACTTATCAAAAATTGAAAGATAATCCAATGGGGAATATGTTTGGTTCATGGGATCCTAATTCATTCGAAACTGAAGATTCCGCTTTTGGTCTTATCAAAATGAAAAATGGAGCTACAATATTTTTGGAAGCTGCGTGGGCTCTTAATATGATTAATCCTAAAGAAGCACAAGTTACTCTTTGTGGTGATAAGGGTGGCGCGGAAATGTTTGGAGCTGCTTTTATGGATCAGGGGTATGTAGTATTTAATAGAGCGGCACATGGTCAATTAGAAGAAATAAAACCCTCAGAAACTGGTGGAGTTTTCGGTTTTGCAGGGGCTAGTCTTGAGCAACGCGATGCAGAAGCACAACAGTGGATAGATTCTATTTTGAATGACAAAGAACCATTAGTAAAGCCAGAACAAGCGCTTATTGTTACTCGTATTCTAGAAGCGATATATAAATCAGCTGAAACTGGTCAGGCTGTAGTATTTGACGATTAGACAATGGACATATATATGAGGTATAAAAATGACAGAGAACAAATTACATTTTGGAATAATTGGATTTGGCTTTATGGGACAAACTCATGCGAAGATGATTACCAATGAATTGGATTATGCGAAACTTGTAGCTGTCTGTGACATCAACAAATTACAACTTGAAAACGCAACAGGACAATATGAAACATATCTAGCAGCAGATGATTTATTGAGAAATGATGTGATTGATACTGTAATTATCGCAGTTCCAAATCATTTGCATTTAGAAATGGTCAAAAAAGTAGCAGCGGCTGGTAAAAATATAATCTGTGAAAAACCCGCAGCTATGAATGCACAAGAGTTTGAAGAAATGCTAAAAGTAACAAGAGAAGCAGGAGTACATTTTACAATTCATCATCAGCGACGTTGGGATAAAGATTTTAATATTGCTAAGGAAATATATCAGAGTGGAACGCTAGGGAAAACATATACCATCCAAAGTAGTCTATATGGTTTTAATGGAAACATGCATGATTGGCATATTTATCCAGAGTTTGGAGGGGGGATGTTATACGATTGGGGAATTCATTTGCTAGATCAAATACTATTTATGGTGGAAAGTAAAATTGAATCGGTATATGCAACAGTAAAAAATGTAATTAATAAAGATGTGGATGATTATTTTAATATTCAACTGCAATTTGAAAATGGAGTTACAGGACAAATTGAACTAGGAACATATTTTTTAAGTAATGAAGAGGGATGGTTTGAACGTCATTGGTTCTTAGGTGGTGATGAAGGTTCAGCAAAAATTGATGGTTTTCATCCACATGGTGAAATCACTCGAACTACAGAATTATTGCGCAATGTTCCGGGCAAAATTACTATGACTGCCGCTGGTCCAACACGTTCATTCGGTCCAGCACCAGAGGGGCGCATTATCACCGAACGTTTACCTGAAGTAAATACTCAGCATCGTGATTTTTTTGATACATATTATGAATATGTAAGTGGAAAACGTGATCTAGTAGTGAAGCCAGAGGAAATTTTACGTTTGATGAAACTTATGGATTCAATACGTATTTCAGCTAAAGAACACCAAAGTGTTTCTTTTGAATAAAAAAACCTTGTGTCAAGATAATTTAAAATAAGGATATTAGAGAAGAGGGGAAATATGAAACTTGGAATTGTGTCAGCTATTTTGGATAAATCAGATTTTTTTGAATTAGTTGATGTAGCTGCTGAAAATGGTTTGGATTGTGTGGAAGTTGCTTGTTGGCCGAAAGGGAAAGCGAATCGGCGATATGCTGGAGTTACACATATAGATGTTGAAAATTTAAATTTTAAAAAAGCAAATGAACTTAAAAATTATGCAAATAGTAAAGGAATTGAAATTTCGTCTTTAGCATATTATCCTAATCTACTCGATGAAGATTTAGAAAAACGTCAAGAGGTCATTGAACATTTATACAAAGTTATAGATGCTTCAAGACTAATGGATGTTAATTTAGTGACAACATTTATCGGTCGTATGCCGAGTAAATCAGTTACGGATAATCTTTCAGAAGTTGTTAAAGTATGGACTCCGATTTTAACATATGCAAGAGACAAAGGTGTTAAAATAGCAATTGAAAATTGCCCAATGCTTTTCACGGAGGATGAGTGGCCGGGTGGACAGAATCTTTTTACAACACCCGCTATTTGGAGACGTATCTTTGAAGTATTACCATTTGAAAATTTAGGTATAAACTATGATCCTTCTCATTTCGTATGGCAACAAATTGATTATATTAAACCATTGTATGAATTTAAAGATAAAATTTTTCACGTGCATTATAAAGATATCAAAGTCTATGCTGATAAACTTAATGATGTTGGAGTTATGGCTACTCCACTTGAATATATGAGTCCAAAATTACCAGGTTTTGGTGATGTTGATTGGGGTAAATATGTTTCGGCACTTACAGATATTGGCTATACTGGTCATACTTGTATTGAAGTTGAAGATAAGGCTTTTGAAGAAACATATACTGATGTTAAAAAATCAATTACATTGAGTACTAAATATTTAAGAAATTTTGTGATTTAGGAGGAAAAAGATGAGTATAAAAACAGCAGTAAGTCTATATAGCTTACAAGATGAATTCATGAATAGACGTATGTCACTAGAAGATATAATGGAATTTCTTGATGAGTTAGGAGTAGATGGATTTGAAATTTTACCGGATCAGATGCTCCATGCGACCCCTAACCCTAGTGAAGAAACTTTAGCAGAGTGGGATCGTATTATGGCAAAAACAAAAGCGAAACCTGTAGTTGCAGATGTTTTTCTAAACACTAATCTATATAAAAATAGAACCTTAACCAAGAGAGAATGTATAGACTTACTAATTGATGAAATCAAATTGGCTAATCGCCTTGGATTCAAAATGATTCGTTTAGTTTCAATGATTCCGGCGTTCGTTATTGAACCTCTTCTTCCTTATTGTAAGCAATATGACGTGACAATCGCACTTGAAATACATGCTGGAATGAGTTTTAATGAACCGGAAACAGCTGAGTTCATACACGAGATGAAGCGTGTTAACTCACCGTTTGTTGGTTTGGTAGTTGATACAGGGATTTTTTGTGATAGAATCCCACGTGTGTTTAATGAATTTAATAAACAAGTTCTTGGTGTTAATCCAGATATTATTGATTATTTTGATGGATTATTTGAAAAGGGACTTGATGGAACACATGCGTTTGATGATAATCATCAATTTCAACCGGAACTAGCGTTAATGGTGCAACCAAAAGACATGCCGTATGTTATGCTGGCTGATGGTTATGAAAATACACAACTTGAGGTAATGGATGATTTAATACCTTATATTAAGCATTTTCATTTTAAATTGTGGGAAATGACTGAAGAAGGTGTAGAGTATTCAATAGATTATAAGCGTATTCTTAAATATTTATATGACAAAGGCTATGATGGATATGTTGCAACTGAGTATGAGGGGAATCGTTGGATATTGCCAGGTAATCCAATGATAGAAAAAGAACAAGTAGCTTCACATCAAAAACTATTGCGTGAAATAATTGCTGAGATTGAGGGAGATAAGAAGTATGTTTGATAATAATGTATTTAAAAAAGATTCGTGTCACAATCGTGTTGTTAACGGACAAACTATTGGGTTTGAGCTTGAAACATTTATAACATATTATCGAGGGATTCCACTATCAATGATTGATGACATTCAAGTGAAAGTTAACGGAATTAGCATTCAACGTGAAGCGATTACTTGTAGTCCGAACGGTAGTGATTACTTTACACTTGATGAAATGGAAACCGTGACAACTTATAAATGGGAATATGATGTTCCTTTGAAAATTCGCGTCAATCATGAAGGTGGGCTACCGTCTGGAGAAAATGACATAGAGTTGACAGTTATTACACGTACTGCTTACATTCCAATACCAATTAAAGGTGTAAAATCACGTAAAGTTTTAATTTAGTATAATTAATTTCGTAAAAGCAATGTTAAATTCCCCAATTTATTGGGGAGTTTTGTTATGACTTTAGTCTATCACTCACCTTTCGGTGCGTGACAAATTAACCACCCGCATAGCGGGTGCGCAACGTAGGCTATACCAAAAAACTCTAATCACGATACAGTAAAGGTGTTTAAATCAAAAGTAAAGTGAAAGGAGAAAACGAATGGCACAAAAAGCGCATAGTTTGTCGCACGCAAAGTGGATGTGTAAATACCACATTGTGTTTATATCAAAGTATAGACGAAAAAATAATCTATAATCAATATCGCAGTAGTTTTGGGGAGATATTTCGACGATTATGGAGTTACAGAGGAGTGAAAATTATAGAGGGGCAATTAATGCCAGACCATGTACATATGTTGATTAGCATTCCCCAAGGATTAGCGTGTTGAGTTTCAGGGGGTATTTAAAAGGAAGGAGTGCGTTAATGATGTTTGATAAACACGCCAATTTGAAATATAAATTTGGGAATCAGCATTTTTGGGCAGAAGAATATTATGTGAGTACCGTGGGACTAAACGAAACCACAATATAGAACTATATTCAAAATCAAGAAAGCATTATATCTCCTTAGATAAATTGAGTGTGAAGGCATATGAAAATCCCTTTAGGGATAGCGGTAAGTAAGACAAACGCTTTTTGAAAGGCGAGTGACGGGTCAAGAGTAATGAGGCTTGAACAAAGTGAAAGCCAGCGTCTTTAAGCGCTGGCTGGCTTTATAGGCTTATAGCCCTTGTTCGAACTACCCGTCTAACGGGTGGTTATGATTTGAATCATTTATGTTCAGCGTTAATTTGAATAAATTAACTACGTTATTGTAGACACCTCTTCATGCTGAATTGAACAAGTTAGCTACAGTATTTATTTAAAGAGACCATAAAAACTGCACCAAAATATAATTCGATTCGTCAAAATTGCGAGTTGTTTCACAGATATAAGAGGATAATAGGAAATGAATTATCAAATATAGATGAAAATTTTTACAATAATAGGGACAAGAATCTTAATGTTAAGAAAAATAGGAAACACCTTTATCAGAGTGGGAAAATGTGAACAATATAAAAATTAGCGAAATAAACTTTAGATTTTATATCTATTATTACTCTGTTACTTTTATAAATTAAGAACCGAGAAAACATTTTGCATTTTGTTTTCTTATCTAAATAAGTGTAAAATAAATACATTACGAAAGAAAATGTAGTACTTCACATAGTTAATTTGTTTCTTGTATTATTAATTAGTAGTCTAATGTGAAAGAATAGATGAGTTGAGGGAGGTAACAATGAATTTTTCAAATCCTTGGGACAATATTGATGTAAGCACTCTAACTTACAATGAAATAATACAGTATTTTGATTCTCGTATTCATATAGTGTATGTTCTATATGGAGCTGCTACAGCTATCTGCGGAAATGAAACAATGACTTTAAATAAAGATGATTATCTTATTATTTTGAAAAATAAACAATATAAGATAGTAGTTGAGGAACATTCGAAGGCGTTTTATTTTGTATTGGATTATTTTGGTAAACAGTCCCAAGATAAATACACAATTGCTTTTAATGGAAATAGTATTGATGAACCAAAAATGTCAGATAAAGAACTAATTCAAAAACTCAAGCAATTGCTTTACTTTAAAACTTTGGAGGAAGAAGGGCGTTATTCAGAAATTTACAAGCATTATTTTAGTTTAATTGAATTGTTAGAAGAAAATTATACGATTACACTACGTGAAGAAACAGGGAAAAGTATACGTTCTCGAATTGAAGATTTAAAATTTTATATTGAAAATAACTTTGAGAAAAATATTCGTCTATCTGATTTGGCATCACAACTTTTCGTGACGGAACAATATCTTTCTAAAGTCTTTAAAGAACAAAACGGGATTGGAGTATCGGAATATTTGATTAAACAGCGCTTAGCTAAAGTGCGACAATTATTAATTGAAACAGAAGATAATGTTACTGATATAGCATTTGCAACTGGTTTTTCTAATATAAATTCGTTTAATCGGATTTTTAAAAAATACCAAGGATTAACACCAACTGAGTTTAGAACCGCGGTTAAAGCGGATGCTAAAATAAATATTGAACAGAATAATAGCGTTATAAACGATAAAGAAGTTATACATAAGTATCTTAAAGAAGATATGAGAGAGACAAAAGAAGATAGTGTAATTTTCGACCTAACACATCGAGTTCCTTATAAGGTGAGTCAGAGAATGATTAATTTAGGTTATGCTGGAGACTTATTACAAAGTTCTCTTGTAAAGGAGATAGAAAGAACGGTATCGTATACCACATTTATTTATGGTCGCCTATGGGGGCTAATGGAAGATAATTTTTTAAAACAAAATGGAAGAGAATTTGATTTTAGTAAAATAGATGAGGTGATTCAAAATGTATTGGACTTACATCTTAAACCTTTTATTGACCTAGGTTTCAAGGGTAAAACAATACATGAATCAGTTGAGAATATCATTTATTACGAAGTATTTACGTTACCATACAATGATATGGAATCTTTACTTTTTAGATATCAATCGTTGATGGAACACTTGATATATAAATTTGGGTATGATGAAGTGGCTAGTTGGAAGATAGAACTTTGGCGTCCAAATGCATATGTTTTGGATCTCATAGGAAACCGACAGATATCTCTTTGGTCTAGCGGTGATGATTTGATAGATTTAACTCAAACAGATGGTTATATACGATATTTTCAAATGGTTAAAGAGGTGCTGAATGCAATAATTCCAGATGTAGAAATAGGAGGCAGTGGGATTAGTCTTAATCTGGAAGAAGATTATGAAGATTTTTTGGAAGTTTGGAGCAAAGAACGTATAAAGCCTGACTTTCTTACTTTTACTGCGTATTCTCTAGATATTATGAGAAAAAATGAAATTCAACATAAAGATAAAAATTTAATTTCCGCTAACCAAGAGTTTCTTAAAGATAGTTTAAAAAAAGCTCGAGCATGTATGGTTAAGTATGACTTACCTCAGAAACTTTATTTAGCTGAATTTAATTTAACTAACAGTGCTAGAGATATTATTAACGATTCTGCCTTTAAAGGCCCATTCATTGTAAAAAATATTTTAGAAATATCAGATATATGTGATTTAATAGGCTATTGGCAACTTTCGGATATTTCTTTTACATCGTTTGATGTTAATAGACGGGAGTTGTTTGGAGGAGCAGGATTAATTTCTAAAAGTGGACTTCCTAAACCAAGTTTTTATGCGTTTGATTTTATTAACGCTTTAGGAAATGAAGTGATATTGGTTTCAAATGGAATAATCATAACTAAAAAACGGCGAAAGATTATAGCTTTGGCATACCACTATTGTCACTTTAATGGACTTTATTATTTTTCAAATCAAGCGCCTTTGAATCAATTAATGCTTATGAATATGTTTGATCAAGTTGAGAACAAACAGCTTTTACTTAGGTTAGAAGGAGTGCCAGATAAAGAGTATACAATAAAGAAAAGAATAATAGGAGTATCAGAAGGATCGGTATTAACAGAGTCTAATAAAATTAGTAATGACAACCATTTTAGTCGGGAGGAGCTGTCCTATCTGACTTATCGATGTATTCCTTCGTTGGAACGCGAGATTTGTATAGCTATTAATCAAACTCTGGACTATCGAATAGAATTGGCTCCACACGATATGGTATTAATTGAAATTGATTTGTAGAGTTGAAAAGAGAATGAATAGTAACAATGGAGTAAACAACAGCTTCATTGTTATTTATTTTAGCCAAAAGCACTGATATCAATTATGTTAGTCTAGAGTATATTATAGTGTTCTATTTTAATATAGATGTCTAAATTGAAGTTTGACAGGCTAGAAAGAGGTGATTTTAGGGTGAAACAAGTCAATAACATCGAAATAATGATTTAATAACTATTAAACGAGATGATTTACTAAGCTTTACGATTATTTGTCTAATGATTTACAAATAATTCATTTTTAATTAACAATTATTATAATATAAATCATAGATAGAAGTAGTATTGGATGTGAAATGGCGTTTAATACCTATACAATTACTCATTATATTAAGGAGATTATTTTAACTATGAAAAATATTAAAATGATAGCAACGGATTTAGATGGAACGCTATTAGATAGTAATTTACTACTTTCAAATAAAAATAAGATGATTCTTCAAAAAATGATGAGTCTTGGAATTCATATTGTTCCTTGCTCTGGTCGTCCTTTTAGTGGAATGGAACACATAATTAAAGAAATTGGGTTAACAAAGGATGATTATTGTATCAGTTATAATGGTTCTTTAGTTCAAAGTTGCGATGGAAAGAATATTTTGCACGAGGCAGAGATTTCTTCTAAGGCGTTTAAAGAAATATATGATTTTTTCAGTAAGTTTGGATTAGGAGTACATGCAATGACTAGGGACAGTTTATATACCTACGATAAGCACATTCACCAACTAACGGTCCGAGAATCGTATCTTGGAAAGATCCCAATTAAAGTCTTGGATAAGCATAATTTAGTTACAGAAAAGATTATTAAAATAATGGCTGTAGGTGAATCTGGAGATTTGAATATAGCTATGGAATCCTTTGCTAATACGAGTAAAAATTGCTTTTCTTTAAATAAAAGTGAGGATTATTATCTTGAAATCATGCAAAATGGAGATAATAAAGCTCATGCTTTATCAATTCTACTAGATGAGTTAAACATAACTTCAGATGAAGTCATGGCTTTCGGTAATAATTTAAATGACATAGATATGATAAATTTTGCAGGAGTAGGGGTAGCTGTTGAAAATGCTGTGTTTGAATTAAAAGAAGTCAGTGATTACATTACCAAAAGTAACAATGAGGATGGAGTAGCTCAGTTTCTGGAGTGCTTTTATTTGAAAAAACGTTGAAATTCCAAAAGCTTATTTTGGCTACCAAGTGGAAACGCTTAAACTAGGTGATGTAGTTGTTTGATTATTTTCGGAAAATATTGAAATTTATAATTTACAACTATGTAGACGCGGGTATGTGTTCAATAAATAATTAAAGGGGTATTTTATGACAAACTTATATAATTTAGAAGTTGTAATGGAAAAAAGTGCAAGATTTTCGTGGATGTTAAATGGTGCGCTAGATCAAGTCAGTTATAGGATTATAGTTTTTGATAAAATGGGAAATTTTGTTTGGGATAGTAGTCGAGTATATAGCGAATGCCGTCATGGTATTGTTGCTCCATTGTTACCGGAAGAAAAAGAACTGAACTGGATGGTCGAGGTTGGACTTGAAGATGGAAGTGTTATTTCATCAAAAGGGAATTCATTTATTACTGAAATTAGTGAATGGACTGCAAAATGGGTAGAACCGATTCGAAGCAGAAAACCTTTGTTAGATAAGAAAAATCACTCAGAAGTCCGAAAATTTGATAAAGATCCATTAGAACGTTTAGATGCCCCGGTTTATTTTCGACGAGAATTTGAGGTGTATGAACTTGTAGAAGATGCACTTATGTATATTACAGCGCGTGGTATTTATAGTGCATACATTAATGGACATAAGGTTTCAAATGTTTTTGCGCCGGGATATACGGCATATCAGAAACATATTGACTATCAAGTAATTGAAGTTTCGCGGCATTTAAAGACAGGAAAAAACGTCTTATCTTTTATTCTATTTGATGGCTGGTATACTGGGAAAATAGAGTATATCGGAGTAGGGCAGCAATATGGGAAGGAAAACAGTCTTCTTGCAGAATTGAAGCTTTTTAAAAATGATAAAGTCATCCAAACAATTATTACTGACGAGAATATGCGGTGGACAGATAAAGGGCCTATTCGTTTTTCAGACTTATATGTAGGAGAATATTATAATCAAGCTAAAGAATTGACTGGCTGGTTGGATTCTGAATATATCGAAGAAGGTTGGAAAAAAGTGGCAGTTAAAGATTATGGATATAGTGAACTGACTTTGCAGTCAACACCACCGATAGAGATTTTCCGTGAGATTCGCCCGCAGGTTATCCGAACACCGAATGGTGACTTGGTATTAGATGCGGGAGAAACAATCGTTGGTTATACATCATTTAATCAGTTATCTTTAACTAAAAATACACTTATTAGTTTAGAACACAGTGAAACCTTGGACAAAGAAGGGAATTTTATTCAAAATATACTTGGTCAAAATAAAGAACAAAAAGATTATTACGTTGCTGGGAAAAACGGTTTACATAATTGGGCTCCGGAGGGAACATATCATGGTTTTCGTTTCGTAAAAGTGGAAGGTACACTTGACTGTGATCCAGAACATTACACTATTAATGTTATTGGGACACCTCTTAAAACTACAGGACATTTTCGGACTTCAGATGAACGATTAAATAAATTACAAGAGAATATCATTCGCTCGCAAGAAGGTAACATGATTTCTATCCCAACAGACTGCCCACAACGAGAGCGAACAGGGTGGACAGGAGATATTCAGGTTTATGCTCCAACAGCCTGTTATGAAAAAGATGTGGAACAATTTTTACGCCACTGGCTTGATGATATGCGTCATGAACAGCATATTGATGGTCAAATTCCTCAAGTTATTCCTTGTCCGCCTTCCCATGATTATATGAAACCAGCTGGAGAGGACGCGGTAAATACAGCTGGATGGTCAGATGCTGCTATTATAGTTCCTTGGAGATTGTATGAGTTTTATGGAGATATACAAATTTTAATAGATAATTATGATATGATTCGTCGTTATATGAAATCTGTTGAGAACCGAATGAGTATTCTGCCTAAAAATTATGAAGAGATGACACCAGATAGACAGTACTATCAGAAATATCTATGGAATACTGATTTTCAGTTTGGTGACTGGCTGATGCCAAGTGTTGGGATGAATAGTGGTCAGTATACCGGTAATGAAGTAGCAACCCTAATGACAATTTTTACTACTGAGTTAATGATTAAAATCTCAACTATTTTAGGAAATATTGATATAGCTCATTATTATAATGAACTCAATAAAAAGATAAAAATGGCATATGTTAATGAATATATGACAAAAGATGGAAGAATGACTAGTGATTATCAAGGAGTGTATGTATTAGCTTTGATGACAGATACGGTGCCAAAGGAGTTCAACAGCACTACTCTTGATCGATTGAAAGAGTTACTTCACGAAAATGAAGATAGATTAGATACGGGTTTTTTATCTGTTGCTTATCTTTTGCCTATTTTACATGAACAGGGCGAAAAAAGGCTAGCGAATAAACTTCTGTTTAGAGACCAATCCCCATCATGGTTATACGAGGTGAAAATGGGAGCTACCACTATGTGGGAGACTTGGGATTGCTACGCAGAGGACGGAACACCAACTGCGAATTCTATGAATCACTTTGCTTTTGGATGCGTTGGGGAATATCTATTCCGAACAATTTTGGGAATTGATAAATTAGAGCCAGGTTTTAAGAAAGTCTTGATTAAGCCAGACTTTAACTGTGGACTTCATTATGTAAGGGGTTTTTATGATTCTATATGGGGTAGAATTTCTGTTGATTGGAAGATAATCAGTGACAAGGTGTACATCGAAATTTTATTGCCACCAAATGTCAGTGCGCATGTAGTTGTTGGAGAAATGAATTTTGAAAATATTAAGCACAAATTTATTTGGAATGGTGAGTTATAGTTTATAATTAATATTTAATCATGAAGTATATACTTGTGAAAGCGTGCATAAAAAAGGAACAGTATTATTTCAATAAAAGTTATGCTGGCGGTTCCAAGTAGTTAAAAAAGTATCAATGTAATAGGTGTATATCGACAAGTGGAAATCTAAAGTATATAGTAAACTATATTTTGTAAACGATCACAAGTCCAACGGATGATCGAAAAAAATATAAGGAGGACCTGAGTATGGCGAATTCAGGAGAGGTAATTTTGCAAACAAAACCTATGGAAAAAACGAAATTTTCACTAGGTATGTTTTATAGTTTAGGTGAGGTAGGATCACAACTGAGTTGGTATATGATTAACACCTATCTAATGATTTTTTATACTGATGTTGTTGGTATTTCTGCGGGAGCCATTTCCATGATTATGTTGATTGCTAGGGTTTGGGATGCGATAAACGATCCTATGATGGGAGTTATCGCAGATAAAACAAAAACTCGTTGGGGAAAATTTAGACCATATCTATTCTTTGCTCCACCATTTTTAGCCATATTTAACATTTTAACTTTTACAGTTTTTCCAGTGACTGGTTTGTTAAAAGTGTTATTATGTTTAGTTTGTTATATTGGAGCCGGTATGGCTTATACAGCTATATGTATTACTTATGGTGGTTTAGTGAATTTGATTGCGCGTGATTCGCAGGTTCGAATGAACTATTCAGCGTACCGAAATATTGGTGGTTCCATTGTTAGTATATTACTATCTGCTTTTGCAATGCCAACAATATTATTCTTTAGTCAAGATTCGGTAGCTAATGCGCGTGGATATTTCTGGACAGCTGTTGTCTGTTCGTTGATTATGTTACCCGCTTTTTTCTTATGTGCCTTAAAATGTAAAGAAACAGTTCATATTCCACGGCCCGAAGTAACTGAAAAACAATCATTTATTATGGTTTTGAGAACTGTGATGAAAAACAAAATGTTAATGATTACAATTTCCAATGTGTTTCTAGGTGCAATAGCAATAATGGGACGCATGGGTATGTTGGCATATTATATTATTTATGTTGTTGGTTCATTTGAATTAATTGCTCCAGTATTTACGACTATGACAATTATGCAATTAGTTGGATCCGTCACCATCCCCTGGGGAACAAAAACTTTTGGGAAACGTGGTTATCTAGTTTCTTTAAGTGTGATTCAAATTCTGACATTTATTGCTATGTTTTTCTTCGGAGCAACGGGAAAAGTTGCATTAATTGGTATTTCTGTAATTACTGGATTTACAAATGCAGCTGGAGGTATTTCTTCAGGCATGCTTTCGGATTGTATAGAGTATGGTGATTGGAAGTACGGAATCCGTGAGGTTGGGTTGACTTATTCATTTCTAAGTTTCGCAGTGAAAATGGCGACAGCGTTAACCGGGACAGTAACAGTATTACTTCTTTCGGCTGTCGGATACGTCCCTAACACAGCGCAGACACCTGAGGCTATTCATGGTATTAATGTGATTGTAAACCTTCTTCCCGCAGCATGTGTTATGTTATCGCTTATACCAATGTTTTTCTATAAATTAGATAGAGCAATGATGGAGAGGATTTCGGTTGATTTAGAGGCTCGTGCAGAAGCATAAGCTGTCCGCCTACTGCAAAAAGTAGTAGGCGAATTATTTTTTAGGTAAGAGGAGGGTGAATTTTGAAACTCACAGAAATACAGGAGAAAAAGATTCAATATCTTTTGAGTGAAATGACAATTGATGAGAAAATTGGTCAACTGAATCAAGCATCAGTTTCAATTGTAGGTGGATTTGATGTTCCATTTGAGGAATTAATTGAAATGATGACAGATGGCAAAATATCACCAGATGAATTTCATAATATTATGGCAAATAGTGAAAAATACTATCATGAAGATGAAATTAAAGCGGGGCTTGTAGGTTCAATGATGATTCAAGATCCTATCACGTCAAACCGTTTGCAAAAAATTGCTGTAGAGGAAACAAGACTTGGAATTCCTTTAATTATTGGACTTGATGTGATCCATGGGTATAAAACAGTTTTCCCAATTGCCTTAGCAGAAGCAGGCAGTTTTGACCGCAATTTAATGAGAAGAACTGCAAGGATGGCTGCGCGAGAATCACGATTAGACGGAATTCATTGGCATTTTGCACCGATGTTAGATATTAGTAGAGATGCTAGATGGGGACGTGTTTCAGAAGGAGGGGGCGAAGATCCATACCTAATGTCTGAATTTGCGAAGGCGAAAATTGATGGTCTACAGAATGATCATTCCTCACATCTAAATTATGTGGCAGCATGTCTCAAACATTATGTTGGTTATGGTGCTTGTGAAGGTGGACGTGATTATAATACTGTTACAATGTCAGAATCTATGTTACGTAATGTATATCTAGCTCCATTTAGAGCTGGGATTGATGCTGGTGCGGTATCAGTAATGGCTGCATTTAATGATTTAAATGGCATTCCATGTACAGTCAATCATGAATTACTAACAGAGAAACTACGAGATGAATTTGGATTCGACGGATTTGTTGTTAGTGATGCTAATGCGATTCGTGAATGTGTTACCCATGGGATTGTTGTGGATGAAATTGAAGCAGGGATTAATTCTTTAAATGCTGGTTTAGATATGGATATGGGTACTGAAATCTATTTAAAAACATTAAAAGAATCCCTAGAAATTGGTGCAATCGATATCGAAATAATAAATCGTGCAGTTGAACGTATTTTAAGGGTCAAAATGTGGTTAGGACTGTTTGAAAATCCTTATGTCGATATAGTTGAAAATGATGAATTACCCGAATCTAATGTAGCTCTGGCGCTTGAGTCGGCAGAAAAATCGATAGTTCTTTTAAAAAATAAAAACGATCTATTACCTTTAGCAAAAAAGACTAAAATTAGTCTGATCGGTGAGTTGGCTAATAAGGCGGCGGAAGTTTCTGGAGCATGGGCGATTAGTTTTCGAGAAAAAGACGGAGTATCTTTAGTTGAGGGGATTACCAAAGAATTCCCAAATTGTTGTTATTTTGATGTGGGAGGATTAACCACTGAGATAAATTACCAAGCATTAGAGGATGCAATTAACTATGCAGATGTTATAGTCATAGTTGCGGGTGAACCGATTTCCTTAAGTGGAGAAGCAGCATCTCGAACAGATATTTCTTTGCCAGGCTATCAAAGTCAGCTTTTTGATGAACTCGCTAAACAAAGCAAGCCTACTGTAGCTATCTTGATGAATGGCCGTCCGTTAGCAATAGAAAAAGAATCAAAGCAGGTTGACGCGCTTATTGAAGCGTGGCATCTGGGTATTCAAATGGGAAATGCTGTAGCACGTACTTTATCTGGTGTGAATAATCCAAGTGGCAAGCTGACAGTTAGTTTCCCAAGAGTATCTGGACAATGCCCTGTATACTATAATCATCCAAATACTGGTCGTCCGGCTGGGAAAAGTAAATTTACTTCTAAGTACCTGGATATAGAGTCTGGCCCTTTATTTCAATTTGGCTATGGTTTAAGTTATTCTTCCTTTAGTTTTGAAAATATTCAACTTGAAGAGAAAAATGATGAATTGGATGTGTTTATTGATATTATTAACAGGAGTGATCGAGATGGTGAAGAAGTAGTTCAGCTATATGTTACAGATAAGGTAGGTTCGATTGTTCGCCCTGTAAAAGAATTGAAAGCTTTTGAAAAAGTTTCAATTGATGCACATAGTAGCAAGACTGTTAATATGTGTATTTCTAAGAATGATTTTGGATTTTGGAATAATCAAGGGCAATACTGTTTAGAGGATGGTGAATTTATCATTACAATTTCAGATGGCAATGCAAAAATAGAATGCTTTGAAATAGACATTAAATTTTAACAAGAGACTTAAGGAAAAGACTTGAGTAAAAAATTAAGGTGCTGAAATAGACAAGCGTAAATAGATTATTTAACAACATCAGTGTGTGATGATGTGATGACGTACTGAAGTTAATGAATTTTCTAACTTTACGAAACCAAAGAACTATTATTAAATTGATGAAAAGGATGAATTATTAATATGGTGAAAGTACAAAATCCTATTATTCCTGGATTTTATCCAGATCCAAGTATTTGTCGTGTAGGTGATGATTATTACTTAGCATGTTCTAGTTTTGAGCTTTTCCCAGGGGTGCCTATTTTTCATAGTAGAGATTTAGCAAATTGGGAAAAAATTGGTCATGCATTAACGGGAAATAATAATTTCTATGTCCGAGCAAATAGTTATACCGGTGGAGTCATGGCACCTACTATTAGATATCATGAAGGTTACTTTTATATTATTGTTATGAATTATAGCATTAATCAAAATATATTGCTGAAGTCAGAAAATCCCTCCGGTCCATGGTCAAAACCTTATTTGTTGACTGATGTTCCAGGGATAGATGCATCACTGTTTTTTGATGACGATAATCAAGCTTATATTGTTGGAACAATAGAGAATGATGGTAAACGGTATATATATTTGAATCGATTTAACATAGACACTATGACATGTAGTGATGAGCGACATTTAATTTGGGATTCTGCTTTGAGAAGTGCAAAAGCACCGGAAGCTCCTCATTTGTATAAAAAAGATGACTACTATTATTTAATTATTGCAGAAGGTGGAACCGAATTTTACCACGCAGTATCGGTTGCGCGGAGTAAAACGATTGATGGTTGGTATGAAGGTTATGAAGGGAATCCCATATTAACCCATCGGCATTTAGGTAAGAAAGCATCTATTACGAATGTTGGACATGCGGATTTTGTTTCAGCATCTGATGGGAATTGGTATGCAGTGATGTTAGGGTCTAGAACAATTGAGGGGTATAATAAAAATATGGGGAGGGAGTCATTTCTATGTCCTGTAATTTGGGAAGATGGCTGGCCGCTTCTTAGTCCTATGACAGGAAAACTTGAATGGGAATATGAAATAGGTCTCAGGGAGGAAAAATTAGAGCGAAGTTTAAGCAATGATTTTGATGTGGATTTTTCAACATTTGATTGGAATAATCTAGTATTTTGGGGAACTCCTTATCAAGAATTTTGGGAATTAAATGAAAATGCACTCAAATTGAAGTGTTTGCCTCGATCTTTAGGTCGACCGATACGTAGTTTGATAGATGATGAATTAAATGCTCAATATTTTGATAATATAGCTGTGATTGGGTGTCGTCAGTGTCATATTAACTATAGTTTACTTTGTAAAATGGATTTTTCGCCACAAGAATCGGAATCTGCAGGACTGGTTATTTTACAGGGAAATAATCATCATTATAGACTCGAAAAGATTAGAGAAGGGAACTACTTTTATTTACAGATTGTTCTGTGTGTCACTGATGTTGCAGTACCAATTTATATGCCAGGATTTAGTAGTCAAACAATAGAGACTGTATTAATAAAACATCCTATCCATAATGAAGAAATCTATCTTAAAATTTATCAAAAAGGACAAAATATATCATTCTATGAAGGAAAGTCATGCGAACAAATGAAATGTATTTTAGAAAATGCTGATGGGAGAGATATTTTACCGAAATCAATTGACGGGATGACGGGTGTAATTTTAGGTATGTTTGCGACTGCGAATGGTATGAAATCAGATAATCAAGCGGTTTTTAAGGTCTTTAGTTATAAAGGAGAATAGTTTTTGATGGAAGAATTAAGAGAATTGATAGCGCGAATTGAAAGCATGGACGATCCACTTGAAAGTATAAAGGAATTAAATCTACATTTACAAGAAAGTGATGATAAACGAAATGAAGGGCTGGCAAAAGAACACCCAGAAGTTGAGCGAGTGGATAATATTTTATATGGTAATGTAGAAGTATGGCATGAGTTAGATATCTATTTGCCTAAAAAAAGAATGGGTAAAGTCCCAACAATTATCCATATTCATGGTGGAGGTTGGACCTATGGAACTAAGGAAATATATCAATTCTTTGGTCTAGAATTTGCTAAGAATGGTATTGGGTTTGTCAATTTTAATTATCGTTTACCACCAGATGTAATTTTTCCAGGTGAATTAGATGATGTTAATCGTGTAATGCATTGGGTTGCTGAAAATGGCCATTATTATGATATCGATACAGAAAATATTATATTGATGGGAGACAGCGCAGGGGGACAAATGACTTTACAGTATTTGACGATTATGAAGAATCCAGAATTCCGTAAAAAATTTGGGTATACTATTCCAAATATTACTGTGAGAACAACTATTCTTAATTGTGCTGCTGCGTTTTTGACTCTACCTGGAGTTTTGAGTTTTCCAACTAAAGCTTATTTTACTGAGGACGTATTAATTAATCAATATGATTTATTAGACACAGAAAGTTACCTAACCAGCTCAATATCCCCCCTAATGATAACTACGTCGAATTATGATATGATGCTAGAAGCTAATGCGCGATTAGATGGATATCTTCTTGCCAAAGGAATAGAACATGAATTTAGAATTTATGGAGATATATTTAATCCTAGATATCATAATTTTAATTATGATATTCGTGATGAGATTGCTCAAAAGTGTAACAGTGATATTATTGCTTTTATTAATAAATGTATTGATAAACAATAAATATATGATAATAATAAAAAAGTAAAGAGGAAAAATGTATGAAAAACAATATTTATTTTAGTCAAGATCCTTATCTTAATTCAGTTAGTAGTTTTTATGAATATGCAACTAGAGTCATGGAAAAAAGTTACGATCAAGAAAAGATTATTGAGTGGATTAATTCCCACGATGAAGTATTAGGAGACAAAAAAGTGTGGTTATTAACGGGTCACGCTTATGCAAAAAAATATGAGGATTGGGAAAAATGGATTCTTGACCATGGATATGAAGTTGTAATTGATTGTAGAGGATTGGGGCAAGTCCTAATAGGCGAAACGAAGTTCCATCATGGAAATGTGAAAAAAAGCCTTGAAAGCAAAGGTATTGCTGTACTAAGTTTGTCTAGAGATTAATAAAAAGGATTAATATAATTATTTTAAGCGTATTATATATAAAGCGGCATACGAAACAGAATATTTTATATAAAAAATACACTATATTCTTATTGGAATGTAGAAGAATGTAAAATATTCATTTTGGATCTCTGACAATAAATGGGGGGAAAAACAGAAAAACCATCGTGAAATTTTACGATGGTTTTTCTGTTTTTCTTATGAAACGTTCGTAATTGTTAATAAATGATAGTAATTTTAGACTATCTTAACGTCCGTGTGTCTTGATTAACAACATACATCATACGATTGCGTGCTCTTGTAAAAGAATGCATTCCCTTTGCATTACGCATTATATCCTTTATCGTACCATTTGATGCTTCTGTAAAAGCATCAAATGGTACGATAATCAATCAAGATAAAAGAATGACATATTTCAACTCTCCAATTGTACAAGGTACGTCTGAACTGTTTTAATTCTGGAATATTCGACTGTTGATATTCACTAATAATACTCATTAAATTATCCATTTTTTCTTCGAAAGCCAAAAAAGTATTATTGAAATTAAAATATAGTTCGACTAAGTGATATGCTTTTTCTAATAGTGGGTCAATCTCTAATATATTTTCCAACAATTGAGCTTTATTAATATATCGTTTTAATTTCCGATTATACTGTGGACGATTATGAAAATCAGATTTGCGTTCGAAAAGTAGATATTTCCATTGTTTTAGTAGATAATATTCAGTAGAATCAGAATGAAATTGACGCATTATTTTTACTCTGATTCTATCTAAGCTATCGTTTAAGTTTCTGATGACATGGAAGGAATCAACGCAAATGGTAGCTTTTTTAAGGTGTTGTTGAGCGACCATTTACATATCACTACAGACATATTCCACTTTATTACGATGTTCTAAAGGAATCTGAGCAAAGTAGTTGAGTAGGTAATTTTTCCATCGACTAGGTAAAACTTCAACGAGTTTCTTATTCTCGAAGTCATACATAACAGTCAGATACTTTGATTGAATGTCTAGTGAAGGGATAAATACTTCATCGAGACAAAGAACCGTGGTAGATAAACTTTAGGTGGATGGTAATATTTATCAAAATAGCGTCTGACTGTTGTTTCGGAAAGGTTAAAATTAGAAGCTACAGAAGCAAACGTTTTGTTACACTTTTTAAGAGCATTCATGATACCTTCAATCGTCGCATAAGAAATTCTAAAATGATTTGGCGTGAGATTAAGAGGAACAGAGAAAGATTTATTGCATCGTAAATATTTATAACGTTTGATTTTCGCTTCGATTTGTAATTGTTGATGGTGTTGAAGTAGGACGGTATATGTTTTAGAGTAATAACCCTTACTATGGAAGGATGAGTGAAAGCAGAATGGACAATGTTTAATATTATCCAAAAGGAAACAGCGAATCACTCCATTGGGGCTAGCATCGATGGTTTGAATTCGATAACTGGGTAAATTAAAAAAAACGGGCAATAAGTTCATGATAAGTATTCATAAAAAACCTCCTAAAAATATAAAAGACGAACGTTTCATGCTTTATATTTTAAGAGGCTAATAGGCAAAAAAACAATTTTCTCCGACACAAATTGGGGGGATAGGGGTCCCCACAAGCTGTCGGAGCACTCCCCATTCCCCAGAAAAAGTTGGTATTCTTTCATTTTTCAATTGGATTTCAGAAAAAAAACTGAGAAAATTCGGAGTGCTTGATTCTTCATAATTGCTCAGTTATTCCAGTTTGTCACCCAAACTCCTAATTAATTATACACTAGAGGAGTGGTTTTTACTATGTACTTCAAATGCTTTTGCTTCAATATAAAAAGATAGAATATTTTTTGTTTCTCTGTCAAAGGCTTAAGTAATCTCACCATATTTTCTTGTTTGATGTGTTCTTTTCTTTAACACTAATAACTTACCTTTAACCGTTTAAACAAACCTCTTATCTAAGTTATTCTATACTTGTGTCATAACTGCTTTTAACATTAGTTCGATAAATAAAATGATAAATTTCCCTCGGATGTATTGGTTTTTATGTTTGTATAATCGGTCAAATGCAAGAAAGTTCTTCATGCTATTATTATGTGCTTCAATTACATTATATCTGTAATAGGTGTTTAAAGTTTTTTCTGATGTGGTAGCTGTTGTATTTGAAATTGCCACATACACTCTTGGATACTTCAATGATTTCTAGATAGTCTCTTTATTCTTATCATAACTATTTACTTTTTCAACTTCCATTTCTACTTTGAAAAATTCTTTTTTGTTATCACATGCTTTTTTACTGTCTTTTCCAGCGTTTTTTTCACACATCCGTTGATAGATGATATGCTCACCAATTATTACTTTTTCATAATTTGAATAAATTTAAAGTGAATAGTCGTTTTCATCAACCATCATGACGATTCCTGTTTCATAAGCTCAATTTACATCAATGCTAAGAAAACAATATCATTGTTGTTACTCAACTTGTATATGTCTTAAAAACAATATCTTGAGGATGATTTCCGAATTTGTTACCAAAAAGAGTACAACCGCCTACATTTGTTGCGTTTTCTTTTACTTCAATACGAAATTTCCATATTTGTGCATCGGAAGAAAAATCTTTGGTTGAAATTGTGGAAAGGGATTCAGCATCAATATAGGTGCCATGTGAGGTAATTCTAAGTGTTTTTAGCAAACCGTATTGATTTAAATTATCTGGATACCATTCAGGAGTATATACTCCTCTTGTATCAGCAAAATCCCCAGGGCTAGTCCATGTGCCTATTTCAATATCATTTAATGAAAAAGTGATATCAGAAGGCCAATTATCATTAGCAAATGGGAATTCGGAAGAAATTTCAAGAGCAATATCAATCATTTCTAATGTATCTGATGATTGGATGAGATTAGGAATTTGATATTCCACATAGCCTTGAGTGAACCATAAAATTTGTGCATCGATTCTTTCAGGGATAATAAAATACTTAGGGTCATCGACATAACCGATAAAATGAGACTCAGATGCTAGTCCGCAAGTAGGTTTAATACTAAAATCTGTGTAGTGACCAATTGGGATTGAAATACAATTCACATCAAAAGCTGAAAAAATTTTCTTAGGAAAATTAATTTCGATTTTATCAACAGCTAATGATGAAATTTTTTGTTGACCAACTTTTTCGGTTTTTATTATTTTTGCATTTTCAAGTTTGTTTACATGAGATGTTATGATAGCACTGCTGAGAGAAAGAGCGTCTGCAATTTCTTTGATATTCATTTTTTTTTGAGAGAGTAATTGGATTATTTCTAATCTAACTCTACTAGATAATGCTTCATAAACAGATAGGGATTCATTATCAATAAATGTCTGCATATTAAGAAAACCTCGCTAACAATTAACTTTTTAGTTAATTATACCGCAATAAGTCAATCCTGTCAACTTCTTTAGTTAATATAAATGTTAATAATCAGATAGAAATAAACTTTATGTTAATGAATTTATTGACAAAAAGAAAAAATGGGATATAATAAACATATAAAGTTTCTGTAAGCGTTTTACGACATTGAGGAGGAAAAATTATGAATTTAAAAAAAATAGGCTTATTGGGATTGATTAGTTTATCTGTTTTATCTGGTTGTGGCGCATCGAATGACGCTGAAAAAAACAACTCTTCGTCAAAATCTAATGAAGAGGTATCTTCGTTAACATTTATGTTTAGAGGAGGAGAGGATGAGAAAAAAGCCTACGAAGCAGCTATAAAAAAATTTGAAGAAGCTGAAAAAGTATCGGTGGAAATCATAGCTACGGATGCAGATCAGTATGCGACAAAATTGCAAGCAGCTATTTCAGGGGGCAATGTACCAGATGTCTTCTACATTGAACAATCAAATTTAATGGCGTATGTTGATAATGGTGTTTTATTAGATATTACTCAGTATATAGAAAAATCAGATTTTGATTTAAACAATGTTTGGAAATATGGTTCAGAAAGCTATCGTTATGATGGTGAAAAGGTTGGGACTGGGCCGTTGTACGGATTGCCAAAAGACTTAGGTCCTTTTGCATTAGGCTATAACAAAGATATGTTTGAAAAAGCAGGAATAGAGTTACCCGATCCAGACAAACCTTATACATGGGATCAATTTTTAGATGTAGCAAAAGCTTTGACGTTGGATACTGATGGAGATGGAAAATTAGATCAATGGGGTACAGGCTTTAATATCAATTGGAGTTTACAGGCTTTTGTTTGGAGTAATGGTGGAGATTTTATTAATGAGTCTATGGATAAAGTGACGGTAGATACACCTGAGTTTGCAGAAGCATTACAGTACCTTGCTGACTTACAAAATGTGCATAAAGTAACACCCTCAATTTCTGATGCACAAACTTTAGATACTTATCAACGTTGGATGAATGGAGAAATTGCTTTCTTCCCAGTGGGACCATGGGATATGAGTACATATGATAAGTTACCATTTGAATATGATTTAATGCCTTGGCCAGCAGGAAAAACAGGAAAGAGTGCTACCTGGATTGGTTCTCTAGGGATTGGTGTTTCGGCTAAAACAAAAGCACCGGAAAAAGCAGCAAAATTAGTAGAGTATTTAAGTACATCTAAAGAGGGCCAACAACAGTTAGTAGATGCAAAAATTCAAATTCCTAATTTAATTGATATGGCAAATGATTGGGCTTCAGATACTGAATCTAAACCATCTAATAAAAAAGAATTCTTAGATGTTGTTGAAGACTATGGTAGAGCAATGCCTGCGGCAAGAACTTATAATGCAGAGTGGTATGATGAGTTCTTTATTAATATTCAAGCAGTTTTAGACGGTGATCAAACAGCTGCTGAGTATGTTGCGGAAGTGCAGCCTAGAATGCAACAAAAACTTGATGCTGCTAATGCAAATAAATAGCATTTTGAGTTGATATTGTAGAAAAAGAAGTAAGTATTTAATATTGTACAATAAACTTGCTTCTTTTTTTACAGAAAGGAGTATGTTTTTATGCATATAAAAAAACGTAAAGGTAATCTTCATACACAAGAATATAGAGTTGCCTTTCTATTTATTTTAGCACCAATAATAGGATTTGTTTTATTTTCACTGATTCCATTAATTTATTCAATATATGCTTCATTCACCGATTGGAATGGGTTAGGCAGAATGAATTTTATTGGATTAGATAATTTTGTGCAGATGTTTAATGATCCTTATTTCTATAAAACATTATATAATACTTTTTATTTGATGATTGGTATACCAATTGGACTGATTTTATCTTTTACTCTTGCATCGGCTTTAAGTAGAGGGATACGCGGTACGACAATTTTTAGAACAATTTACTATATACCTGTTATCTCTTCTTTAGCGGCTGTATCTATCTTATGGCAATGGGCTTATAATGGAGACTTTGGACTTGTTAATCAAGTGTTAGATATATTTGGAATTGATGGTCCTAATTGGTTACAAAATACCAATACAGTAAAACCGGCTATTATCATTATGACAATTTGGAAGGGTTTGGGGTATTCAATGTTGTTATATTTAGCAGCGATTCAGAGTGTGCCTAAAACATTTTACGAAGCAGCTGAATTAGACGGGGCTTCAGTATTTCAAAAGTTTAGATTTATTACTTGGCCAATGGTAAAACCTGTTACTTTCTTTTTAGTAGTAACAAATATTATTGGCGGGTCACAAATATTTACAGAAATAAATATTATGACACCGACAGGTGGACCCAGATATGGGTCAGCTACCATAGTATGGTATATATGGCAAAAGGCTTTTAAAAACTGGCAAATGGGATATGCAAGTAGTATGGCCTTGGTTTTAGCTGTGATAGTTTTTGCGGTAACTGCATTACAATTTTATATTAACAACAAAAAATCTTATCGAATCGATTAGGAGTGAAAAATAATGAAGAATAAAAAAATTATAAATATCCTCATTGTATTAATTCTCTCAATTGGTGCGATTATTATGGTTGGTCCACTGTTATGGATGATTTCTACTTCTTTAAAAAATAGAGAGGGAGTCTTTCAATTGCCTCCACAATGGATACCGAAGCCAATAATTTTGGATGCGTATAAAAGATTGTTGGAATTAGATACATTATTTTCGGGTATAAAAAATACGGTAATTGTATCACTAAGTGTTACAATTGTGGGTACTTTAACATCAAGTTTAGCTGCCTTTTCATTTGCAAAACTGAAATTACCATTTAAAAACATTATATTTTTGGTGTTATTATCAGCTATCATGGTGCCTTATCCTGCTGTAATGATTCCACAATTTATGATGTTTTCGAAAATTGGATGGATTGATACTTTATTACCGTTAATAGTTCCTGGTTTGTTTGGCAATATCACAATGATATTCTTTTTAAGACAATATTTATCTAATATTCCAGATTCTGTTGTAGAAGCAGCGAAAATAGATGGAGCTAACTATATTACAATATTTTCAAGATTAATATTCCCGTTAATAAAACCTGCTGTAGCTGCACAATTCATTTTATGGTTTATGGGAGTTTGGAATGATTACTTAGCTCCATTAATTTATTTAAATACGCCAAGCAAACAAACATTGCAGGTAGTTATTGCCAATTTAAATGCTGCATATGCAATACAAACAGATTATCCGCTGATTATGGCAGCGTCTGTAGTCTCTTTAATTCCAGTTCTAGCTGTATTTATTATATTCCAAAAACAAATTATTGAATCAATTGCAATTTCGGGAACGAAGGGTTAAAAATGAGCAATAAATTAATGTGGTATTTAAGAATAATAACAAATGGCGTGGTTTTAAGTATTTTATTTTGGGTGGGTTTACTCTCTGGGGTCTTCATATTAGGGTTAATTCCTTCAACGAAAGCATTAATTAAAACCTATCATTTGTTGAATGATAGTTTTAATTACAGTGAGATTATAAAATGCTTTGTAAAAACTTATATATTAGAATTCAAAAAAAACTGGTTAGAATCATTAATTATTTCTGTAGTTCTTTTATTTATGATAGCTGAATATCATCTTGTAGATGAATTTCCAATTATTTCTGCTTTTTTCAAATTACCGTTGAGACTGTTGATAATTTATATGGTGAGTATGTTGGCTAATTATATCATTATGCAGACTTTTATAGATGAAAGAAAGAAAAATCTTCTAATAAAAGCATTACTTGCGCCGTTTATTACAATCAAAGAATCACTTGTTATTGTTTTTTGTTTCGTATGCATTAGTAGTTTAGCTGAAATAAATCTTATGCTATTGCTGTTATCTGCTAGTTTTTTTGTAGTAGTTATAGAAAAAATAATTGTTAGAAAATTAATTAAGAAAGGAATAATAAATGAAAAAAAGACTATTATCTAGTTTGTGTATACTGCTAATATCAAGCAGTGTATTTTCACAGATAAATGTAAGTGCTAACACGGCCGAATTCAAAAATGTTTCAGTTCATGATCCTTCAATTATAGAGACAGACAATCAGTTTTATATTATCGGATCTCATGCTGCCTTTGCAAAGAGTGAGGACTTAGTTGCCTGGAATCAGATATCAACTAATGTCAATAATACTAAATTGTTTGAAAATATAAAAGAAGAATTAGCGGAAGATTTTAAATATGCGAAGACTGATACTCTGTGGGCTTCTGATATTATTCAACTGAAAGATGGTAAGTACTATCTATATTATTGTCTTTGCGAAGGAAGTAGTCCTTTATCGGTTCTCGGGGTAGCCGTTTCGGATAAGATAGAAGGGCCGTATAAGAAAATTGAATCATTTCTATATTCAGGCACAGGGACACAATTTGGAAAATCTTATGATGCAACAAAACATCCAAATGTTATTGATCCCCATGTGTTCTATGATAATGAAGGAAAATTATGGATGGTTTACGGTTCATATTCCGGAGGTATATATATTTTAGAAATGGACGAAGAAACGGGACTCCCTATTGATAGAAATACTTACGGAACACATCTTGCCGGAGGAAATCATAGTCGAATTGAAGCACCTTATATTCAATACAATAAAGAAACGGGATATTACTATTTATTTACCTCTTTTGGTGGGCTAGATGCTCAGGGAGGGTATAATATCAGAGTTTCTCGATCTAAAAAACCAAACGGACCATATGAAGATATACAAGGTAATATATTTTCTAATATAAAAGGTAAATATAATACATTATTTGATGATATCAGTATACAAGGGTTCGGAGTCAAGTTAGTAGGGAATTTTTCGTATGTGAATGATACCACTAAGAGCAGTGGATATGTATCTCCTGGGCATAACTCAACTTATTATGATCCAGATTTAGATGCATACTTTCTAATTTTTCATACACGATTTCCACATGCTGGAGAGTTACATGAAGTTCGTGTTCACCAACTTCATTTTTTGGAAAATGGATGGCCAGTTATGTCTCCGCAGAGGTATAATGGAAAATTAGATGAAAGGGTAGATATTAATTCGTTTTCTGGTACATTTAAAGTTATCCAAATGGATAAACTAATAACTGACAATATCGCTCAACCTAAGGTTGTAAATATTAATAATCAGACGATTATTGGAGAAGGAATTAAAGGTGAAATAGTTAGAAGTAACAATGATGAAATAATAATAAGATTAGAAGATGGAAAAGAATATTCAGGAATTTTAACGAAATCTTGGGATGATTTACAAAAAGCTGAAGTTGTAAATTTTACTGGTTTATCCAATGAAGGAGAGCCGATATTTATTGTTGAAGTGGAGGAATAAAAGTATGGTAGAAAAATACAATGCACCATTTTTGATGGAAAGAGCAGACCCTTGGGTATATAAGCATATTGATGGAATGTACTATTTTACTGGTTCTGTTCCTGATTTTCAATCAATAGAGTTGAGACGAGCAAACTCTATCAATGAATTAGGTGAAACGAAAGAAATTAAAACTATTTGGAAAGCCCATGAAACAGGAAATTTAAGTGAATTAATATGGGCACCAGAATTACATTATTTAAGAGGTGCTTGGTATATATATTTTGCCGCGGCTGATCATTCAGAAATTCGAAACCGCCATAATCATCACCGGATGTTTGTTTTAGAAAATACTAATGAAGATCCATTTAAAGGTGAATGGGTAGAAAAAGGGCAAATTAAAACTCAATTTGAAAGTTTTAGTATTGATGCAACGGTATTTGAGTTACATGAAAGATTATATTATGTATGGGCCCAGCAAGATCCACGAATTCCTGGGAATTCAAACTTATACATCTCGGAAATGGAAAATCCTTGGACTTTAACTGGTTATCAGACATTGCTTTCGATTCCAGAATATTCATGGGAAAAGATAGGCTTTAAAGTGAATGAAGGACCAGCTGTCATTATTAGAAATGGAAAAGTATTTATTACATATTCAGCAAGTGCAACAGATGAAAATTATGCAATAGGTCTTTTATGGGCAGATATCCATGATAATTTGTTAAATGGATTTTCATGGCATAAAATTTCCGATCCTATTTTTAAAACATCTGAAAAAAACCAATTGTTTGGTCCTGGACATAATTCATTTACGGTGTCAGAAGATGGCGATAAAGATATATTAATTTATCATGCTAGACCAACTAGAAATGAAAGTGGCGATCCATTGAATAATCCTAATCGACATGCGCATGCGCAAATATTTACATGGAGCGAAGATGGCTTTCCTATTTTTGGTGAGCCAGGAGGTCAGTAATGCAATTTAATTATGAAAAAGGAGTGCATGATCCAACAATAATTGCCCATCAAGAGACATTTTATTTATTCTCGACTGATACCAATCAACCGCAAACATCTGGGATTCCGATACGAAAATCAAATGATTTAGTAAATTGGGAATTTATTGGAACAGTATTTGATGGAGTGCCAGCGGAGGCTAAAAAATGGAGTGGTGCAACGGGACTATGGGCACCCGAAATAATAAAGTGTCAAGACAAATATAGACTGTATTATTCGGCTTCAACTTTTGGGAGTACTACCTCTATGATTGGACTGGCTGAAGCAGTGTCTCCGGAGGGACCTTGGCATGATTTAGGAGAAGTCGTTAAAACATCACCAGAATTATGTTCTCATAATGCAATTGATGCAAATGTTGTTTTGGATAAAAATAATAATATGTGGTTAGTCTACGGCTCTTTTTTTGGTGGTATCTATATTGTTCCGATGAATAAAGAATCAGGAAAACTAGAAGATAATACCTATGGAACAATAATTGCTAAAAGACCTAGAACGGTAGATACTGCAATTGAGGGCGCGTTTATTATTTATAATGCCCAATATGATTTTTATTACTTATTTACTTCATTCGATTCACTACATGATTCATACAATATTAGAGTAAGTAGATCTAAGCATATCAATGGCCCCTATATTGATATGTTAGGAAATAACATGATTCAAGATGAATATCCAGAAAAAGTGGGTGTTAAAATTCTTGGAAGCTATCAGTTTGCGGATGAAGAATCAATATTTGCCCCAGGACACAATTCAGTGTTAACCGTAGGAAATAACCAATATTTAGTCCATCATGCAAGGTTGAAGCCTTTTTCTGATGAAATAATTTTGAATATCCGAAAATTATTTTGGCTGTCAAATGGGTGGCCAGTGGTAAGTATTGAAAACTATGATGGTACGGATGAAAAACTAGAACTAAAAATTCAAGATTTAGTGGGTACTTGGCAAATACTTGAATTGAATTATGAGTCAGAAATAATTCGAAGTACTAATAAATATATTTCTGAAAAAGATTTGATTCAAGTGAATCAAACAGAATTTAAATTGGGAGAAAAAATATTTAAAGTATATTGCCAAGTGGGGAATGATAAACCATTAATGTTATCGGGTTTAGATGAGCAAGGCAAAGCATTTTTTGCGAAAAAACTATTACGTAAGAGGAGTTCAAAATGAAAGCAAACCTAAAACTTTCGAAGCAAAAGCAAATTTCAAAAATTGATAATCGTATCTTTGGCTCATTTATTGAACACATGGGAAGAGCAGTATATGGGGGAATTTACCAGCCAACACATAAAACTGCAGACGATAAAGGTTTTAGAAATGACGTTAAAGATTTAGTTAAAGAACTAAATGTTCCGTTAGTGAGATATCCAGGGGGGAATTTTGTTTCTGGGTATAAATGGGAGGATGGTATAGGCCCTGTTGAGGAAAGACCACGAAGATTAGATTTAGCATGGAAGAGTGTTGAAACAAATGAAGTAGGTATACATGAGTTTTATGATTGGTCTCAAGAAGTCGGAACAGAAATAAATATGGCAGTTAATTTAGGGACAAGAGGTATTGAGGATGCTCGAAATTTATTGGAGTATTGTAATCATCCTTCAGGAACCTATTGGAGCGATTTAAGGATAAAAAATGGACATGAAAATCCTTTTAATATTAAAACTTGGTGCTTGGGTAATGAGATGGACGGCCCATGGCAAATAGGGCATAAGTCTGCAGATGAGTATGGAAGATTGGCGGAAGAAACGGCCAAAGCAATGAGATTAGTGGATGAGTCAATTGAACTTGTTTTATGTGGTAGTTCAAGCGGACAGATGCCTACTTTTGGTGAATGGGAATTAACTGTACTTGATCATGCATATGAGCATGTAGACTACTTATCTTTACACCAATATTATGGTAATCATGAAAATGATTTAGAGTATTACTTAGCTAGATCACTTGCAATGGATGAATTTATAAAAGGTGTTATTGCAATGTGTGATGCGGTAAAAGCAAAAAAACACAGTAAAAAAACAATTAATTTATCGTTTGATGAATGGAATGTTTGGTATCACTCGAATGAGCAAGATAAAAAGTCAAAACCATGGCAAGTTGCTCCAGCGATTCTAGAAGATCATTATAATTTTGAAGACGCTTTATTAATTGGGTGTTTGATGATTATTTTATTAAAAAATTCAGATAGAGTAAAGATTGCTTGTTTAGCACAATTAGTAAATGTTATTGCGCCAATTTCAACAGAACAAGATGATGATTCACCGGCATGGAAGCAAACGATATATTATCCATTTATGCATATGTCTAATTTTGGTCGTGGTATTGCATTGCTACCTGAATTAGATTGTCCAACTTATGAGACTAAAGATTTTAATGCAGTCCCTTTTGTAGAAAGTATTGCTGTTTATAATGATGAAGAGTCTATTGTAACTATTTTTGCAGTTAATCGCTCATCTGAAACAATAGATTTTGACATAAATTTAGATGGATTTGAAGTGACAGAAATTGAAGAATCAATTGAAATGGCAGAGTTTAATATTAAAGCAGATAATAATGTAAATAATCAACAAGTTACTCCAAAATCAAAAGATGATGTTAAGTTTGAACTAAATCATGTAAGTATGGCTCTTAAAGGTTTATCGTGGAATGTTGTGAGATGTTCAGTTAAATAGCGAAGGAGATTGAAATGGCAATCAACGTTTTAAGTAGTAAAAAAGGTACGATAATCAGTAAATACATTTATGGTCATTTTTCGGAACATCTTGGAAGATGTATTTATGAAGGAATTTATGTTGGAGATGATTCAGATATACCTAATGTCAATGGTATGAGAACCGATGTGGTTGAGGCTTTGAAAAAAATTAAAATACCAGTTTTACGATGGCCAGGAGGGTGTTTTGCTGATGAATACCATTGGAAAGATGGTATTGGTAAAAAATCTGAGCGAAAGAAAATAGTAAATACTCACTGGGGTGGTGTAACCGAAAATAATCATTTTGGAACACATGAGTTTTTTGAATTAGTAAAACAATTAGAATGTGAAGCATATGTTAATGGTAATGTAGGTAGTGGAACAGTCCAAGAGATGCAAGAATGGGTCGAATATATTACGATGGCCGGCGAGTCACCGATGGCAAATTTGAGAAAAGATAATGGCCAGGAAGAGCCTTGGAAGATGAGGTTTTTCGGTGTTGGTAACGAAAGTTGGGGATGCGGCGGAAATATGAGGCCTGAATATTATTCGGATTTATATCGTCAATATCAAACATATGTTAGACAGTATAGTTCTGAAAAAATATATAAAATAGCTTGTGGACCTAATGTTGATGATTATAACTGGATGGACGTATTAATGAAAAATGCTTCTCCTTGGTTTGATGGAATTAGTTTGCATCACTATGCATTAACTGGGGAGTGGTTGAATAAAGGAACGGCTACTGGTTTTCCTAAAGAGGAGTGGTGGTCTCTAATCAAAAGCGCCAATAGAATGGATGAATTAATCCGAAAACATTCAATAATTATGGATAAATATGATCCTGAAAAAAGAATAGGCTTAATTGTCGACGAATGGGGTTCCTGGCTTGCTGTGGAACCGGGTTCGAACCCAGGATTTTTATATCAACAGAATACGATACGAGATGCAATGGTAGCCGCAATTACTTTGAATATATTCAATAATCATGCTGATAGAGTATATATGGCCAATTTAGCCCAAACTGTTAATGTACTTCAATCCGTCATTTTAACAGAAGGTCACTCAATGATAAAAACTCCAACATACCACGTGTTTGATTTGTATCAAAATCATCAAGATGCCGAATTGATTGAGTACTATGGTGAGATACCAGAAAATATTTCTTTATCTATTTCTAAAAAAGAAAATAAAATAACAATTACTATTTGTAACTATAATATTGAAAATGTTGAAAATGTTAGTATCGATTTTGAAACGAATGTAAATAATGTTAAGGGAAGAATTTTAGCGGCTGAGGCGATGGATGCTCATAATACGTTTGAGAAACCTAATGAAGTAGATGTTAAAGAATTTACTGACATTAGTACTAATGAAAGTGAAGTGGAAATGGCATTGCCTCCAATGTCTGTGATTGCTGTTGAATTGGATGTGTAAAACATGCCATGTAAGGGATGCGAAAGACATGAAGTACTTTTAACAATAAATATTGATGCATTAGTTGAAGAACAATTGTCTGTGGAAGTAAATCTAGTGGATGATAAGGAATGGAAAAGACGCCAACGAGTATGTGAACATTGTCCATTTCGTCAAGAACATACATGTACAGTCTGCGGTTGTTTTTATAAGTTTAGGACAGCTTTATCAACAAAGCGCTGCCCTAAGAGTTATTGGGTATAATTAGATAAAACGTTGAATTTCAAGACCAAGTTAACCTGTATACCGTATCTCAAACGGAATATTATAATCCATTGTCCAATGCGAGCCACTTCTTCAGGAGTGGTTTCCTTTGTTCCTTTCGGTAAAAATCGACGGATTAACCGGTTATGATTTTCATTTGTTCCTTTTCCATACGAACAATAAGGGTGATCATAATAAACATGTCCATCATCAAACACTTCATGTAATCTAAAAAATTCAGTTCTATTATCAGAAGTAATGGATTTTATATTAAATGATTGCCTTAACAATGTGACTTGTTCGTTGGCTGCTTGTACCGTTTTATTTGGAAGAGATCGTATCAATTGATGACGCGTATAGTGATCTGTCATCACCAGTAGACAAGATTTTAAAGCTCTTGTCAAAATCACGAAATCAATGTCATAATAATCCGAATTTAGACGCTGATTAATGATATCCGGACATATTTCAATCGAGTTACCTTTTACGCTAAAGTTTTTCGATTGTTTTTTTCTAGGCGCCTTAGTTTTTCTAGGTTACAACAAATCCACATAGGATAACCCGATATGTCCATGATGAATCCAATAATAGATAATTGACATAGAAACATTCACGATTTTTTCTTCCTACAATCATTTCAGGAGAATACTTCGTCGTTTTAATAAAGTAGACTAAGGTTTCTTTAGTATCTGCATCCAGTTTTTAGGTCGAAAACAGTTTCGGCGATTCTCTAGATTACATTGATGAGCGAAATCGGCACGATAGACCGTAACAAATTTCCCTTTTGTAACGAATACAAAAAGTGATACTGAGAATATAGAGCCTTCCATGCAAAAGTATATGATATAAATTCTTTTATATAAAAATATTCGTAGAATGTAATTAGAATTCAGATATAAAATTTATATAACAAATTTTCGATTCATATTGCATATTGCACTAAAAGTTTTGTATTACTGTTGGTTATATTAAATAATAATTGAAAACATATCTATATGTAGTTTCTGTAGAGTGACAGCAACTATTGACAGAAAAATAAAGATACATTATAATAACGTTGTAGGTTAGTTTATGATACAAACTAACCAAAACTATGATTTGAGAGGACTCAATAATGACGAATTACGATGATAAAGGCTACTTGGAAAAAGTAGATAAATGGTGGCGTGCAGCGAATTATATTTCTGTTGCACAAATGTATTTAAAAGATAATCCATTGTTACGTAGAGAGTTATCGAGCGATGATGTGAAATTAACACCAATTGGACACTGGGGGACGATTTCAGGGCAAAACTTTATTTATGCGCATTTGAATCGTGTTATTAATAAATATGACCTCGATATGTTTTACATTGAAGGTCCAGGGCATGGTGGACAGGTAATGGTTTCTAATTCATATATTGATGGATCATATTCCGAATTATATCCTGAGATTACTCAAGATGAAGCTGGATTAAAACAATTATGTAAAATATTCTCGTTTCCAGGCGGTCTCGCTTCCCATGCCGCGCCTGAAACGCCTGGTTCCATTCATGAAGGTGGCGAACTCGGTTACTCATTATCTCACGCAACTGGCGCAATCTTAGATAACCCAAATGTCATTGTGGCTACAGTTGTAGGTGATGGTGAGGCAGAAACAGGTCCATTAGCAGCTGGATGGTTCGCTAATACTTTTATTAACCCAGTGAATGATGGTGCAGTTTTACCTATTTTATACTTAAATGGTGGGAAAATTCATAATCCAACAATTTTAGAACGTAAGACTAACGAAGACTTAACGGAAATGTTTAACGGTTTGGGATGGACTCCGATATTTGTGGGCGGAACAGAGCCTGAAGTAGTTCATCCAGAAATGGCGCAAAAATTGGATGAAGCGATAGAATTGATTCAAGCAATCCAAACAGAAGCTAGAAGACATCCAGCTGAAGAAGCAACCCAAGCAAAATGGCCAGTGTTAATTGTTCGAATTCCTAAAGGATGGACAGGTCCAAAAGAATGGAATGGTGAACCTGTTGAAGGTGGCTTTAGAGCGCATCAAGTACCAATTCCAGTAACGGGTAAAGATATGCGCACTGCGCCGCATTTAATTGAGTGGTTACAATCGTATAAGCCAGAAGAATTATTTGACGAAAAAGGTTATGTTAAAGCCGAAATTCGTGATATTTCACCAAAAGGTAACCGAAGAATGTCAATGAATCCAGTGACCAATGCTGGTATTGTTGAAAAAATGAATACTGCTGACTGGCGTAAACACGCTTTGGATATCCAACAGCCAGGGGAATTGGTTGCACAAGACATGATTGAGTTAGGCAAATATACAGCTGATTTGATACGTGAAAACCCAACGAATTTCCGTGTGTTTGGACCAGACGAAACGAAATCAAATCGTCTACAACATGTATTTGATGCGACTAATCGCCAATGGTTAGGCAGAATGAATGAGAATTACGATGAATGGTTGTCTCCGGTTGGACGGGTCATCGATTCACAATTATCGGAACACCAAGCGGAAGGATTTTTAGAAGGCTATGTTTTAACAGGTCGTCATGGATTTTTTGCTTCCTATGAATCATTCTTAAGAGTAGTGGATTCGATGATTACCCAACACTTTAAATGGCTTCGTAAGTCAAAAACACATGCACCATGGCGTAAAAATTATCCATCGCTCAATTTGATTGCGACATCCACTGTGTTTCAACAAGACCACAATGGTTACACGCATCAAGACCCTGGTTTACTCACGCATTTAGCTGAAAAAACACCTGAATTTATTCGTGAATATTTACCAGCTGATACCAATAGTTTATTAGCAGTAATGGATAAAGCGTTAAAAGATGAAGATAAAATTAATCTCATTGTGTCTTCAAAACACCCACGCCCACAATTCTATACTGCGGATGAAGCCCAAGAATTAGTGGACAAAGGGTATAAAGTAATTGATTGGGCATCAACGGACCAAGGTGGCACACCGGATGTCGTGTTTGCAGCAGCGGGTACAGAACCAAACTTAGAAGCATTGGCAGCTATTTCGCTTCTCAATAAAGCATTTCCGGAACTGAAAATTCGTTTCATCAATGTAGTTGACTTGTTGATTTTGCGCCACCCAGATATTGATGCTAGAGGATTAAGTGATGAAGCGTTTGATGAATTATTTACGGCAGATAAACCAATTATTTTCGCATTCCACGGCTATGAAGGTATGATTCGCGATATTTTCTTTAAACGTCACAATCACAATATTTCGATTCATGGGTACCGTGAAAATGGTGATATTACAACGCCGTTTGATATGCGTGTATTGTCAGAATTGGATCGTTTCCATTTGGCAAAAGATGCTGCGAATGCAGTGTTAGATGACAAAGCCCAAGCGTTCAAGGAAACAATGGATAAAACGATTGAATACCATACGCACTATATTCGAGAAAATGGTACAGATATCCCTGAAGTATTAGAGTGGAAATGGGAAGAATTAAAAAAATAATGTGCACGACAATATGTGTCTGAACCCGAATGAGGTGAGGATATGCTCACTATTCAGAGAAGTTAATGTACAATGACTCTGCCTCCAAAAGGATTTAACGCCCTGTAAGTAACTTATGGGGCGTTGAAATTATCGACAGAAACCATTGCTATATTTAGATTTACCATTGAGTAATATATATTCTTTTATTTTAAGGATTTGTAATTTTTCGTGCAGTTAATAGATTGTTTTGGTACAATTAATTGAAAGAATTTATATGAAGTAGGAGACGAATTGTGGGTAATACATATAAACACACCAAACTAAATGAGAATGAACAAGCGTTATTGGATTATATTGAATCTAATGCAGAAAAAATCAGCACAATGACAATTCAAATGATGGCAAAAGAAACATTTACTTCAGCATCTACTATTTTTCGATTCGCTAAAAAATTAGGATTCGAGGGATATACAGAAATGATATATGAGTTTGCTCATCACCATGTTAAATACCAGTTAGGTAAACAAGATGTGGATGTGTTATCGGAAATTTTCCTTTCTGTATTTGAACTTAATAAAAAAGCATTAGATGATGTGAAATTAATATTAAATGATAAAAATAAAACTATTTTTATTTTGGGAACTGGGTATTCAGGAATTATAGCAGAGTATCTTTATAAAAAACTACTAGGGAAAGGAAATAATATCATTTTTACTAATGGTGCAGATAGTAGCGCTTTATTTGTTAACAATTTGAATCGAATCGATAATTTAATTTGTGTGTCAAAGAGTGGTTATACGGGTTCTATTATTGATAAGGCGAATACTGCACAAAAAAATAATATACCAGTTATTTCATTCACACAAGATAATGATAATGATTTGGCTACAATTTCTGATTGTACTATTATTATCGAAAACCATAATAGATTTGATTGGAATAATCAAAAAACCAGATTGTTTTTTCCTATTTTATTGATGATTTTTGAATATTTAGTAGAAGATATAATAGAATGAAATATATTTCTGTTTTTGGAAATATATTTCATTCTTCTTTATTTTATAGAAAATGTAAACGTTATTTTGGTATGATGTGGATATTAAATAATATATTTTGGAGGGTTTATTATGAAGGTAAAAATTATGGAAGCTATGCAGAAGTTTTCAAGAGCTATGTTTATACCGGTATTAATTTTACCGATTGCAGGTTTATTAATTGCGATTGGAAACATATTGACAAATGCTCGATTGATAGAAGTTCTGCCATTTATGGATAATCCAATTACCAAAAATTTTGGATCGATTTTGACGGGATCTCTAGTAACAATATTGGTAAACTTAGGTGTAATTTTTTGTGTTGGGATTGCAGTTGGTCTGGCAAATGATAAAAAAGGTGAAGCTGGATTTACAGCATTATTATCATTTTTAGTTTTTATTAATGCAATGAATCGCACTCTAACATTAAATGGTCAATTAATAGAAGCAGATTCATTATCAGGTACTGGACAAACAATGGTATTAGGTGTCCAGGTTTTAGATATGGGTGTATTTGCCGGGATTATGTTAGGGTTAATCGTTGCTTATGTTTTCAATAAATATAATAAAGTTGAATTTAATAATGCTTTTAATATATATGGTGGAACACGTTTTGCATTTATTGTATTAATTCCAGTAATAGTATTATTTGCAATTTTGATGACATATATTTGGCCTAGTTTCCAATTTGGTATTAACCAATTAGGCGGTTTTATTCAGAAAGCTGGAAATTTTGGATTGTTTTTATATGGAGCGCTAGAGCGATTGTTAATTCCAACTGGATTACACCATTTAGTTTATACTCCATTTTTATATTCATCATTAGGAGGTACTGAAACAATTGCGGGGCAAGTATTTGAAGGATCACGTAATATATATTTTGCTGAAATGGTAGAACCTACAATTCAACGTCTATCAGACAGTGTTATATGGGATGCACGAGGGATATCTAAAATGTTTGGTTTAATAGGAGCGTGTTTAGCGATGTATATGACAGCATCTCCTGATAAGAAAATGCGCGCACGAGCAATTTTGATTCCAGCTGCGTTCACTTCATTTATTGCTGGGGTCACAGAACCTATTGAGTTTTCATTTATGTTTGTAGCGCCGATATTATTTGTTATTCATGCTGGTTTAAGTGGGCTATCAATGGTTGTTTTAAATTTGTTTAACGTGAGAGCAATTGGTCCAAATGGTTTTATAGATTTTTTACTAATGAATGTGCCTCTTGGTATCAGTAAAACGTCATGGCCAATGTATATTGTTGTAGGTTTAATATTCTTCGCTATTTATTTCATAGTATTTAAATTCATGATTGAAAAATTTAACTTAAAAACAATTGGTAGAGAAGCAATAAATGAAGAAACGCGTTTGTACAATAAAAAGGATTATTTAACAAAGAAGAATAACAGAAAAACTATAAAAGAAAACAATGATTCATTTGTTACTGATATGGGAAGCATTATTGTAGATGCACTAGGCGGTAAAGAAAATATTGTTTCAGTGGATAATTGTTATACAAGATTACGCCTTATTGTAAAAGATTCATCATTGATTAATGAAGAGATTCTGACTAATACCACAAATGCAAATGGGGTTATTATTAATAACGAAAATGTACACGTGGTTTATGGATTAAATGTTAATAAAATGCGAGAAGCTGTGGACAAATTTTTAATGAACCATTAAGGAGGATATTATGAAAAAATTTTCAGTGGTTATTGCGGGTGGAGGAAGTACCTTTACACCAGGAATAGTAAAAATGTTGTTGACAAGTGCAAGTCGTTTTCCGTTAAAAAAATTATATTTATATGATAACGATGCAGAAAGACAGGCAATTTTAGGTAAGGCAATTGAAATAATGTTAAAAGAAGATGCCCCCGAAGTTGATTTTGTTTATACCTCTGACCCAGAAATTGCATTCTCTAAAATGGATTTTTGTATGGCGCATATTCGAGTAGGTAAATATGCGATGCGTGAATTAGATGAAAAAATCCCATTAAATCATAATGTAGTAGGACAAGAAACTTGTGGACCGGGTGGTTTAGCTTATGGTATGAGAAGTATTACGGGTATGTTAGAAATTATCGATTTCATGGAAAAATATTCTCCTGATTGCTGGATGCTAAATTATTCTAATCCGGCTTCGATTGTAGCTGAAGCATGCCGTGTGTTGCGACCAGACTCAAGAGTGTTAAATATTTGTGATATGCCAGTGGGAACACTAAGAAGAATGTCTCAAATTATTGGTACGACGCCGGATCAATTAGAAGTTGATTATTTTGGTTTAAACCATTTTGGTTGGTGGACGAATGTACGAGGAAAAGATGGGACGGATTATACGCAGATAGTAAAAGACTATGTTAAAGAACATGGGTATTTAAATCAAGTAGAAATAGATACTCAACATACGGATCCAAGTTGGCAAGATACACATAAAAAGGCAAGAGATATTTATGCAGGTGATCCGCGTTTTTTACCTAATACGTATTTACAGTATTATCTATTTCCGGATTATGTAGTAGAACATTCAAATAAAGAATACACTCGTGCAAATGAGGTGATGGATGGCCGTGAGAAAGAAGTGTTTGCAACGGCTAGACAAATAATTGAATCAGGTACTGCTAAATATAATGGATTTCATATTGATAGTCACGCATACTTTATAGTTGATTTGGCTTGTGCAATTGCGTTTAATACTCACGAGAGAATGTTAATGATTGTTGAAAATAATGGTGCAATATCAAACTTTCCTGATGATGCAATGGTTGAAGTTCCATGTATTGTGGGAATAAACGGACCTGAACCGATTTGTCAGGGGGAAATTCCAATGTTTCAACAAGCATTAATGCATCAACAATTAATGTGTGAAAAATTATTAGTTCAAGGATATATTGAACAAGATTACCAAAAAATTTGGCAAGCATTTACATTATCGCGAACCATTCCATCTGCTACGGTTGCGAAAGAAGTATTGGATGATTTGATTGTAGCCAATAAAGATTTTTGGCCAGAATTGCATTAGGAGTGTTTATTAATGGAAATCACAGTGATTGGTCTAGGGAAAATGGGGATGTCATTAGTAAAACAATTAAATGACAAAGAGATTTTAGTAAAAGGCTATGATATAAATCCAGTAATTAAAGAAACTTATCAACATAGACTATTTAACTTTGCACCTAATATTGAGATTCTATTTAAGGAGAGAAAAAGAGAAATAGTATTTTTAGTTTTACCAGCTGGAAAAATTACAGATGAAATAATTAAGCAAATTTTGCAACTAGTAATTAACGGAAGTATAATAGTTGATTTTTCGAATTCCAAGTTTAAAGATTCTATGAAAAGGCATAGCCTTTCTAAAAAACATAGTGTTCGATACTATGATTGCGGAATTTCTGGTGGTGTCAAAGGGGCAAGATTTGGTGCGTGTATGATGATGGGAGGTGAAGAAGAGCTTGATACGGAATTAGAGGATGTCTTAATAAAATTATGTGTCCCAAATGGTTTTATGTATCATGCTCAACCTGGTGCAGGTCACTATTTAAAGATGGTACATAATGGAATTGAATATGGTATGATGCAATCAATAGCGGAAGGGTTTGATTTATTATTTACACAAAATAAATATCAATTTGAAATTTGTGATGTAGCCAACCTTTGGAATCACGGTTCTATTATAGAATCTTTCTTAATTCAAAAATTATATGATGAATTAAAGTCGGAAGTAACATTGGAGAAATATAAAGGAGAAGTATCTTCTTCAGGAGAAGCATTATGGACAATTGAAGAGGCAATGGAAAATGAAGTACCAGTTCCTGTTATTGCATTATCATTAATGAAACGCAATAGTACACTAGATAAAAAAAATTATTCAGGAAAAGTACTATCAGCTATGAGATTCCAGTTTGGTGGACACAGTGAATTTGATTAAATACCTCGTTTTTACTAAGCTCTTTGTACGATTCGTTTTTTAAGAATTTTTTGGGGGAGGAAAATATGGACTTCAGTCATACAATTAGTATTGATGTGGGTACAACAAATTTAAAATTGTCAAGATTTAATCAACAATTACAATTTGAAAAAGAATGGATACATCGATATTCTAAAATTCAATCAGATGAATCACGTTATGAACTAAATTGGAACGAATTGCGGGACGCGTTATTAAAAGGAATTAGAAAATTAATGCCAGAGACCCCATATCGAATTGTGCTAACGACTGCAATGCATTCGATTCTATTAAGAGATGATAAGCATCAAGATGTGACGGAGATTATAACATGGGCAGATAAGCGTGGACATAAAGAACTTTTGCAATTTGATAATGCTTTTAAAGAGAAACTTTATCTCGAAACAGGAACACCTATCCATAGCATGAACCCTTTTTATAAACTTTCATATGGAGCTAAACAGTCATATTGGGATTCAGTTACAAAAGTTTATTCGATAAAAGATTTGATTTTCGAATTATTAACGGGTGAATGGTGGATTGATGTTTCTAACGCCAGTAGTTATGGAATTTATGATAATAAAAAAGGACAATGGAGTGAACGTGCACTTAATAGTCTGCGATTAAAAATAGAACAGTTACCAAAGGTTAAAGCTTGTGACTCTTCTGCTCCTATTCTTTACAATCTTAATTTAGGGCAAGGTATTGTTGTTCTTGGAACATCAGATGGAGTTTCTTCTAATTATGCTTATCGTTCTTTAAGTAACTATGCTGTTTTATCTTTTGGTACGAGTCACGCTGTAAGAATACTGACAAATAAAAATGTAGTATCACTAAAGTCCATGAACTTTAGTTATAAAATTGACGAAACAAATTATTTAGTTGGGTTTCCAAGTAATAATGCAGGCAATGTCTTAGATTGGATTTGTAAAGTGTATCAAACAAATTTTGAAGAATTGGAACAAATTGCGCTAACAGGTTATCCACTCAAGTTAGTTTTTCTTCCTTTTTTAAATGGTGAAAGGGCACCATTGTGGACTGAAGGAGAAGTATCAAGATTGATAGGTTTAGAGCGATTTCATACTCGAGAAAACATTCTTTTTGCAATGCTTTGTGGATTGTTTTATAACGTTCGGAATAATGTCGAAAATTTGCAAGCTCTTCATCATTTTAATGGCATTGCTTTAACAGGTGGTTTGATTCAATCACGAAATTTAGTTCAATTAATGACCAATATTTTAGGAATGCCAGTTTTGATTGCTTCCGAAAATTCAGCAGAATGTTTAGGTACGATTTTGTTGGTTGATGATTTAAATTTTCCCATCGATTATGAAATTGTTGAACCTGATTTTGAATGTCATCGGAAATTTGATGAAAATTACCAAAATTACTTGATAGAATTATCGAAAATAAATCATACTAGATAAACATAAGAGAGATATTCTAAAAACTAGGGTTGTGAATATAGACGACCCTAGTTTTTTGCTGTTTATTTTTCAAAATATGCCTCAAGACGATAAATTCGGTGACCACGACTTGAAAATTTCTCTTCATATTCAGTCATAATATTGCCTTCAAAGTCAGACTGATGTAAATCTAACCAAACCTGTTTTAATTTGACACCATATTGCGAGAAAGCATAGAGTGAGTACTCAAAAAGGGCTTGATTATCAGTTTTAAAGTGAATGTCACCATCTTCTGTTAATATTGTTTGATATTGGCTTAAAAAAGATGGAGACGTTAAGCGGCGTTTCTCATGACGTTTTTTTGGCCAAGGATCTGAGAAGTTTAAGTAAACACGGCTAACTTCACCTGGCGCGAAATATTGATCCAAATTACGTCCATCAGCATGTAAAATTTGTAAGTTAGGTAGTTGTGCCTCTAACTGCAAATCAAGTACACTGACAATGACACTTGTTTGGATTTCAATACTGATGTAATTAACATCTGGATGGGCTTTTGCCATTTCTGTAATAAAACGCCCTTTACCTGATCCTACTTCAATATGAATCGGTTGTTCTTTGGCAAAACGGGTTTGCCATTTACCACGTAATGATTCTGCTTGTTGTGGTACATATTCTGGATGGGCATCTAACTTATCTTGTGCCCATGGTTTATTTCTCAGTCGCATGAGTGTCCTCCTCTGGCTCTAACTCGCTGAAATGACAACCACTGCTAGAGTTTTCTGTGTGTAAATTGCACAGCAGTGACTTCCGCCAGTGATTCAGTTTGCAGTACGCGTTGTCGCACTATATTTATTTTGGTTCGCTTAGGTTGATTTGATATCCACTTCGTAACAGTTCTCCAGGTGTTATTTGCGCACCGGTATTTGTATTTTGACTCATTTAGACTGCTTCGACGGGACGGATGCTTCAAAAACTGCGTATGTGCGTTATTCACACGTCGTCAGTTTTCGCCATTGGTTCGAGTCAGAACGTTTGCGCTCGAACCATATTTTTCTTAAGGGTCACATTATTCCTTGGATAAATCATCTGCATCGTAGATGTGTTTCAATAATAGTATATAATGGTTCATTTGTTGTGGTCGGTTTTCAATGGAAAATTGTTTGATTAATAATAAACAATTCATGAGACTATACCATTTTACACGTTTGTAAAAAGTTTCATCAATTGGGAAATCATATAAAGTAAACCACTCCATCCACTCACTAGGTTTATAATATTGCAATAATAACCAGGTGATATCACTAATAGGATCGGCGATTTTAACTTCTTCCCAGTCGACTAAAAAGATTTTTTTTGAGTCATCAATCATAAAATTATTATGATTTAAATCACCATGGCATACCACATAACGACATTGATAAAAATCTTCGTCAACCATATCTTCTAATGAACGAATGACTTGATTAAAAAATTGATGCTTATATAAAGAGTTGGGTAAATTATCAAAATATCGGTCAATGAAATCAATCGGGATAAAGGCATCGCTTTGAACTCGACGCAGTAGCATAAGCAAATGATCAGATTGATGGATTTGATGAATTAATTGGATAACTCGAGGGTCATTCATGTGCTGTTTGGTTAATTGAGTTGCATTTTTCCATTCTTGTGCCGTTAATAAATCGCCAGAATAAGTTCGCTGAGTCCACATTAATTTTGGGGCTAAACCTTCAGCGGATAAGGAAGGAATAAACGGTGATGAATTACGTTTAAAAAAAACTTTTTCATTATTACGAATACCCATAAAGGCTTCGCCAGATCCACCATTTAATGGATGCATTTGCCAATCATTGCGGCCGTCAAATGCCATTCATATTCCTCCTTTTCTGGTTTATTTAGGTTAACAATTATGTCAAATGTCCTAGAAATACTTTTTTGCACAATTCATTCACGTAAAAATTTTTCGGTGGTTAGAGACGTAATGCCAGCCATCTAATAATCAGTTGCGCAATTAAAATAACACGCAACTTCCATTGTATCAAAGTATGCGTGTTGGTCAAGAACGAGTTACGCTTGGTATTCAAAAATATCTAATATCTCACCAGTATATGCGTCACAAGCGAATTGATAAGTCACAATTTCACTACCTTCTTGGCGAGAAATACCTCCGATGTAGACAAGTGGTTTACTGTCAAATACTTCATATTCCACGGCATCATAATCAATCCATGACCCAGTGATTGTACCTTGCACTTTGAATTGTTGTTTGACTGTTTCTAAAACCAATCCAGGATTTTTTAATTTGATTTCTTTATAAAACAGTGCGCCTGCTGCGCCTATTACTAATCCAGTTGCAAGTAAAACTAGACCGGCGAGTGTATTGTTTTTTTGTTGTGCCATCTCATGAACCTCCATTGTATAAAACTGTTTGCTTATAGTAGTATACCATAATTTTGTTGTTTTAGCAGTGAAATGAATGGGTGCAATTATATCGTATAAAGTAAAAACACTCTATTAAGATTTAATAGAGTAGAAAATGGATTTGATTAATTATCTGTATGTTTGAGTACCGATTTTCTTATTTTTAATTTAGGAGGATACAATTTTGTCTCCAGCACCTTATTTTTTTCAAGTGTTTCGATTATTTTTTTTGCTGCTTCAATACCTAAGTCTTTTTGAGGATGAATGACACTGTTGAGTTGGTATATTTTTGCTAAAAATGAATTATCGTGACTTATAAGAGAAATATCCGTAGGAACATTCAAATTGTTTTTTTCTAGTTGTTGTATTAAGTAACTAGCTACATCATCATTATAACAAACGACTGCCGTGGGGCGATTATTACGACAAGCCAATTGCTTAACGAATAGCTGGATAACATCCTTTTGATTATTAGTATCAAATTGAACGATATTATCCATAGTAAAACTCAGATTATTTTTTTCATGCGCTTTAATATATCCTTTTAATCTCAGCTTGCCTTGGATATCATCCATTTTTGTAACTAGAGCAATATTAACGTGATTGTTGTCGATTAAATAATTGGTTGTCATTTCTCCAGCGTGAACGTCATCGATACTAATATATGGTATATCAAGCAAATCGTAGTATGCATTGATAAATAAAACAGGGATATTTTTTTCTTTTATTTTTGAATAATAAGCGATATTTTGGTTGAATAAATTGCTTGAGGTAGGTTCTATTAGTAAGCCCTCCACTCCTTGCTTTAACATTGAGCTAATACAGAGTTCTTCTTGAATAGGATCATTCTTTGTTGCGCCTAAAAGTAAAGAATAGCCGTTTGCTCTTAGTGTTTCTTCTATTCCTTCGATAATTTGTGGAAAAATGTAGTCGGATAAATAAGTTGTAATCACGCCGATTGTTTTTGTGTCTTTAGGGCCATTTAGCTGTGGTTTTAGTACGAATGTACCCACTCCTTTTTCAGCGCGTAGATAGCCTTTTTCTACTAATAGACCTATTGCTTGTCGTATAGTGTGACGGCTAACTTGATACATTTCTTGCAACTTACTTTCTGGCGGAATCATGCTTCCTACTTTGAATTCATTTTGGAGTATCTTTTTTTGTATATCATCTGCGATGTAGCGATATTTTACAATCATATTAAATTCCTTTCTATCATATGCGTACATCTATTTTATCTAAATTTAAAGATGTGTGCAATGTTAAATATTTGTCAATGTGTTGAAGTGATTATCTTAATAAAAATGTAGCTATAATTAAGAAATTAATAACAGGATGTACGAACATCTATAATATTGGTATTTACATATGCGTACATCTGTGTTAATATTTCAGTATAGTGAAAACGTTTTTTAGGAGGTATCATGGTGACGCAAGTAACTCAACTAATTAAAGATGGAAAAACAGCGTTGGGAATTGAACTCGGATCAACTAGAATTAAAGCTATATTAATTGATGAGTGTCAAAATGTTATTGCATCAGGTAATTTTGATTGGGAGAATCAGTTGAAGGATGGTATTTGGACCTATGATTTAAATGATGTTTGGATGGGTATCCAGGCAGCATACGCTCAACTTGTTAGTGAAATTAAACAACAGTATGGTATTCATTTAACAACAATAGGGAGCATAGGTATTAGTGCTATGATGCACGGTTATTTAGCATTTGATAAAGACAATCATTTATTAGTACCTTTTCGAACTTGGCGAAACACCATCACTACTCAAGCAGCAAATGTATTGAGTGGAAATTTTAAATTTAATATTCCAGAGCGATGGAGCATTGCTCATGTGTATCAAGCGATACTCAATAAAGAACAACATGTATCCCATATTGCGTATCTCACTACATTGGCGGGCTATGTTCATTGGCGTTTAACGGGTGAAAAAGTTTTAGGAGTAGGGGATGCGTCAGGGATGTTTCCAATAGACGCTAAAACATCAGATTACCGTGAGGATTTTCTCAATATTTTTGATAATTTGATTGAATCAGAACAGGTACCATGGCAATTGAGAACACTGTTGCCGAAAGTTTTGTCGGCTGGACAATTTGCAGGTACACTGACTCAAGAAGGTGCGAATCAGCTTGACCCTACAGGAATACTAACCGCTGGAATACCCCTGTGTCCACCTGAAGGTGATGCTGGAACTGGAATGGTTGCAACGAACAGTATACTTCCGAAGACTGGAAATGTATCTGCAGGAACATCAATTTTTTCAATGGTCGTCTTAGATAGAGACTTAGTGCACCAATATCCTGAAATTGATATAGTGACAACACCAGTAGGAGATAATGTTGCAATGGTACATGCTAATAATTGTAGTTCTGATATTAATGCATGGGTAAAAATGTTTCATGAATATAGTCAATTAATTCATCCTGATCAATCATTAAATGATACGTATACCTTGCTGTTCAATCAAGCATTAGAAGGTGATAAAGATTGTGGCGAAATATTGAGTATAGGTTATTTTTCTGGGGAGAGTATCACAAAAGTTGATAAAGGTAGACCACTGGTCATAAGAACACCAGAGAGTAGATTAACTATTGGAAATTTGATGCGGAGTCATATTTTTTCAGCGTTTGCAACACTAGCGATTGGAATGGACATATTAACAGAAAAAGAACAAATTAATATTGAACAGATATTGGGACATGGTGGTATTTTTAAAACACCAAAAATAGCTCAGATATTATTGGCAGCAAGTATCAATACGCCAGTCTCGGTAATGGAGACAGCTGGTGAAGGGGGTGCCTGGGGAATAGCATTATTAGCAGATTATCTCAATCATACTGAAATGAGTTTAGCAGCGTATTTAGATGATATTGTTTTTAAAAATACTAGTGTAGTGACTGTGCAGCCAGATACAGATGATGTAACAGGTTTTACAAGCTTTAAAAATAAATTCAAAGCAGCAATCTCCATAGAAAAAATAGCAGGAGATATCTTATAATAGTTGAAATATTGCACATTTGTGGGCGTAATCGCCAAAATTTAATATCAATTGGAAGGTAGTATTATGTTAGAAAAATTAAAAGAGCAAGTATTTAATGCGAATTTAGAGTTGCCTCAACGCGGATTGATAAAGTATACGTGGGGTAATGTCAGTGCAGTTGATCGTAATTCACAATTGTTTGTCATAAAGCCATCTGGAGTAGATTATAATCAGATGACAATAGAAGATATGGTAGTATGTGATTTTGATGGAAATGTGGTAGAAGGAAAACTTCGTCCTTCATCGGATATGCCAACTCATGCTGTACTGTATAAGAAATTTGCTTCAATCGGTGGTATAGTACATACACATTCGCCTTGGGCGACCAGTTGGGCGCAGTCTGGACAGGATGTTCCAGCGATGGGAACCACTCATGCAGATACATTTTACGGCGCTGTTCCGTGTGCTCGTTTTCTGACTCAGGCTGAATTAGAGGCGGGTTACGAATATGAAACAGGGAATTTGATTGTAGATACGTTTAAACAACGAAAAATTGATCCAATTGAAATTCCAGGCATTCTATTACAAGGGCATGGACCTTTTACCTGGGGGAAAAATGCTGATGATGCAGTGATGAATGCGGTAGTTCTAGAAGAAGTATGTCGAATGAATTATTATACACGAATGTTAAATCCATTTGCACCAGAATTACCACAGGAAATATTAGATAAACATTATTTACGTAAACATGGTAAAAATGCCTATTATGGGCAAGGCTAATTTTATTATTAAAGATATCGGAGGTAAGTTTTTATGGAAAATAAAGTGTTTTGGTTTATAGTCGGTGCGCAACATCTATACGGTCCTGAAGCGTTAGAAGAAGTGCGCAAGCATGCTAGAGAAATGGTGGCAATACTGAATCAATCTGGCTCTTTGCCATATGCGATAGAATTTCAAGAGGAATTGGCAGTTTCAGCTGAAGCGATTACTAAATTGATGAAAGAAGTTAACTATCGTGATGAAGTGGCTGGCATTATTACTTGGATGCATACTTTTTCTCCAGCTAAAATGTGGATTCGTGGAACTTCTTTACTACAAAAACCTTTATTGCATTTGGCGACTCAGTACAATGAATCAATACCTTGGGCAACAATTGATATGGATTTTATGAATCTTAATCAGTCAGCACATGGAGACCGCGAATATGGTTTTATTAATGCGCGTTTGGAAAAGAATAATAAAGTGATTGCTGGTTACTGGCGTAATGAGTCTGTTCAAAGAGAAATTGGCGAATGGATGGATGTAGCAGTAGCATATAATGAAGGATTCTCAATTAAAGTAGCACGATTTGGTGACAATATGCGTGATGTTGCTGTGACAGATGGTGATAAAATTGAAGCTCAAATTAAATTTGGCTGGACTGTTGATTATTTTGCGGTTGGAGATTTAGTTGAAGTTGTCAATGCTGTATCTGAAGAGGAAGTTGAAGCATTATTTGAATCTTATCGTGAGTTGTATGAATTTGATTATACTGATTACGATAAAGAAACATGGGAATACCATGTGAAAGTGCAGGCGAGATATGAAATTGGCTTAAGACGTTTCTTAGAAGAGGGCGGATACACGGCATTTTCAAGTAACTTCCAAGATTTATATGGCTTAGAGCAATTGCCAGGCTTAGCTGTACAACGGTTAATGGCAGAAGGCTACGGCTTTGCCGGTGAAGGAGACTGGAAAACAGCGGCGCTCGACCGATTTATAAAGATAATGTCACACAATCAAAATACTGGTTTTATGGAAGATTATACATATGAATTAAGTCAAGGACATGAGGCGATTTTACAATCACATATGTTAGAGGTGGATCCTAGTTTAGCAAATAATAAACCGAAGATTTTAGTTGCTCCTTTAGGTATTGGTGGTAAAGCGGATCCGGCACGTTTGGTTTTCGATGGTAAATCAGGTGATGGAGTGGTTGTTTCAATGGCTGATTTTGGAACACAGTTCAAATTATTAATAAATGAAGTCTCTGCCTTTGAACCAACAGTGGAAGCACCCAACTTACCAGTTGCTCGTGTGCTTTGGGAAGTAAAACCGAATTTCCAAGAAGGTGTCAAAGCTTGGATTGAAGCAGGTGGTGGGCATCATACAGTTCTATCATTAAATGTAACTAGTGACCAAATTATTACATGGGCGAAAATGGTTGATATTCCTTATGTATTGATAAAGTAGTAATTTAAGTAGAAAGTACCTGAGTGTGACAACTTGGGTATTTTGTATTTTCATATTGATGTCCAATAAATATGATATACGTTTTTATCCTTCATCGAAATTAAACATCAAATTTCGATGAAGGATAAATAATTGTATTTATTTATCTCTATAAGATAAGGATTAAAAACTTGTTTCATCAAATAACACCTCATTTTTTCGTGCTATAAGAATAAACCAGCCTTCTTTCACGAGGAAAATTTAGTCTGGTTCATTGTATTTATTACTCTTTTATCGTTTCTCTCATTGCTTTCGTAACAATAGCCTTAGCTTCACCTAGTACATAAATACCTTGCATATCACCAGTATTTAAAGCTGCAATTGCTTCGTTCGAAAAATGCATTGCATGGATTGAGTATTCAACCGCTTCGTTGTGATTACTTACTTTGAATATTTTAGCGTCAGCGGTATTAGTTAAGCTAAAATTAGTCGGCTTCTGTTCAAGTGTCCCAATTTTTTCATTGACTTTTAAATCTAAAACAGTGACTGTTTTAAATACATCATAATGGCCAGTGGCGTTTTGAGATACGAGAATAGCAGCATGATGAGTATTATTAATCATACAGGCAATACCGATTGAACCATTTTGATAATTACTGTCATCAGAAATCTCGATGTGGAAGACTTCTTGATGTTCCGTTTGTCGAACGGCCAAGAAACTTGGTGTTGCAATATCTGATAGACTAAATGGACTACCTAATAAAGTTAGTTGATTTTTACTCAATGTAAGGCGTTTATTTAACCCTTTTCTTAAAGTTACCCATTCAGGATTTAACTGTTCACTTTCAAAGTTATCGATAAATGGTTCTATTTTTTGCTCACCTAATACTTTTGCATGCTTGCTAAAATTTTCTAGCGAAACAATTTCTTCAGGGATACCATTATAAATTACAGGCCAATCATCGGTCCAATTAACCGGGTAGAGTAAGGTTTCACGGCCAATATTTGTAAAGTTTACAAACCCGACAGTAGCAGGGCGAGTTCCTAAACAAGTTAGCCACCAGTTTTGATGACAATCTTGGAATAAGTCAGCGTGCCCAATATTTTGCAAAGGTTGATTTGCGCGGTCTCGATTAGTAAAAATAGGATTGGTTGGGGCACTCTCATAAGGACCCCATAATGATTTACTTCTGAAAATCGTAATCATATGACCGATACCTGTTCCGCCTTCGGCTGCCAATAAATAATAGTAGCCTTTTTGTTTCAAAATATGAGGACCTTCAACATCACGACCGCCTGTTCCAAAACTGATTACCTCAGGACCACGTAAGATATTGCCAGACTCTAATTCGATTTCAACCTGTTGAATAGCTTTAGTACCTTTGTCATCGATATAGCCGGTAAATTGTACATAGGTACGGTTATCTTCAACATACAAGTCCGGGTCAATTCCCATAATATCTAATTCCGTACGTGTAGTATTCCAATTAATTGATTGACCGTCAGGTGATAATTTACCAGCGATAATAAAGTTTTTAAATTCTGCGAAGTTCGTGGTAATAACGTAAAATGTGTCATTGATATATCGTATACATACTGCAAAGATTCCCTCATTCGATTGAGCTTCATCTAAATTTGCTTGGCTTTTTTCTTGAATGATGCTTGGTAATTTTGTCCAGTTTAGTAAATCAGTTGATTTAGATAAAGAGATTCCTGGGAAATATTCGAATGTTGAATTGACCATGTAGTATGTTTGGTCAACTTTTACAATGCTTGGATCGGGATACATTCCGCGTAAAATTGGATTGGTATAGTGTGTGACTGACATTTAAATAAATCCTTTCTATCGTTATTTTTGCCGCAAATGCTTCCAAATGCTCAGTAGTAGGTCATAAGTTAAATCAGAAGTTTGTTGTACACGGTAGTCAGCGTGATTCAGTTCTTGCCCACCTACAGCTACAGATAATGCACCAGATGTATTAATTGCAGTTACACCTGCGATTGAATCTTCAATACCGATGCATTCAGTCGGGTCAAGATTTAATGCAGAGGCAGCGGCTAAGAAAATATCAGGTGCAGGTTTACCTGCATTTACGCGACTAGGGTCAGCTATGGCGTCAAAATGATGGATTAATCCTAATTTTTCTAAAATAATCGGACCATTTTTGCTAGCTGAAGCAAGCGCAATTTTGATTTGTGCATTTTTCAGTTCATTAAGAAAAGGATAAATGCCGGGTAAGATATTGTTTTGATTTAATTCAGATAGACTTTCGATATAGGCTGTGTTTTTTTCAGCGCAAAGAGCCGCAAATGCTGCCTCATTAATTGATATATCCAAGTGAGTCAAAATTACCCGCAGCGAATCTTCGCGGCTGACACCTTTTGTTTGTTCTTCTAATTCATCGGGCAACTCCCGATGAAAATGTTTTGCGATTAATTGTTTCCATGCTTTAAAGTGATACACTGAGGTATCGGCAATAATTCCATCTAAGTCGAATAATACGCCTTTCATGGTAAACCTCCTTCTTATTCTGGCTCCAACTCGCTGAAATGACATCCACTTCGCATTGCCCTTGAAGCGCCCTTGCGCTTCGGCGGACTCTGCTCTAGTGATTCATTTCAAAGCGCTCGTTGTCGCACGATATTGATTGGTTCGAATTGTCTAGATTGTTACATTGGAAGAAGTTGCTTGTTTATTCCTTTAGTCTCTTTTCTAATGGTTTATTTTTTCATGAATTAAAGATGCTAAAAAGATATTTATTTCATCATTTTGCTGTGCGCGATAGGATGATTGGGTTACTTTGATGTCCACTTTGTAATTCTTTAAGACCCTAAGCATGTTTGTTTCAATAGTTTGAAGTAGACTAACTTCTTTGTGTCGTATTTTGAATGATTCGTTTCGACACATATATTATTTTCTTTGAGCTAAAATAGGTGTGCGTTCAAGTAATGCGTTAATTTGCTCCAAATGGTCATCGGAAATATTGATAAATGGTAAGATTGAGTTGACTTTGGTTAGAGACATTTTTCCTAATCCACCGTTTAATGCTTCTGTATCTTTTTTAAAGAAATTCAAAACGGGGTCAATAGCATCGATTTGTTCCACTAGCTCACTATCTTTAAAAATTTCAGCAACGGATGTGTCACGAGAATAATGCTCGATATAGTTTTCTTGTGGGATATACTCGATGTCATAGTGTCCTGCATCTAATAGTAGGCGCTCAGCAGTATTTACTTGCTGATTAATATAGATATCCGTACCTTGTGAACGAGGTAATTTTATATTTGCTGTACTACCGAATGGTATATCAATCGATAACTTGATTAAGTGATCTTGATTCGTTTCGATTTGATAGGCGATATTGATTTTGCCATAAGGTGAATCGAAATATCCGGATACTTGGTTTAGTCGATAATCAAATTCAGGTGCGATATCGAATGTTTGATAACCATTTTGTGGGTTGCGGATACCTAAAACATACTGATAAGCCCAGTCCATAATTGCACCGATAGAATAGTGGTTTAATGAATTCATACCTTCTGGATTCATACTGCCGTCTGGTTCAACGGAATTCCAGCGTTCCCATACTGTCGTTGCACCTAAATTGACAGCGTATAACCATGAAGGATAATCTTCGTGTAAGAAGATTTTGGTAGCTAATTTGTGTTGGCCAAATTTTGACAACATTTTGTTCAAATATGGTGTACCGACAAAGCCAGTCTTGAGATGGTCATCATCTTTGTGTAACCGCGTCATCATATCATTTACTACCCGTGTATTCTGTTCTTTAGGCAATAATTCAAATTGTAAAGCTAAAGCATAAGCTGTTTGTGTATCAATGGTTAAACGTCCATTTTTTGAAATGTATTCATTTTGAATGGCAGTTTTAATATTGTCTGATAATGAAGCGTAATTGTTAGCGTCAGTTGTTAAATCTAACATGTTAGCGGTTTCGGCAACAATATGTGCTGAATAATGATAGTAAATAGATGCGATAAAATCTTCATCTGTTTTACCAGTTGGCAAGGCTGGGTTTTCACCGTCTAAAGCTAACCAGTCACCAAATTGGAAACAGCCAGTCCATAAGTTTTTTGTCTTGGTATTATTAGTAATCCAATCAACCCATTGCTTCATTGAGTCGTAATATTCGATTAATAGACTGTTATCACCTGTTGCTAGGTAGGTATTCCATGGGATAAATGTAATCGCATCGCCCCAAATCGCACCTCCACCGTCTGGGTTTCCAAAGGAAGGAGCATACATCGGTGCACGACCTTGATTAAGTTTTTGCTCAATTGTAATATCGTTTAAATATTTACGATAAAATGCAAAGGCATCCATATTGAATAAAGCAGTGGTTGAAAAGACATTCGCATCGCCTGTCCAACCAAGGCGTTCATCACGTTGAGGACAGTCTGTTGGGACATCGAAGAAATTACTCTTTTGTCCCCAAATGACATTGTTAAATAAGCGATTCACTTTTTTATTTTGTGTCTGGATTCGTCCTGTGTTTTCCATATCGGAATAAATGACTGTCGCTCTAAAATCATCTGGATTCACTTTTTGAGTCAAACCTTCTACTTTAATATAACGGTAGCCATAGTAAGTAAATCGAGGGGCAACCCATTTTTCAACACCATCTGAGATATATTCAAAAGCGGCACGAGCCGAGCGTAAGTTTTCTCGATAGAAGTTGCCTGCTTGTAAGATTTCTGAGACTTGAAAGGTAATTTTCGTTCCTTTAGGTTCACGATTGTAAAAAGCAAAGATTCCTGCATGGTTTTGTCCAAAGTCTAAAATTGTTTCGCCTTTGGGTGAATGGATGACTTCTTTTACTGCTAATGTTTCTTTTTCAATTAATGGGAGACTAAGACGGTCAGTTAATTGCTCATATGATGCGTCAAGTATTTGTACCGGCTCCCAATTGGAAATGACAATGGTGTCATCGAAGTCTTCACCATAGTAGATAGCGGATTTTGTTACCTTACCGGAAGTTGTCAGCCAACTGTCATCAGTTTTGATGATTTCTGTACTACCGTCTTCATATTGAATATGATACTCGGCTAGGGCACGATGCTGGTCACCATAGATGCAGTCTTGACCTTCAATAAAACCATAAGCACCTTTATACCAGCCATCTGCGGTCGAAATTAGTAATTCATTACGACCTTGTGTTAAATGATTTGTAATATCATAGGTTTGCACTTGAATCCATTGGTCGTAGGCAGTTTGCCCTGGAGCTAAGTATTCATTGCCGACCTTTTGTTCATTGATATATGTCTCGTACACTCCCAAAGCAGTCATATATAGACGAGCGGCTAGAATAGGTTTTTCGATGGTAATTTCTTTTTTAAATAAAGTATTTTGAATCGCTTTATTTTCATTAGCAATCCATTGCGCGCTAAATGGTTCGTCCATTTTTCCGGTTTCAAAGAACGTTTCTTTATGAATGCGTGAGCCATCTGTTAGCAATAAATTGACGTTCACACTATATCGTGTACGTGGTGTTAGAGTGAAATCAGCAATAAAATAATTGTTGTCAAAAGGCATAGGTTCGGTTTGATACACAATACCGTTAGCATCTTTAATAATTAATTGCTTTTGTACATCTATAAATTGATCAGCCTCTATTTTGAAATCAACACGAATAGTGTCCAAGTCAAAGCCAATGGGCTCGAATAGATGGTTAATCTTAATACTTGAAATTTTCATGAGATATCCTCCTCGTAGATACTAAATTAAAGCTTTGCGACAAAATCTCCACAGAAAGGATCAACAGGGTTGATTCCTTCGAATGGTTCTTGGCCAGTTATTTTTCGTAAGATAGCTTGAATACTTGGGATATTCCCACTATAGGCATTGATGTATGTGGAAATATATGGCACGTCAAATAGATGGTATGGATTGGCAGTTGAAATAAATAGTGTAGGAATACTTTGGCTAAACCAAGGACTATTGGCAGCCATTAATTGTATCCAATTGAGACGCGTCGTTGTTTGGTTACTAGCTGTTTCAACATTGGCAACGTAAATGGCTAAGTCAAATTTTGCTTGTAAGTCAGTTGGCCCCTCTTCGAATATTTCGTGAAAATCCATCTGAAACATTGACACCTCAAATCCTAATTGCTCTAAACCATCTGTAAAGTGGTCGGTTACTTTACCCCCTTCTTTAAATCCGCCTTCATCGCTATCTCCTAATATTACTAAACGAACACGTGGTGTTTTTTTTGGTGAAATAGGCAATAATTTATCCCGATCTTTAACGAGTGTAACGGACTGTTTAGCAATATCTTGAGCGATAGCAAGATGCTTGTCTGATTGGAGCTCGATTATTTCAGGGGTTGTATTAATGAATTCGCCGTTTGCATCCATGAGCCCTTGCGCGAGTTTGGTTGCTAAAATGCGCGTTACTGCTTCGTCTAATCTTGTACTTGAGATAATCCCAGTATTAACAGCATCAGTAATAATCGCATAGTCTTCATCGATATTTTTGTTAAAGAGAATCATATCAATTCCGGCATTAATTGTTGTGGGTAATAATTCTTTACGTGACATAATGACATTATAGCCAACCATGGCAGTAGCGTCAGTTATGGCTAAACCATTAAATCCTAACTTAGCACGTAAAACTTGATTAATTAGTTTTTCTGAAGCTGAAGCAGGTAAGTGTTCTGCTAATATCATTTGTGGGTCAATCAATTTTTCCATTGCTGGTTGGTAAATATGACCAATCATCACACAAGGTACACCGTCATCGATTAGACTTTGATAGATATTACCATAACTATTCATCCAATCATCCGCAGATAAGGAATTGATACTTGATAATAGATGTTGGTCACGTTCATCAACACCGTCACCTGGGAAATGTTTGATAGTAGGGATAATGTGATTCTTATTGAAACCTGTAATTTGTGCTTTTGACATTGATAGGACACGTTGAGTATCTGAACCAAAGGTACGTGTATTTGTAATCGGATTTTTAAAGTTATAGTCAATATCGACAATGGGTGAAAATGCCATATTACATCCTACTTGTGCTGCTTCAAAACCAGCCACATTGCCGAGGTGAAAAGCATTGTCAGTGTTATTAGTAGCAGCTATCTGTAAAGGGTTTCCAATCCAAGTGCCTTCAGAAATGATTCCATTACCTCCAGATTCTAGATTTGCTGCAAAAAATAATGGAATGGTACTAGCTGATTGCATTGTTAATACTTGGCGCTTAATCTGTTCAGCTGGCCCAGGACGGAACATCAAGCCACCTGGTTGATATTTGTTAATATAGTCTTCAAGATGAACCTTATTTTCGTCTGGGGCGATACCAAAAAATAATTGTCCGATTTTTTCCTGTTGAGACATGTTGGCTAATTTTTTTTGGATAATGTTAATTTCCTTTTCAGAAAGGTTGTAAGGTTTTTTAGCTAAATTTATCATTAGTTTTCCCACCAATCTCTTGTTGATTTTAACTTAAGTGTATAGTAGTAACCATTGTTTAACAATTGCGGAAGATTAGAAACAATATGTTCTTTTCGTAGATTAGTAATTGTTTGTGTTACAATGATATTAAAAGGGAGGCTGATAAAGATGTATGAAGCGGTATTCAATTTACTGAACGATAAAAAAAGTCCAAAAGATTGGGATGTGTTAAAAGAGCGATGGAATCCACAACCATTTATTTATCATAATGGAGAGCCAGTTTATCAGTTTTTTGAAACATTTGATGATTCTTTAGATATGAGTCTACAACCGATTTCGCTATCTGTTAATCCTATTGAGTCCTTTGTGCCTTATCATACGCATAATTACGTAGAAATAATAATTCCAATCAAGGGAACAGTTAGAATTTTGACTGCTTCTGAAGAACTACAAATTAATGAAAATGATATTTTTATCGTGGGGCCGAATACAGTTCATCAAAACTTACCGATTACGAAAGATGACTTAATTTTAAATATTGCTATTAAGCAAACAGCCTTCTCGCAATCTGATTTGTCATTTTTACGACGTAGCGGTGGTTCAGATGCGCTATCAGACATGCTGTTTTTCCAACATCACTCAGATTCTCAGGTAAAAGAAATCTATACCATCTTTAGTTCAAAAGATGAAGATGGTTTAACACACACACTGGCAAATATGGTATTTGAATATTATCGTGCCTCAGATTTGTATTCTAGTCGGATTATTCGTTATGAATTATTAGTGTTTATTACAAAATTAATGCGGTTAAATCCAAGGAAAAGTAAGGAATTAAAAAATTCTAAAAATACAGAGACTATTTTGTTTTCTATTTTGATGTACATTGAAAAAAATTATGCAGATTTAACTTTAGAAGCGCTAGGAGCAGCATTTGGTTTTAATGCCAATTATCTGTCGACCTATCTAAAACAAAATACAGGGCACTCCTTTATTAAACTCGTCCATATGCAACGCGTTAAAGTGGCATGTGAGTATTTAACCTATACACAATCGCCGATTGAACAAATTGCGTTAAAAGTAGGGTATGAGAATCCATCATATTTCTATAAAATTTTCAAAAAAATACTCGGTGTTTCGCCAGCCGGATATCGTGACCAAAATAAAAAAGAACGTTATTAAACAAGATAAGTTTTATCAAAAAATGAGTTGTGCTTAATATCATTAAGTGCTAATCTAATAAAATAGTGAATTATGGCGAATTATTTATTTAGGAGCAGTAAGATGAAAAGAGAATCAGTTAATATTCGGGACCCTTATATTGTTGTTTATAATCAAATGTATTATTTGTATGGAACACGTAGTGAAACAACGTGGAGTGAAGCCAATGGATTCGATTGTTATATGTCGAGTGATCTAGAAAATTGGGACGGTCCTATTGAAATATTTAAACGAAACGATGAATTTTTCGCGACGAAAAATTATTGGGTAACGAACCTGTTACAATAAATTTATATATTAACAGCATACCCTCTGTATCAAGTGATTGGTGCAGACTCCACGTTAAATGCTTTTAACTCCTAAAGCCTTGTGACCGAAACAGTAACTGGAAACGGTAAGCTGAGTGGTGCGAAAGCAGAAAAAACAACAAGGATAGTATATGGTGAAACAAAAGCTAATCAGTATCTAAGATATAAAATAGTGAACTTTAGAAAACGTTAGTCCTAAGTACTGTAACAATGGATGTTTAGCAGGGAAAGTCCTAAATCTGGTAACAGATAAGGAAGACCTTCAACGACTATCTCCTTGAGGGAGAGTAAAACCGCAAGCTAAGGGCGGAAGAAAAATGTGGCAACTAGGCGCCAGCCTAGTGGAAGATATAGTCTACGCTTATGTGAAAGCATGAGAGGTCTGTTCGTGAGAATAAGACTGCGCTAGAAGTTGCGCTCTAGCGTGAATGAGAAAAATAGAGATAAATTTTATCAAGAAAATAACAACTTATACTTAAAAAATAAATTCCATGCGATATATTATTCTTAACAATAAAGTGAAAGAATTAGTACCCATCGCTACTGGGGAATTGAAGCCTGTGGAGTGTTATATTAAACAACAATATGTGTGGAGCATACTCCTACCGAGATTGGACGCAATGAAGCAGGAAGTGACAACCGAAAGATGTCACGTAGTAAAAGTATGAGATAAATTGATATTTATCAATATTTTTCGTAGCGGCACCGGAAGTGTATTATCATAACGGGGAATTTTATTTTGTTACGACCTTTGGAGGTAAAGGGATTAATAAAGGTATTTACATGATGAAGTCAGCGAAACCGACTGGACCATTTGAATTAATTAGTGGACGGTTGACTCCAGCAGACTGGGCAGCTATTGATGGAACGTTGTATTTTGAAGACGAGAAGATTTATTTAATTTTCTCGCATTCATTTGAGACGTCTTCAGACGGAGATATGTGTATAGTTGAATTGTCGGAAGATTTAACGCAGGCAATTGCGCAACCTCAAAAATTGTTTTCAGCAGCAGAAGCGGTTTGGGCACAGCCGATTCCTTTTGCTAAAACAGAGTTCGGATTAGACGGCGATGTTTATTTCACCGACGGTCCGTCTCTTTTTAAAGATGAAGACGGTGAACTTTATATGTTATGGTCTAGCTGGGGAACGAAAGGATATGCGGTTGGATTGGCAGTATCAGAATCGAAGAGAATATTAGGTCCATGGAAGCAAATTCCAGAACCAATTTTTAATGAGAACGGTGGACATGCGATGATTTTTGAGGATTTAAGAGGGCAAAAGCGTTTCGCTTATCATTCACCTAATGATATGTTTGCTGAACGATTACAGTTTGCTGATTTAGTAAAAGAGAATGGTACCTATGTTTTAAAAAATCGAACAGATATTCATTGATATAATTTTTCAGTGGTAATTGAGTTATAATTAGACCCAAAGTAGTAGTAAACAGCTCTAATCACAGGCGTAGAAAACCTGTGATTAGAGCTATATTTCTGTGGGTAGTTAGCAGTAATGTTATAGGATAAAACTTTGAAATAAATAGTAATATTTCACTAGAATATTCTTAAGAATGTTAAATTGTGTCAATTCCCTTTGATAATAGGGATTTTTTAGGTGATTTTAACAGTTTTTTTACGATCCAAATAATATCATCTACGAAAAGAACATAGTAGTTCTGAAAATACAGTATAGAGTAATCGTTTTCTTGTGGATATACTGAAGGTGTCATAATTCATTAAATTAAGAAAAGGAGACATTATTATGAAAAGCAATCAGCCACAAGAAAAAATGGATTGGAAATTTGCTTGGTCACATGCAACATCAGTCAGCGGAGCTGCGATGATGATTGCGGCAACTATCGCTAGCTTCTTTGGCATTTATATGACTGATAATATCGGATTATCAGCTGGTGCAGCAGCAAGTATTATGTTTATTGCAACTTTATGGGATGCTATTAATGACCCTGTGATGGGGGTTCTTGCAGATCGAACAAAATCACGTTGGGGACGCTATCGTCCATATTTTATTCCAGCACCACTATTATTAACTTTTTTTGCAACCATGATTTGGATTATTCCGGATTTTTCAACTACCGGCAAATATTGGTGGGTATTAGCGATGTATATCGGCTACGGAATGACTGTGACAATGTTTACGATGCCGCAAATGGCAATTTTGCCTGCCCATGTTAAAGAAGATCGTCATCGTAACTTAATTATTTCAATGGGGGCGGCTTGTACAGCGGTTGCTTTTACAATTGGGTCATCCTTTGGTTTGGATATTAAAAAATTCTTTGAAACTCAATTTGGTTTTTCGAATGGATATGTTCCATATATGATTATTTTGGGTGCTTTAGCGTGTATTTCCTTCTGGGGATTATTTGCAACATCTAAAGAAAAATATATTGAACCATTACCTGAACGTCCACTAACAGATGATTTAAAACGTATTTTGAAACATAAAGAATTATCACCATTTCTATTGGTGTGGGTATTAGCGTCTTTAGGGTATGGATTAGGATTCGCATCTTCTGTTTATTATGTGATGTATTATTGGGCACGACCTGATTTAATTGGACTTTATATGGCAGCGACTGGACCTGCTGGTATCTTATCAATGGCCGTTGTAATGCCACTAGCATTGAAATATTTGAAGACTGCGCAAAAAGCTTTAGCTTTTTCTGTTGTCGCATCAGGTATATTCTTTGTTGCGTTATTTTTCTTTGGCAAAACAAATTTCACTTTGTTAATTGTATTAAGTTTCTTGGCTTCGATGTTTGCAACAATGCAAAATGCGTTGGTGAATGTTTTGGTCAATGATGCGATTGACTACATTCAATTTACAGAAGGTATTTCAGCGAATGGTATTATTTCAGCAATTAAAGGTTTTGCACAAAAATGTGGTAATACCTTAACAAACTCTGGAATTTTATTTGTTTTAGGATTAGTAGGTTATGTACCTAACGCTATAGGTAATCAAAATGACGCAACAATGTTTGCGATAAACTTTTTACGCTTTGGTGCGCCAGTTGTTTTAGGGTTAATTATGTTAGTTGCTTTACGTTTTAATCCAGTAGATAAACATCGTGAAGATATTTTGTTAATGAAATCAATGATTCGTGATCACTCAAATGATAATCAGTAATCTACATTGAATATGTATCTGCAATAACGATATAAAAAACGTGACAACAATTGCTTTCTAGGGGCAATTGTTGTTATTTTTTAACATAGAATAGTGGAGTGCTATATCTTGTGTTATAGAAAAGTGTGAAGCGAGAGGGTGGCTTGCTCTGAACCGCCCAAGTAAAGGTTGTTGAAGTGCGTGCGTACTTTAAGAGGTATGCAAAGTCAATGTTAGAGCAGTTTAAACGAACTAGAATATAAGATATGCGGGGAGAGGCTGTGCATTCCATGTGATTGGTGAAGTGACATAACTGCAATTTGACGGAGTGAGATTAGGAGTGAAATAATATGAAGAAAAAATTATTTAATGATAATTGGTTATTTTGGAATAGTGGTGATTCTTTTGCATTGGTTTGGAATGTACCAGACCATGCAAAAACTGTGCATTTACCACATGATGCAATGATTGAGGAACAACCATATGCAGATAGTAAAAATGGGGGGAATACTGGTTTTAGAGATGGACATAATTATGTCTATTTAAAACAAATGGAATGTACTAAGGAAGATTTATCAACCATCAAGATACTGACATTTGAAGGTTCGTATATGAATACTTTTGTTTATGTCAATGGACAATTAGCGGGCAAACACTATAATGGCTACACTGTATTTTATGTTCCAATTCATGAATATTTACAAATAGGGCAAAATGAAATTCGGGTTGAAGTGCGAAATGCAGCAATGAATAATAGTCGTTGGTATTCAGGTAGCGGTTTATACCGTGATGTTTATTTGTTGGAAAGCGACAAGTTATATATTAAAGAGACAGGAACGACTATTACCACCCGTTCAATTGAAGCGGCATTTGCTGAAATCCAGATATCTGTACCAGTCATTAATGCTGGTTTTGGAGCAAAAGCATTTTCTGTGAACATTGAAGTATTCAATCAAGAAAATCAAAGAGTACAAAGCGAATTGCGTCCATATTACATTAAATCGCATGCGCAATCAGATATTACATTGCGCTTAGGTATCGATAAGCCAACGCTATGGTCTACTGAAACGCCGTATTTATATCAAGTGAAGGTGCAATTGATTGTTAATGAAGAGATAGTAGATGAAGATAGTCAAAGATTTGGCATTCGTACCATTCAAGTGGATAGTCGTCATGGTTTACGAATTAATGGTGAATCTATTAATTTAAGAGGTGCATGTATTCATCATGATAGCGGGCTATTAGGTGCAGCAACTTATGAAGCAGCACATCGACGTCAAATTAGTATCTTAAAAGCGGCGGGTTTTAATGCAATTAGAATGTCCCATCATCCTGCAGCACCGGCATTATTAACAGTATGTGATGAACTAGGCATGTACGTAATGGATGAAGCATTTGATATGTGGACACGGTTCAAGGGAGATTTTGATTATAGTCTCGTGTTTGAAGATAATTGGCGTAAAGATGTACTGTCCATGATACAAAATGATTATAATCATCCAAGTGTGATTTTGTATTCTATCGGTAATGAAATTCCTGAAATTGCGACCTTAGAAGGTAGTTTATTAGCGAAAAATATGAATGATTTTATCAAACAACATGACCACACACGTCCGACATTAGCGGGCATTAATGGTGTCTTTGCGTCAGGAAATCAAATCCCGCAAATTACGCGAGATGTAGTTGAGCAAAATAAGGCTGAAGGCCAAGAGATAGTTGGGAATGTTAATGATTTTATGTCAATAATGGAGTCTAGTATGGATAAAATTGTCGTCCACCCTATTATTACTAAAAATCTTGAACTAGCGACCGCTGCAACGGATATTGCTGGATATAATTACATGTCAGCACGATATGAAGTAGATGCGCAAAATTATCCAAATCGTGTGATAGTTGGGAGTGAAACATATCCGCCTGAAATTGCTCGCAACTGGAAACTTGTACAGCAGCTATCAAGTGTTATCGGTGATTTTACATGGACAGGATGGGATTATATTGGAGAAGCTGGTGTCGGTGTACCTGCTTATCAATTTGGTGATGGTGGTTTTGGCGCACAATTTCCTTGTCAATTAGCGTATAGTGGTGATATCGATATCACAGGTACACGACGACCATTATCTTATTACCGTGAAATTGTGTTTGGTTTAAGGGAAGAGCCATATATTGCGGTACAAAAACCAGAACATTTCGGCAAACAATTGATTAAGACCCCTTGGGTATTGTCTGATGCGATCAGTTCGTGGACATGGAATGGCTTTGAAGACAAACCGATTATCGTTGAAGTGTATGCGCCCGGAGATGAAGTGGCACTGTATTTGAATGATCAATTAATTGCCAAAAAAGTTGTAGGAGACTCGTTAGATTATCGGACTTTGTTTGAGTTGCCGTATCAACCAGGTGAATTAAAAGCCATTAATTATGCTAATGGTGAAAAAATAGCTGAGACCATTTTAAAGACAGCAGATAGTAATACAATGACACTTTATGCGAACGTGAATCAGTTTGATGATTTGTCATACATCGACATTGAGCTTCGTGACGCTGAAGGCCATTTGGTAACTGATAGTGACCAAACGATTGTCGTTGAATTGGAAGGTGCAGAATTACTCGGTTTTGGTACCGGCAATCCTAAACCGTTAGAGCATTATTTAAGTAATAGTACGACCACTTATTATGGTAAAGCACTGTTAATTACACGCAAATTAACGGATGAAGCAAAAGTGATGATTACAGGACAAGAAATCGCTAAAGAACTTTTATGGTAATTACTGCTTGTATTCATAAGGTTATGAATCATACCGTGATACAGTAGCTTAAGAACAGTGAGTTGTCACATAAGATAAAAAATCCACCGACGCAGTCTAATACCCGTTAAATGGGATGGATTGATGTAGGTGGATTATTTTGTCTAGAATAGTAGCCTTTCATCTATAAGCAATCGGCACATTTTTTAACTCCAATATTTGATTTTAAACGCATTTTATGCAAGAATGTAAAAGATAGAAATAATGAATGGAGTCGATTCTCAGTGAATGATCAAACATTTCAATTAATTAAACAATTAACCGAAGTACAAGGTATCTCAGGCAATGAAGGACGCGTGCGCGATGTGATTCGTGAAAAGATGACGCCATTAGTTGATGAAGTTCATCAATCACCTTTAGGCAATTTATTTGGTGTCAAACACAGTCAAACGGAAGATGCACCACGCTTAATGGTAGCTGCACACATGGATGAAGTTGGATTTATGATTAGTCGCATTACGGACAATGGTTTATTTGCAGTTATACCAGTTGGTGGCTGGAATCCGTATAGTATTTCCGCACAAAGATATACATTACAAACGAAAAAAGGGGACTATGTTTGTATCTCATCATCAGTAGCCCCACATTTATTAAAAGGTAAGTCAGAAGGACAAAGTGTGAAAGCAGAAGATATTCTCTTTGATGCAGGATTTACAAGTAAAGAAGAAGCGTTAGAGTATGGTGTACGCCCAGGTGACGCGATTGTACCACAAACCGAAACTGTCAAAACTGCTAATGGTAAAAATATTATTAGCAAAGCATGGGACAATCGTTATGGCTGTGCTGTGATGTTAGAAACTTTAGCATCTGTTAAAGATTTGGCTTTACCAAACCATCTCATCGCCGGCGCTTCTGTGCAGGAAGAAGTGGGTTTGCGGGGGATTAAAGGAGCTGTGCATCAATTCCAGCCAGATTTATTTTTAGCCGTTGATTGCTCACCAGCAGGTGATACAGAAGGTAAGAAAGATGAATTTGGTCAGTTAGGACAAGGATTTTTATTACGTATGCAAGATCCAGGGCATATTACCCATAAAGGGTTAAGAGATTACTTATTAGATATGGCAGAAAGTAATCATATTCCGTATCAATATTTCTTCTCTAAAGGCGGCACAGATGCTGGCGCTGCGCATGTGATGAATAATGGAGTGCCAAGTGGAGTTATTGGTGTTCCAGGGCGTTATATTCACGGACATCAAACATTATTTAGTATTGCGGATTATGAAGCAGCTCGTGAACTATTACTGAAAATCGTGACAACATTTGATCGAACAACATTGAATTCAATTTTAAAACAAGGGTAGAGGTGTGACTATGTGGTTAGCATTTTATAATCAAGAAGGAATCGGCGATGTGTTATTATTAACAAGTGGAACAGTTGCGGATGAGCAAGTTGTAACAAAGTCGAGCGACAACGTGACCGTAGTTTATGATGAAACAACGAATCAACCTGTCTCAATAAATATCTTTGATGTCGCTGAAACATTGAATTTAAATGGTAATGGTGCTATTGAATTACAAGATGAGCAAGTTAATGCAGTGAATCAAATGATTCGACAAGCAGGATTTGATGTTGAAATTGCCGTGGATAATACACCAAAATTTGTTGTTGGACATGTTGAAACGTGTGTACCGCAAGAAGATAGTGATCATTTGAGTATTACGACAATTCGTGTAGCGGATGATAAGGTATTGCAAATTGTTTGTGGTGCACGTAATATTGCTAAGGGATTAAAAGTAATGGTTGCGTTACCGGGTGCGGTAATGCCTAGTGGCTTGATTATTTGGCCGGGTGAATTACGTGGTGTAACGAGCAATGGCATGGTTTGTTCAACGCGTGAATTAGAGTTAACCCATATCGAAGATTATCCAGGTATTTGGGAGTTAAAATCAGATTTACCAGTAGGAATGCCTTTATCTGATGTCATTGTGCAATATGCGTAGTATTATTAGAAATAATCGGTAGAAAGTAGGTTGGATACGATGGATTATGATGGGCCCGTTTTTAAAAAAGCGAGTGAACAGAAAACAAGACGTTTTCAACAACGTTCGATGAAGCAAAAACGACAGTTTGAATTGAAACATCCATCGCTGCTTGATGAAACGACTCGTTCGACTACGCGCTATACTCTACCAGAAAGTGCTAAAGGATTGCGTCATTATCAGAATTTAACGCCACCAGTGAATGCGAATTCCCTTGATCATCGGATTGAGCAAGCGCACTTAACCCAAGACGAGAAAATGAAGTCAGAGAGCGAGTATCAGGTGCCGTTTTTGAATAAAACGAAGAAGTCACCGGTGTGGCAACCTTCGATAGAGTCTAAGGATGCTATGAAAACAAGACAACCAAGTAGTAAGCGCACATTGGCGCACAACTATCAGCCGGCATTAAAAGCGTCACCAATCGTGCAAGCAGTTAAATCCGAGTCTTCGGTAGTAGTAGCGCCGGCAAAGTCGATTGACGCACAAAATATTCGTGTAATTTCTACACGTTTAGTTAAAGACAAAAGTAGTTATTTACTATTTGCAGATAAATAGCGTTATATAATGTAGTGCGACAGCGAGCGTTGGTAGTGGAGACATTTCAGCTCGATGAAGTCAGAAAAGCAAAGAGTGAGCGCGGGCGCAATGGCTCGAACCACTGGAGAAAACAGCCGTTGTGTGCCAAGCACACTGAGAAAGTTTTCGAAGTGGAAGTCGAGACAGCCCAAGCGAACCAGAAAAGGAGAAAGTTATGTTATCACATGATACCCTATATCATTTTGTTGGGATTAAAGGTTCTGGGATGAGTGCTTTGGCACTGATTCTTCATGGCAGTGGCTATAATGTACAAGGTAGCGACATTGCAAAATATTTTTTCACGCAACAAGAGTTAGAAAATAAACAAATTACATTATTAGAGTTTAATCCTGAAAACATTCAAGCCGGGCAAACGATTATTGCAGGCAATGCTTTTAATGATGAGCATCCTGAATTGGTTCGCGCGCGTGAGTTAGGCTTGCCAATTTATCGTTATCATGATTTTCTAGGAAAATTAATTGCTAGTTTTACTAGTATTGCGATTACCGGTTCGCATGGTAAGACGTCAACAACTGGTCTGATGGCACACACATTGAGTCATTTAGCGCCCATTAATTATTTGATTGGTGACGGGACCGGATTCGGTCAGTTGAATGCATCGTATTTTGCAATTGAAGCTTGTGAATATCGTCGTCATTTCTTAGCGTATCAACCAGATTATGCGGTGATGACGAATGTTGACTTTGATCATCCCGATTATTATCAATCGATTGATGATGTTTTTTCAGCATTTCAAACCTTTGCGACACAAGCGAAAAAAGCGGTTGTTGCATGTGGCGAAGATACGTATTTACAAAAGTTAGTAGCAGATGTGCCAGTCTATTACTATGGCTTCTCGAAGGACTCAGACTTTTATGCGCAAAATATTGTGCGAACTGTTGACGGCTCAGCATTTGATGTTTTTCGTGGCGAAGAGTCGTTGGGACATTTTACAATTCCAACTTATGGTGAACACAATATATTAAACGCTTTGTCAGTGATTGCAGTGTTGACACTTGAAGGCTTTAATTTGAGTGATATTGCAACACACTTGGCGACGTTTGGTGGTGTTAAGCGTCGTTTTTCTGTCAAGCAAGTCTACGATTTAACAGTGATTGATGACTATGCCCATCACCCATCAGAAATTCGTGCTACAATTGATGCTGCGAAGCAAAAATATCCTAATCGTAAAGTGGTAGCGATTTTCCAACCGCATACATTTAGTCGGACAGTTGCCTTGTTAGAGGAATTCAGCGAGGCGTTAAACTTAGCGGATGAAGTGCATTTAGTTGATATTTTTAATTCAGCTAGAGAAACTAAAGGCGAGGTGACGATTCAAGACTTAGCACAAAAAATCAAAGGCAATGTTGAAATTATTTCAAGTGAACATTTGTCCCCGTTGATGAATGACCATGATGCGGTCTTATTATTTATGGGTGCTGGCGATATTGATAACTTAGCACGTCAATTTGAAACAGCTTATGGACAATTAAAAGGCAATAAATTGTAAAAAAAAGATTGAGTTAGTTTGGAGGAAGAATATGCGTATTCAACAATTACAATATTTAGAGAAAATTGCTGAAACAGGGTCGATGAATGAAGCGGCGAAACAATTATTTATCTCTCAACCCAGCCTAACTCAAGCGATTAAGGAACTTGAAAAAGAGTATCAAATTCAATTGTTTTATCGCAGCAAGACCGGGATGACTTTGACGAACGAAGGGCGCGAATTTATTAACTATACACGTGCCATTCTCGATCAAGTTAACTTACTTGACACAAAGTATAAGTCCGGGACAATTCGCAAACAAATTTTTAGTGTATCTGCGCAACACTATGCGTTTGTTGTTCATGCTTTTGTGGAACTCGTTAAATTAGTTGGCGGTGATGAGTATGATTTCACGTTACGTGAAACTATGACGCAAAATACATTGGATGATGTGCAGTCATTTAAGAGTGAAATTGGTGTAATTTATTTAAGTCATTTTAATGAGTCGGTGTTAAAGAATTTAATCAATGAGAAAGAATTAGAATTTGTTCCGTTGTTTGAAGCATTTCCGCATGTGTTTGTGGGACGAGAAAATCCTCTAACGCAAAAAGAACGTCTGACATTAGAAGATTTAGAAGAGTATCCGTATTTGTCATACGAGCAGGGGGATATGAATTCATACTATTTCTCAGAAGAAATTCTGAGTACCTTGTATCGTAAGAAACATATTCAAATAAGTGATCGAGCAACGATATTTAATTTAATGGTCGGATTGAATGGGTATACGATTAGTTCTGGGATTATTAGTAGTGCCCTTAATGATGAAAAAATCGTAGCGATTCCATTGGATGTCGATGAATCGATGATCCTCGGATATATTAAACATAAGAAAATGAGTTTGAGTCCAATGGGGTTGCAATACATTGAACTTTTGAAACAAAATATTAGTGATTATGGGTTTAATTTGTTGTAGGTGACTAAGACGAAAAGTAAATATTGAAACTCATTCATTGGCTCGTATATATGAGCTACGGTGCTGCGAGGCTTCGATTATTTAGGAAAATACTTGCTAGGATACGTTAATGCTAATTCCAAGTATTTGGTGAGCGCGACGTCAAGTTAATATTAAGAAAGACATACGTTTTGTAAGGACGTATGTCTTTTTGCGTGTGATTATTCATTATAATAGATGGTGACTTGAATATTTTGGGGGCTATTGCCAAATTTTTCGCCAAAAAGCGTTAGACCTCCAACGTGTTTACTGGAATCTAAAATTGAAAAACGTATTTTGTAAAAGTTTTCACTAATATCAATGTTGCTTAAATTAAAATTTGAAATTTTCTCGCCATCAATGTGAGTTTCAACTGGCGTAATGCGTAAATGTTTCAATAATCCATATTGACTATTATTGATAGGCCACCAGTCAGGAGTTAATTTACCACGTACATCTGCGAAGTTTCCTGGCACGGTCCATTCGCCAATACGTGAACCGTTTAAATGAAAAGTAATATCTGACGGCCAAACATAGTTATTTTCAGGGAATTCGGATGCTACCTCAAAACTAATTTCAATGAGATGTATCTTTCCTTTTTCGGGAATCGGATTAAAAAAACTGTATTCTACATAACCAGAAGAAAACCATAATAATTGCGCTTGATTTCGTTCGGGAATCATAAAATATCGTGGCTCATCCAGTATACCGATATAATCATGTTCACTTGCCATACCACAGGTAGGGGTTGCGCGATACTTTGTAAAACTACCGACAGGAATATCAATCACTTTTTTCTGATACTCTAAATGTTTTTTCATAGGAAAGCGGATATTGATTTCATCTATTTTTAGGTGGCAGATCTTCTGTTGCCCAATAGAGTGTGGTTTGATGTATGTATCAATAATGCCGACTGCTGCCAATAATTTAATATGTCGTGTTGTTATGGACGTTGAAATATTGAGTGCATGGGCTATTTCTGAAATATTTAAGTCTTGATGCTGCAATAAGTTAACGATAGCAATGCGTGTATCATTGGCAAGTGCTTTTATTGTTTCAATTGAGTCTTGTGTTAGCGTTAAATCCATTTAATCACCTGATAGTTCATAATTCGCTAAAAGCGCTAGACAAATTATACTATTAGCGAACTCATTTAGCAACAAATATTGAAGTTTCATCAAAAATATCTCTAAAAAGCATTTGAAAAGGTTTGCATATAAGGTATTATGAGGTTGTAAGAAGTAGTTGTTTCGTAATTTGTTCGAAAAAGGAGGGTAATTCAATTAATAGAAATAATGAGTGAGTTTTGCTGAAGTGGTCTTGAAAAATAGAGAGAGTTAAGGAGAGAGTTAATAATGAAGAAATTATTTGCAAAATTAGCATTAGCTGGCTTAGTGCTAACAAGTTTACCTTTTAACGCATTACAATCGGTTACTGCTCAAGAAAAAGTTAAAATTAACTTTATTAATGGATTTACCGGTGGTGATGGCGCATTTATGAAGAAAATTACAGATGGCTTTAATGCGTCACAAGATAAATATGAAATTAATGAAATCCAAGAAGCTGACCACTATACTAAATTTACTACAGGTGACTTTGATTTAGTAGTCATGCACAATACCAATATTGCAACGTTTAAAACAGATGGCATGATTCAAGATATGACCGGTGTATTTGAAAAAGCGGGTATTTCCCTTGATGATTTCCATCCAGCTGCTAAAGATGTTGTACAGTTTTCAGATGGTGGTATTTATGGTGCGCCTTTGGATATCCATCCATTAACAACGTTTTATAATAAAGAATTTGTTGAGAAAGCACCGGAAACGATTGAAGATTTAAAAGCGATTAACGAAAAAGTTAAAGCTGAAAATGATAATTTATTTGCATTAGGAATTCCAGATACTGGGCTCATTGAATTTTATATTTTCTTAATTGCAGCACAAAATAATGTTGAGTTGTTAAAAGATGGGTACTTGAACTTTAATCAAGAGGCTATGGCGGATGCGTTAATGACATTCCATGACTTAATTTATAAGGACAAAGTATCACCTGCTGGCCTAGGATTAGATGGAGAGTTCCAAGCGTTTATGTCTAAAGCGAGTGCGGATACAGCGCAAACAGTAGTATCGTTAACTGGTCCGTGGTATTATCAAGCAGTTCGTGATACTTATGGTGATAAATTGGGTATCGGTCATATTCCGAATTTAGGTAAAACGCCTGCGTTATACGGTAATGGACACAATATTTCAGTTTCCGCAAGTGTAACCGATGAAGAGAAATTAGCTGGTATTGCTGAATTTTTCGCATACTTATATCAACCAGAAAACTTGATTAACTGGGCTGATGCAGGGCAAGCGCCATTACATTTAGCGACAATGAAATTAATTGAAGAAAATAAAGATAAGTATCCATTAGCTTACCAAAATCAAACTCAATTTGACAATTATGTTGCTGCACCAAAAGTATATCAATTTGGTGAACAAGTGCGCTATATGAATGAAACAGTATTCGGTCGTTTAGTTCGCGAAGAAAACTTAACGAAAGAAGATTTAATGAAAGAATTAGAACAAGCAACTCAATTAGCTCAAGAAATTGGCAGCATGGGTAGCGTAGAATAATTAAGTGACTGATATCGAGTGACCGTGACAGACTGAAGTTTTGTGCTGTAAAAGGTCACTCGATTTTATCAATTATAAATCATTGTGCGAGCACGGGGCCGCTGCTTCGAACCACTTGAGCAGAGTTTGTAGAAGCGAAGTAGATGTAGAGACAGCCTGTGTGAGCCAGAAAAATCAAAGTGTGACAATAAGTGTTATGACTTGGACTACTGAAGTATAATACCGACGTCCGTGAAGCGGACAAAAGAATTTTATGGAGTGGGGTTAAGTCAGCTTATTAGAGCCAAAATAAGGAGTGTGGTAGTCATGAATAAGAATCAATCGAAAATATCTGCAGTCTTATTTTTCTTGCCATTTTTAGTGTTATTTATCCTCTTTTGGGTTGTACCTTTTATATTTGGTATCTATACCAGTATGCATAATTACAATATTTTTTCTGGAAACAACGGATTTGTTGGTTTTAAAAATTTTGCTAATTTAATAGCTGGAACGGGTGTATTTGGCGGGAGATTTTATAAAGGGATGGCGAACACCTTACGATTTGTCGTCTATAGTTTTCTGCCACTTGTTGTGATTAGTTTAATGTTGGCAGTTATTGTTAACCAACTTCATGGTTGGGTGAAGATACTCTTTCGTACAATTTTCTTCATTTCATATGGAGTATCAGTAACGGCTGTTTCTGCTATTTTTAAATGGTTATTTAACGGAAACGGTGGTTATATTAATAATTTACTCAGTTCAGTCAATTTACCTGTTGTTCAATGGTTAAATACACAACCATTTGCATGGGCAGTTATCGTAGTAACCACAGTTTGGTGGACAATTGGGTATAATATGGTTTTGTTTATTAATGCTTTAGATGAAGTGGACCCAGCCATGTATGAAGCGGCGGGACTAGATGGCGCTAATGCATTACAACGATTTTGGTTTATTACATTACCATCAATCAAAAGTGTCTTATCATTTGTTACAATGACAACAATTATTGCCAGTTTTAACTTATACGGACAATCATTACTTATTACGAATGGAGGACCCGCACAATCAACGAATTCCATTATTATGATTATTCAACAAACAATTTTTGGACAAAAAAATCTTGGTATGGGTTCAGCTATGGCATTATTATTAGGGATTGTGATGGCAATTATTAGTGGCATTCAATATTGGATTAGCTACCATGGAGGTGAAAGAGCATGAATGCAATTAAACGTTCGAATAAAATTGCGCTAGTATTATCAATTATTTTGTCAATTTTATTTTTAGTACCATTATTGTGGATGTTTTTGACTTCATTTAAATCGTTATCTGAGTCCATAGGCAGCTCAGCGTTATTACCAAAAAACTGGACAATAGAAAACTATCATAGTTTATTAGTGGATTCTCAGGATGCTCCAATGATTCGTTGGTTAATGAATACGGCATTCGTAACACTAGTTGGGACAGTCATCGTAGTAGTTGTAGATATTATGGCAGCTTATGCGCTGGCTAGACTGCGGTTACCACTTAAACAGTTATTTTTGTATTTGATTATTTTTTCATTGACGATTCCGGGAATTGTTAATTTATTCCCGAATTTCTTTATTATGAAGAATCTGAATTTAATCGACACATATATTCCGCTAACGCTGGTTTATGCAGCGAGTTCAATGGGTGTTTTTCTAATCTATAATTTTTTAATAAATTTCCCGATTCAATTAGAAGAAGCAGCAATTATTGATGGTGCGAATACGTGGCAAATATTCTTTAATGTAGTATTGCCAAGCATTAAACCACCTGTTGCGACATTGGCTGTTATGACATTTCTAGCGATTTATAATGATTTTTTATGGCCATCACTAGTGACAAATGATATTAATATGAAGACAGTAACCGTAGGGGTAGCGAATTTGGTACAAGGATCGAATTTTGTTAATCCCGGCAGAATGATGGCAGCGACAGTTATCGCGACAGTTCCATCATTATTAATATTCTTGTATGCGAATAAGTTCTTTATCGGAAGTAATTCGCAATCTGGAATAAAATAATCATAGTGTGAGCGAGGGCGCTCAGCCTCGAACCACTGGAGAAAGCCAACGGAATGCGTGTAACGCATGGAGGAGGCTTTTGAAGTGGACGTCGAGGCTGCCCGAACGCATCAGAATCACCATAGTGTGAGCGAGGGCGCTCAGCCTCGAACCACTGGAGAAAGCCAACGGAATGCGTGTAACGCATGGAGGAGGCTTTTGAAGTGGATGTCGAGGTTGCCCGAACGAACCAGAATCATCATAGTGTGAGCGAGGGCGCTCAGCCTCGAACCACTGGAGAAAGCCAACGGAATGCGTGTAACGCATGGAGGAGGCTTTTGAAGTGGATGTCGAGGTTGCCCGAACGAACCAGAATAGAAAGGTTGAAATATATGAGAAATGAATATCCAAGACCACAATTTAAACGAAAAAATTGGTTTAATTTAAATGGAGAATGGGAGTTTGCGTTAGATGTTACACAAGTAGGTTTAAAAGAGAAATGGTATAAACAATCAGATTCGTTTACAGAAAGAATCGAAGTGCCGTATGTGTATCAAAGTTCTCACTCTAAACTAAATCATCTTGAACCGAGCGAAGCTGTCTGGTATCGAAAAAAAGTAACATTACAGACATTAACGGAAAAAACATTATTACATTTTGGAGCTGTTGATTTTGAAGCGATTGTATTTGTTAATGGTGCGCGCGTCGGTGAACATGTTGGAGGGCATACTAGTTTTACTATTGATATTTCTAATATGGTACGGCTTGGAGCTAACGAAATAGTTGTTTATGTTAAAGATTACATTGACGCTGAATGGATTACGCGTGGAAAACAATATTGGAAGCCTAAATCAGAGTCAATCTGGTATACGAATACAACGGGTATTTGGCAAACAGTATGGATTGAACAATTATCGGATACTTACTTAGAGCGTGTCCAAATTGAAACCAATTTGGATGATGAGACTGTAACGTTCTATCCAAAAGTCAATCAGTTGATTGAGGGATTAATTTTTCAAGCTGAAATCTTTTTTGATGATACATTGATAGGAGTCGTTAGCAATCAACTATTTCATGATGAACACCAAATCACAGTTGATATACTGAATAATAAAATCATGAATACCGTTGCGCATGGTCATGGGTGGACATGGTCGCCAGAAGCTCCAAATTTATTTGACGTTACATTTACGCTGAAATTAGATAATCAAGTATTAGATACGGTGAATAGCTATTTTGGTATGCGAAAAATTCATATTGAAAATGGTGTTATTATGCTGAATAATCGTCCATATTACCAAAAATTAGTGTTAGATCAAGGTTATTGGCCAGAAACTTTGATGACTGCGAAAGAAGATAGTGATTTTGTACGTGATATCGAACTTGCAAAATCGATGGGATTTAATGGATGTCGTAAGCATCAAAAAGTTGAAGATCCTCGATTCTTTTATCATTGTGACCGCTTGGGATTTTTAGTGTGGGCAGAATGTGCCTCCTCTGCAAAATTTAATAAGCGTGCAGTGCCCTTGTTGGCAAATGAATGGAATGAGATTGTAACAAGAGATTATAATCATCCAAGTATTATTACGTGGACGCCAATGAACGAAAGTTGGGGTATTTCTGAAATTAATTACCGCAAAGAACAACAACATTTCGCTCAAATGATGTATCATTATGTCAAAAGTTTAGATCAAACACGACTAGTCATCGTCAATGATGGATGGGAAATGTTAAAAACAGATATTATTGGCATTCATAACTATATGCATGGCGCGAAAGATGATGCAGAAATCCATGCGCGTTATCGTGAAGCGTTAAGAACGAAAGAAAATTTACTGGCAACGACACCGGCTAATCGTCAGATATTGGTTTCACCAACGCAATATGACGATGAACCGATTATTTTAACAGAATTTGGTGGTATCGCCTATAATCCATTTTCTCAAGAAGACGAAGATTGGGGCTATACATCGACTCAATCAGATAAAGATTTTATCGATGAATATCGACGTATCATTCAAGCAGTTCATCAATCGGAAGCGTTACAAGGATTTTGTTATACACAGCTAACGGATGTTGAACAAGAAACGAATGGGCTAGTGACTTATAATCGTCAGTTAAAAGTGGATGTGGATATTATTAAGGAAATAAATAATCAAGTGAGGTAGAGAAGATGTTTAAACGATTAATAACGATTGCTGTTGTAATGTTTTTTATGAGTTTAAATTATACTAACGTCTTGGCAGTGACGTATCATAACCCAGTTGGCGATATGACAGATATCGGCGATCCGTTTGTTATTAAAACAAATAATAAATATTATATGTATGCGACATCGGAGCCAAATTTTGGATTTCGTGTATGGTCCAGTACAAATTTAGTAGATTGGATGGATGAAGGAATTGCGTTAGATCATCGTGATTTTGAGAAAAAATGGGCGTTACGAGACTTTTGGGCGCCTGAAGTGTTTGAAAAAGATGGTGCTTATTATATGACCTATAGTGCTAGAGCTTATAATGGTAGTCTTCGAATTGCCATTGCAAAATCAGAATCACCATTGGGTCCATTTGTTGATATCAATTCAGATTTAATCAATGAAAAAGGATCGTATATTGATGGCCATATTTTCGAGGATGAGGGGCGCTATTATCTATACTATGTTAAAGATAATTATGAAAATGTAGTAGATGGGCAGAAAGTGAGTCATCTTTATGTGCAAGAATTATCCGCTGATTTGTCCAAAGTAATTGGTGAGCCTGTATTTTTATTTGGACCGTCACAAGAATGGGAAGGGCTGGATGGCGATGTAGTATGGAATGAAGGACCGTTTGTCTTAAAACATGATAAGCGCTATTACTTAATGTACTCAGCGAATTTTTATGCGAGTTCGGATTATGCAATTGGTTATGCCGTAGCTGATAATCCGATGGGACCGTTTGAAAAATACGAGCACAACCCCATTGTAGCTTCGGATTTAGAAAAAGGTATCTCTGGCCCGGGTCATAATAGTGTGGTTAAAGGATTAGATGATAAAACATTATATATGGTGTATCATATTCATACGGATCCGGAACATCCATCTGGGGATCGTCGAATGGCAATTGATGAATTGGTGTTTGAAGAAGGAGTTATGAAATTGGTAGGCCCCACTGCTACGGATAGGGAAGTTAAATAGCTATTGACTAGGAATTATGCGCAAGTGAAAGGATAGATAAAGGTGTCCGTTACTTGTGATAATTCTTTTTTTTATAGAATTTGACCTCTTCGTGCATTAAAATTTATGCTTGTTTCATCATCACCTAGCTGGATTAACGTGTTATTATAGTTGTTCATCTGCCTGTTTATTTTTAATGCGATAATGAATATTCCAACACGCATAGGTTACCTTGGCGTCCGCTGGAAGAGAATTCCTTTGTGCGCGGCGCTCACAGCTTTTATAATAGTGGCTGTGGCTAAGCGCCCGTCCACTCACGCCGTAATTATATCACTATTTACAGACAAATCATTCCGGAGTATAATTAACTACCATAAACTTGAATGAGTTATCGTATAGGATATTACGATTTTTATTCGTTTATATCCTACTTTGATTGATTTTAGTGTCATTTTAACCAGAAGGGAGACAATATAGATGGATATTTATGGTGAGTACGGAGTCTATCTCCCATGTATTTTGGATGCATTTAGCACGCGTATCAAAATTGAAAACGAAAAAGCAAAAGCAAGTACGGGCTTTAAATTATATGAACATTTGATTGCACGTGTGAAGACGCATGAAAGTATGATGGGGAAATGTCAACGTAAAAATCTTCCGCAAACGACACATTCTGCATTAAAATTGATTCGTGATAGTATTGGAGTAAGGATTGTTTGTGGTTTTATCGATGATATTTATACCATCGTTGAACTAATTCGCGGCTTTGATGGCTATCATATTGTTGAAGAAAAAGATTATATTAAACATGTAAAGCCGAATGGGTATCGGTCCTATCATTTGATATTAGCTGTCGAAACAGCGTTTCCGGATTGTGAAAATGAGACGCAGGGTATGTATTTTATTGAAGTGCAATTACGTACGATTGCTCAAGACTCATGGGCGAGTTTGGAACATCAAATGAAGTATAAACATGAAATTAACAATGCCAAACGCATCGAAAGAGAACTAAAACGATGTGCTGATGAGTTGGCGTCTTGTGATTTATCAATGCAGACCATACGACAACTAATTGTGGAAAGTAGGGATGATTAGATGAAAATACTTGTAGCTGAAGATGAAGTGCAAATGAATCGAGTGCTGGAAACAGCGTTAGCGCACGCAGGCTTTGAAGTGGATACAGTATTTGATGGACAGGCGGCGCTAGAGCAAGTTGAAAAAAATGATTATGATGTACTAGTTGTTGATATTATGATGCCAAAAAAGACAGGGATAGAAGTGGTAAAAGAAGTTAGAGGTCTTGGCTATCAAATGCATATTATTATGTTAACAGCAATGGCAGAAGTTGATGATCGCGTTACCGGTTTAGACGCAGGTGCGGATGATTATTTACCTAAGCCATTTTCGTTAAAGGAACTTTTAGCTCGGCTACGCTCGATGGAGCGTCGTGTTGATGAGGCAGTAACTACCAAATTATTAACAGCTGGATCTGTAAGTTTAAACATTGCTGAACAAGAGATGCGTAGTCAAAATGCGATTCGCTTGGCAAGTAAAGAAGCAAAAATGATGGAGTTGTTAATGCGTAATGTTGGTAGACAGTTATCGACGGAGCATATTTTTAAACGGGTATGGAATGAACAGGAGTCTGAACAATTTGATGAGTCAGATGTGTATATGTACATTTCTTATTTGCGAAAAAAATTAGAAGCTATCGGTGCTAATCTTGTGATATCAGGTGAAGAAGGCGGACACTATGTTTTAGATAAAGTGTAGGTGATGAGATGTTTAAAACACTGCGATTACGTTTTATTGCCATCGCTTCAGTGGCGATTTTGGTTGTGTTATTTTCAATCGTTACAGTCCTCAATGCTGCGTGGCGTTGGCAGACAGTTTCTAATATTAACGCGGTTCTATCATTGTTGGCAGATAATGAAGGAACATTTCCTAATACGAGTGACATTCCGAGAGATTTTATTAAACGCACCCCAGCCGATTCGCTGTCTGATTTTCGCTACTTTAGTGTTAAGGTAAAGGGTACAGACGAAGTGGTTAGGTTAGATTCCGATACATTGTCCAATTTGAGTGATGAAGAAATTAAAATGTATTCGACACAAATTGCTGACTTGGATAAAGATACAGGTAGTTTCAAACAGGGACGTCGTATATATCATTATCAAGTTAGAGCTTTACCAAATAATGAGAAGTTAATAGTGGTATTGGATACAACGAGGTATTATTTAAATAATGCGTCACTTACAAGTCTGTCGCTCATTATGGCGGTATTAAATTTTGTGTTCTTTGAAATCCTCATCTTTATTTTATCAGCTAAAGTTATTGAGCCGTTTGTTGCGAACTATGAAAAACAACGTCGGTTTATTACCAATGCTGGTCATGAATTAAAAACACCGGTGGCAATTATTTCAGCTAATAATGAATTAATTGAAATGATGATAGAGCCATCTGAATGGACCAGAAGTATTAATGACCAAGTGGCTCGGTTGACGGGATTAATTAATAGCTTGGTCAGTTTAGCGAAGTTAGAAGAACAACCTGAGTTGACGCTAGAAGACGTTGATTTTTCAGTGATTACTCAGGATGCAACAGAAGATTTTAAGGGTCTTGTTTTGCGCGATGGCAAGCAATTTGTGATGTCAATTGAGCCGAATATTCATGTTAAAGCGGAGAAAAAAGCTTTGTTCGAATTGGTTACACTTTTAGTTGATAATGCGAATAAGTATTGTGATGAAAATGGGACGGTTTGTGTTAGATTGAGTCGGGGTAATTTTATTAAAAAGGCACGATTGGATATTTCTAATACGTATCGTGAAGGTAAAGGGCAGGATTATTCTAAATATTTTGAACGTTTTTACCGTGCGGACGAATCTCATAATCATCAAGTATCCGGTTTTGGAATTGGGTTGACGATGGCAGAAAGTACGGTTAAGTTATTTAAAGGGATGATTAGCGTCAGTTACAAAGACGATATGATTACTTTTACTGTGATGTTATAGTATGTAAAAAGTGATGTTAGTCTATTAGTGAGTGACTGAAAGCAATAGTCGAAAAATCAAACAAGGATGATTTAGAAGAAGCGAAGGTAAAAATATAAGAGTTGCTGAATATATAGTAACTCATACAAACTGAATACAAGGAAGCTCTTGCCGCTTCATTGTTGTTCATATAAATTATATGAGGCGCATCCGTGATGATAAAGAACTCAAAGATATCAGTTACGTCAAATGATATCTTTGTAGAGGAGTCAATTTCAGTTCAAGTACTATTTGTGATTGGCAATAAATAAGAGACAAAAATATAATTCTACAGTGTGAAGATAAAGAAGCAAAAGGGGCAGATTGATTGCCCCTTTTTGATATTTGAAGGCACAGTGGTTTGTGGTATTGTACTGTCTCTTCGACATCTTGTGGGTCCCTACAAGATATCGGAAAATTCCCTATTCCTCAGAAAAATAGGTATTCTATTGTTATTTGATGATTGCTAATATCGAGTGAATAGAGCCTGAACAATATTAGTGTCACTTTTTCTCATTTGAATGTAAAATAGAATTTGTGATAATGAAAGGAGGCATTGGATGATTCATATTGCGATTGTTGAAGATAATAAACAGTATGCGAGCGTTCTAACCGATTATTTAAAGCGTTTTGAGCAAAGGAGTGGCCAACGGTTTAAAATCGCACATTTCACTGATGGGGTGGAGATTGTGCGTGTGCAACATGGCTTTTTTGACATTATCTTGATGGATATTGAAATGAAAGTGATGGATGGCTTAGCAGCAGCAAAAGCAATTCGTGAAACAGACCGAGATGTGATAATTATGTTTATTACACAGGCGCCACAGTACGCTATTGGTGGGTTTGAAGTGGAAGCATTGGATTATATTTTAAAGCCGATTAATTATTATGCCTTTACTCAGCGTTTAGAACGAGCGATTGAACGAATGCAGCGGAGAGAACAAAAGTTTTTGATGTTAGATACAGGAAGTACGGTCCGTAAAATAATGCTAGCATCTATCCGTTATGTTGAAGTCACTAATCATCAAGCGACGTATCATTTACTCGATGAAACATTGACTTTACGTGCTTCGTTAAAATCCTGTGAGCAGCAACTAAATGATGGACGGTTTTTCAAAATTAATCAGTCGACCATTATCAACTTTGATTATATGGAAAGTGCCACGACTCAGACGATTACTATCGATAACCAACTATTTACTATCAGTCGTGCGCGTAGAAAAATCTTTTTAGATACGTATAATAACTACGTAAATGAGGTGAGTAAATAATGATAACCAATACTCCGGGTGTGTTTTACGCAATTTCCTATTGGGTCAGTTGTTGTATTATTTTGTCAGTGAGCCCAAGGCGACACCATGCACGAGTGACTGTTACCGTGTTGAGTTTATTTTTCATTACTTTATTAATTATTATGATGCTGAGCGACGGCGTGGTTCAGTTGTTTTTACCTTTAATGATTTTGTATATTGTATTGATTTTTGCTGTAATGTGGTGTTTAGGTCAATTTGATGTAAAAAATGCCCTCTATTTTGCGATACGCGTTTTTATCATGGGGGAATTTATTGCTTCATTAGGTTGGCAAATACTATTTTATCTGGGTATTACGCAACAGTTATGGCTTAGTTATTTATGTTATTTTGGCGTATTTGTACCGATGATGACGGTGTTGTTTTGGTGGCTGGAAAGTCGTTTGAAACAATTTAATGCTGTTATAGCAGTCACATATCATGAAGTGATGGCCGTTATCATTATTGGAGCAGCGATATTTATTATGAGTAACTTGAGTTATGCTTTGGGCGACTCATTATTTAGCAGTCGTTTTACCTATGAAATATTTTTAGTCCGCACCTTATTTGACTTAGCTGGTGTCGCTATTTTGTATGCATATCATTATCAATTAGCTCAATTGCAAACACGGCTTGAGTATGAACGCCTACAACAAATGTTACATATGCAGTATCAAAATTATGAAGTACTTGAACAGAGTATTGAAATGATTAATCAAAAATATCATGATTTGAAGTACCAAATTAATTTATTAAAAAGTGAAGCTGGGAATCAAAAACATGTTGATTACTTGTCGAATATGGAGAAAGACATTAAATTATACGAGGCCAAAAATCAAACGGGCAATAAAATATTAGATACAATTTTAACCGGGAAAGCTATCTTTTGTCAGCGCAATGAGATTGAACTTATGGTTGTAGCAGATGGTACTTTGCTATCATTTATGACACCGTATGATTTGAGTACGCTGTTTGGTAATATGCTTGATAATGCCATTGAAAGTGTTCAAAAAATCGATGATATTGAAAAGCGATTGATTCATTTATTAATTATGCAGGAAAAAGGATTTGTTCGGATCCGGATGGAAAATTGCTACGAAGGGCCAATGGAATTAGACGGCGATTGGCCGAAGACAACAAAATTTGATAGTCATTCGCATGGCTATGGCTTAAAAAGTATTCGTGAGATTGTCACACGTTATCGTGGTTCGGTTACTTTTGAGGCCCGTAATGGTTGGTTTGAGTTACGAATATTATTACCGCTTAATGGTTAACTTAATAGATAAAGAGTAGTCAATGAGGTAACGGCAATAAGTTTGAGACAATCAAGATTGGAAATGTTGTGGGACGGCAATGAATGTTTATCGAGTATTTGTGTTTTTCTAATAATAAGGTGTGATAAATATTAGTTTTCAAGCTTCACGCACCGGGGTGAAATTGAAAAATGATGGAATTACATTAGTTTTTAAAGGATACCGGCTATCCTTATGTGTTTACATTAGTTAGATAAACCGTTACAATAATAGCAACGTTTTAACGATGTTAAAGACAATTAATATGTCTAACTAAGCCTTGCACAACAAAAGGAATATAATGCGAGAGAAAACGTTTTGCCTCGAACCACTGGAGCAAAAAGCGCCGGAGAGCGATAAGCGGCCCAAGCGATTTGCGAAGTGGATGTCGAGGCTGCCCGAACGAACCAGAATAGAACATAGTGTGAGTGAGGGCGTTCAGCCTCGAACCACTGGAGCAGAGGTCGTAGAAGTGCGTAAACACTTCAAGAGCTATGCGAAGTGGATGTCAAGGCTGCCCGAACGAACCAGAATAGAACATAGTGTGACAACGAACGCTTTGAAATGAACCACTGGAACTTATAGTGAGAGTGAGGGTGTTCTGGCTTGAATCACTGGAGGAAGTTGCTGGCGTGCGAGAATCGCACAAAAGTAACTTCTGAAGTGGACGTCAAGCCAACCCGAGCGAACCGTAATTCAAAGCCAACGGCGTGCGAGAAGCGCACAGAGGCGGCTTTTGAAGTGGAGTCATTTCAGTGAGTTGGAACCAGAATAGAACATAGTGTGACAACGAACGCTTTGAAATGAACCACTGGAGAAAGCCAACGGCGTGCGAGAAGCGCACAGAGGTGGCTTTTGAAGTGGAGTCATTTCAGTGAGTTGGAACCAGAATAGGAGTGATTTACATGGTATTTAAATTAATTGAAGAACAGTCGCTAGAAGATATCCAATCATATGGTAAGTTATACGAACATGAAGAAACAGGCGCGCAAGTATTGCGTTTGGAAAATGATGACCCAAATAAAGCTTTTATGATTGCTTTTAAAACACCGCCGTATAATGATAATGGGATTGCGCATATTTTAGAACATTCCGTACTTAATGGTTCAAAAAAATATCCATCAAAAGAACCTTTTGTAGAATTGATTAAGGGGTCATTGAATACTTTTGTTAATGCAATGACTTTTCCAGATAAAACGATTTATCCGGTCGCGTCAACGAATCAACAAGATTTTGAAAACTTGATGTCTGTCTATTTGGATGCGGTTTTCCAACCAAAATTATACGAAGATGGACAAGTGTTACAACAAGAAGGATGGCACTACCATTTAGAAAAACCTGAGGACGAATTAATCTACAAAGGTGTTGTTTACAATGAAATGAAAGGGGCATTGGCGTCACCTGAACAACAAATGTTCTATGAAGTGATGCATTATTTATATCCAGATACGTTATATAGTTTTGAATCCGGTGGCGTGCCGCAAGCCATTCCGTCATTGACGCAAGAAGCGTTTGTTGATTTTCATAAGCGCTACTATCATCCAAGTCAATCGTTAACCGTTTTATATGGCGATTTAGATGATGCCGCTGCATTTGAGGCACTTGAAGAATATTTTACAGGAGCGGGTAAAGGTGCTGAAAAAGTGAACTTAGCAATTGATGTGCCTTACGTAGAAGACCATCATGTTGAAAGACCTTATTCGATTGCTGAAGGTGATGATGCGACGAATAAAGATTTCTTAGCCTTAGCTTGGCATACTAATGTCGCTGATGATATTTTAGAAGGTTTCGCTCTAGGTGTGATGATTGATGTGCTATTCGGTAATAATCAAGCACCTGTCAAGAAAGCCTTATTAGACGCAGGATTTGCTGGCGATATTGTTGCATATCATGAACCAATTGGTTACTTTAGTATGATTAATATTATTGCAAAATACACGCAAACAGAACATCTAGATTTGTTCAAAAAAATCGTAGAAGATACGTTAAAACAAGTAGTTGCTGAAGGCATCGACCAAGAATTGGTAATGGCATCGTTAAATTCATTTACCTTTAAGCAAAAAGAAATGGTGATTTCAGAAAGTAATCCACGAGGTGTCCTTTATGCGATTACAGCCTTACAAACGTGGCTATATGACTTAAATCCATTCGACAGCTTAGCTTTTACAAAATATTTTGATGAGTTACGGACGCGTTTTGAGTCAGGATATTTTGAAGAATTAGTGACCAATTACTTATTAGAAAATCCACACCGTGTATCTATCGCATTGAAAGCAACACCGGGTCTAAATGACCGTTTAGAAGCAGAACAACATGCTGCATTACAGGATTATAAAGCAAGTTTATCAGCAGAAGAAGTCCAGTCGATTGTGGATGCAACACAAGCATTGATTCAACGTCAGACAACACCAGATAGCCAAGAAGATTTAGCAAAAATTCCTATGTTAACTAGAGAAGATTTAACGGCAGATGTCGAAGAATATCCATTAAACGTGTCACAATTTTTAGATGACCAAACATTTTATCATGCCCCACAATTTACAGCAGGGATTGATTATTTAGAATTATTGTATCGCATTGATGATTTTTCGTCCGATGAGTTGAAATGGTTAAGTCTATTGGCGCAAGTGATTAATAAATTAGCAACCAAACATTACACCAGTAAAGAATTACAAACTAAGATAGATTTATATACAGGTGGTATTGGAGCAGCTGTTCAAGCTTTTGAGAAAGAAGAAGGGATTTCTATCTACTTTACGATTCGTGGTAAAGCACTGGAAGAAATGGATGAACAATTACTTGATTTGATGCATGAAATTGCTGTCAATGTCCAATTGGATGATGTGGTAGAAATTACGAATATTGTCCAACGGGCGCTTTCGGTTTTTGAACAGCGGATGAATTATCGTGCTGACTTATTAGCGAGTCAACGTGCGTTAAGCCAAGTGAGTGTCGCGTCAAAATTAGCTGAATTATTCAGTGGTTTGGATCAGTATTATTTCTTAAAAGAGGTATTGAAACAATTAAAATCAGACCACGCAGCATCAGTGGTTGAACAATTACAAGCATTGTATCAACGTTTAATCAATAAAGCGCGTCTCAATGCATTTTATATTGGTAGCCAAGAGCGAAAAGATAAACTCGTTTCGATGATTGAAGCACGATTTGCCGACTTGCCAGTTGAAGCAATCGGCGAAAAAGTGGTACATCAAACAGGTGAGAAGCAAAAAGAAGCCTTTATTGCCGCTCAAGATGTGAACTATGTAGCGACAGCTAATACGGTGCCATCCTTTGATTTTAAGGGTGCGTACCAAGTGATGACGAAAATCTTGAACTTTGACTATTTATGGAATAATATTCGTGTTCAAGGTGGCGCTTATGGTGCTGGGCATGCATTACGTCGCAATGGTAATGTAACATTTGCTAGTTATCGTGATCCGAATTTGGTCAATACATTGAATGTTTATCAAGGGATTCCACAATTTATTAAAAACCTTGAAGTCAATGATGAAGCGTTATTGAAATACATTATCGGTACGATTAGCGATATTAATCAGCCATTGTCAGCTGCCGATAAAGGTCATCAAGCTTTTGTGATGCATCATGTCGGACTTTCAACTGATAATCGTCGTCGTTTTAAAGAAGAAGTTTTAGAGACAACCGTTGAAGCATTACAACAAATTGCATCGATTTACGAGCAAGTATTAGAACAACCAGCTATCGCTGTGATTGGTAATAAAGCCCAAATTGAAGCTGTTAAAGAACAGTTTGATGTGATTCGTGAATTATATTAATCTCGGTTAATAATTAGTCGGTAAAAAAGGGTGTTTTTAATGCCCTTTTTACTGTTGTTAATCACTTATTTGAGTATATGAATTTATTCTAGGGGGGATGTATGTGACCTATAATCGAAAACACGTGATTGGTTTGGCGGTGTTTTTAGTTACCTGTTTTATTGTTGTGCGGTACTGGAGTTTTGCGGAATCCTTACTAATTAAAATTTTTCATGCATCAGAACCTTTTTTTGTGGGTGCGATGATTGCTTATATTGTGAATATTTTATTAGTGGGCTATGAATCGTTATTTGAACGCTTTATTCAGTCGGAAAAATTATTAAAATTCAAACGCGGATTCAGTTTATTGCTAGCTTATAGTACCTTTATTATTGTCATTCTTATTTTATTAGGGATTGTTATTCCAGAATTAATTGGTGCGATTCAATCCTTATTATCGATTGACCCAAGTAAGTTCCAGGAGTTATTTGCGAAAATCGAAAAAAATGAAACGGTACAACAATTAGTGAAGTTACTACAAAGTGAAAATGGCGGAAATATGGATATTGCGTCAACGGTAACGAATTATATCCAACAAATGTTGTCGACGCTGGGTAATCTATTATTGAACATATTGACCTCAGCGACCGGTATTTTTTCAGCTGTCTTCAACGTATTTATGAGTATCGTCTTTTCGATCTACTTATTGACTGATAAAGAAAAAATAGCGGCAGAAAGTCAACGCCTAATGGTTGCCTATATTCCTAAATTATATCGTCCGATTCGGGGCATTTTATCAGTGTTCGACCGGTCGTTTAGAAACTTTTTTGTTAGCCAATCATTCGAAGCCGTCATCTTAGGGGTTATGTGTATGGTGGGAATGTTGTTATTACGCTTACCGTATGCGACTACTGTTGGGATTTTTGTTGGAAGCACCGCCTTTATTCCTGTTATTGGAGCTTATATCGGTGCAGGTTTGGGAACTTTTTTAATCTTTACGCAATCCCCTTCACAGGCACTTATTTTTCTAATCTATATTATTGTCTTACAGCAATTTGAAGGTAATGTTATTTTTCCACGTGTCGTTGGAGGCAAAGTCGGGTTGCCTGCTATGTGGGTATTGGTGTCGATTACCATTGGCGGCGCATTGTTTGGTCTAATTGGAATGCTTGTAGGTGTACCGATTGCGGCAGCATTGTATCGCTTGTTAAAAGCTGATATTGAATATCGTTTAAGTGAAGAGGGACAATAATTTTTAAATTCGGAGAGAAATTTTAAGTTCATTTTAAATACAGCTGTCATAATATGAATTGTTATCAAACAGTTGCCAAAAAACTCTCTCTCTCTCCCAATAGTATATATTGGCAACGACCATTCAGATGACAGCTTGACATAGGGTACTCGTTTCGATGCCTACAACTAAAGAGCGTTAAGGACATCATACGATGAAATTAACGTTCTTCTTTTTTATTGTAAACTGTGATACGATACGTAGAGAACATTTGTAGTGACGGAGGAAATTAATGGAAAATCATACAATTATGCAATATTTTGAATGGTATTTGCCAAGTGATGGTCAGCACTGGCGCCGTTTAGAAGAAGATAGCGCGCATTTAGCAGATTTAGGAATTACTAAGGTATGGATGCCACCAGCGTTTAAAGGAACCAATGAACATGATGTGGGTTACGGAGTGTACGATATTTTTGACTTAGGTGAATTTGACCAAAAAGGAACAGTCCGTACGAAATATGGGTTAAAAGATGAATATTTAGCAGCTATTAATGCATTAAAAGCAAATGGTATTGCACCGATTGCGGATGTGGTGTTGAATCATAAAGCTAATGGTGACCACTTAGAACGATTTCAAGTACTGAAAATGAATCCAACCAATCGTCAAGAAGCGATTAGTGAACCTTATGAGATTGAAGCGTGGACACATTTTGATTTTGAAGGCAGAGCGAACCAGTATAGCGATTTTAAATGGCATTGGTATCATTTTTCAGGCACTGATTATGATGCGCTTAATCAAGAAACCGGTATTTTTATGATTTACGGTGATAATAAAGGCTGGGCGGATGATGATAAAGTTGATAGTGAAAATGGTAATTATGATTATTTAATGTTTACTGATATTGACTATCGTCATCCAGACGTGGTTCAGCATATTGAAGATTGGATGTATTGGTTTGTAGATACGACCGGTGTTGAAGGATTTCGCTTAGATGCAATCAAACATATTGACCATCAATTTATTCAACAATTAATGGCGAAGGCACAAGAACGCTATGGTGAAAGTTTTTATATTTTTGGTGAATACTGGCATGCAGATACCGCGATTAAAGGTGCTTATTTAGCGGACACACAATATACCTTCGATATTTTAGATGTCGCGTTGCATATGAATTTTTATACAGCGAGTCAAGCGGGCGAATCTTACGATTTGACGCAATTATTTGACAATGCTTTGGTACAAGAGTTACCAACATCTGCAGTCACCTTTGTTGAAAATCATGATACGCAACGAGGTCAAGCACTTGAGTCAACAGTGCAAGATTGGTTTAAACCGATGGCGTATGCAGCTATTTTATTGCGTGAAGCAGGATTACCTTGTGTATTTTATGGTGATTATTATGGTGTAGAAGGCGAATTTGGGCAACCGAGCTTTAGAGAGGATTTGGACCGGATGATGCATTTACGTCGTCATCACGCTTATGGTGAACAAACGGATTATTTAGATGATCCAAATTGTATCGGTTGGACGCGTTTAGGTAATGATGAATACCCAGATGGGATTGCCGTGGTATTGAGTAATGGTGATGACAATGAAAAACGCATGTTTGTTGGTGAATTAAATGCAGGTAAAGTATTTGTTGATTATTTAGGTAATCATGACGGGGAAATCACAATTGACGAAGAAGGTTGGGGCGAGTTTCCAGTAAATGGCGGTTCGGTATCCGTGTGGACAAATCAAGAAATCCGGTAGGATGAACTTGAGTGTTTTGATTTAAACTGTTAGGTTTCAAGGACGATATGGAGTGAAGCGCGAGCCAGGTAACGTAAGAACCAACATTCTATCATGTTAATTAGTTGCTAGTTGGAACGACTCGTTGATTTCAATAATAAATGAAGTGTGGTAAGATAGTTACCAAGTAGAGGCGGTACCGTATAGACCGTAAAATGAGAAGAGGGATTGAATGAAAAGTTATGTTGAACATTATGTAACATTTGATGAAATATTATTACCAGAGCCGTATCGTGTGGTGGAAATTCCATCATGGGAAGCGGTCGTTGAACCGGTAATGAACGGTGTACTCAATGTTTATAATGAACAATTTAATCAGCAAGCGACTGCGTTAACGGATGAGATGATTGCAGCGTTACAAAATCCAAACTTGACGACCCTTCATGAATTGCGACAATTTGCGATGGAAGCTTTTCAAGAGCGTGAACGTGAAATGAAGTTTCAGCATCATATTTTCCCATATTTATTGGTCTTTTTTGCGAACACAACGCAAACTGTGATTAATAGTGAAGAATCGGATGCATATTATCAAGCGATGATGGAGAATTATCGTGAAGAAGCAGAAAAATTAGGATGTACCCTTGACGAGTTTATCCGGGATAGTTTCCAGCTTGAACCGAATCAAAAAGAGGAGTTGCAAGAACGTATTCACGAATATTTTGTCTTTAAACTGATTGCGTATGCGCGTTTTGGTGAAAATCATGGTGAATTGGACGAAGCAAGTTATGATGCTTTTATTCAACAACAAGTGGTACATCAAATGGTTGATGAGATTGATTTGCGAGAACGTTTGCCATATGTTGTGTATAAAGATATTTTCCCTGAGATTTTATTGACAGAAGAATTAAAGGATTATTTTAAACCGAAAATTTCGTTTCAAATTCAATCACAACAATAAGAATGGTGATAAGCGCCGGCAGTAGTGATGTGCTGTTGGCGCTTATTTGTGCAAGGTGATTTGAGTTCAGCTAGCTAAATGACGGATTTTATGGAACGTGTTCACATGGGCTGACTGGATGTCTACTTTAGAACAACACCTTGGTGCGCTTCCCAAAACGGCAACAATTCCTCCAGAGGTTCGAGGCAAAGTGGTCACATTTTTGTACTATTTATTAAAATTCAATAAAACTTCTACTTTATAAGTGAAAAATTTGTTATAATAAGAGCATCAGTAAAGAAAGAAGGCGTCAATGATGGAAACTAGAGAAAAAATCTTGAAACTGATTGAGCACGATAGTCGTTTGACGAATAAAGAAATAGCGACATTACTAGGTTTGGAAGAGGCATTAATTGCGCAAACCATTAAAGAATTAGAAGAAGAGAAAATTATTTGTGGCTACCATACTTTAGTAAACTGGGACAAAACAGATGATAATATGGTTTCGGCGATTATTGAATTACGCGTTAACCCGCAACGTGGGAAAGGGTTTGACCGTATTGCCGAGAAGATTTATCATTTTCCAGAAGTAAAAACGATGTATTTAGCATCTGGCGGATTTGACTTTATGTTAGAATTGCATAAAGCACCGATTCGTGAAATTGCTGATTTTGTATCCTCGCGTTTATCGGTGATTGAAGAAGTTCAATCGACAACTACCCATGTTATCTTGAAAAAATACAAAGAGTATGACACATTATTTATTAAAAAAGAAGATCATCGTCGGATGGTGGTTATGCCATGAGAAACTTTTTAAATCAAAAAGTTCAAGCGATTGAGCCGTCGGGTATTCGTCGTTTTTTCAGCATGGCAAGTGAAATGACGGATGTCATCTCATTAGGTGTTGGTGAGCCAGACTTCGATACACCATGGCATGTCCGTGATGAAGGTATCTACACGATTCAAAAAGGACGGACATTTTACACAGCTAATGCTGGTTTGTTAGAGCTGCGTCAAGCGATTGCGGAAAATATTATGCGTTTACAAGGCGTACCGTATGACCCAACCAAAGAAGTGCTGGTGACCATCGGTGGCTCCGAAGCGATTGACTTAGTGTTTCGTGCAGTCATTGAACCAGGTGATGAGGTTATCTATACACAACCGTGTTATGTGTCGTATTTACCTTGTGTGCAATTAGCAGGGGGTGTACCAGTCGCTGTTGACTTAAAAGAGGAAAACAATTTCCGATTAACCCGTGCGGAATTGGAAGCAGCGATTACGGATAAAACTAAAGTATTAGTATTATCGTTTCCGAATAATCCGACCGGTGCGGTGATGACCAAAGCGGATTTAGAAGCGATTGCGGATTTGATTATTGAAAAAGACTTATTGGTTGTCTCAGACGAAATTTATGACCGCTTAACATATAATGACGATGAAGAACATGTTAGCATTATTAGTTTACCAGGTATGCGCGAACGTACAATTTATATTAATGGATTTTCTAAAGCGTATGCGATGACTGGATGGCGATTGGGATATTGTGCTGGGCCAGCGGTATTGATTGAGCAAATGACGAAAATACATCAATTTACGATTATGGCTGCACCGACGATGAGTCAATATGCGGGGTTAGAAGCACTAAGGTCAGGAGACCCTGATGTAGAAGAGATGCGTGAAAGTTACAATCAACGTCGGCGATTCTTGTTATCTGAATTAGAGCGATTAGGGATACCGTGTTTTGAACCATTAGGAGCTTTTTATATTTTCCCAAATATTTCGCAATTTGGCATGACATCTGAAGAGTTTGCGACTCGATTGATTATGGAAAAACGCGTTGCAGTCGTTCCGGGTACGGCATTTGGTAAGAGTGGCGAAGGGTTTATTCGTATTTCTTACGCCTACTCAATTAATGAGTTAAAAGTTGCACTTGAACGAATAGAAGAATTTATTATTGAATTACACCGTGAAAAAGCATTGCATTCAATGCGATAAATCATTATAAAACAAGACAAACTGTGAGCGAGGCTGCCCTGACTTGAACCACTGGAGCAACAGTCGAAGAAGCGTAGAGATACTTCAAGAGTTATGCAAAGTGGGCGTCGAGTTAATCCGAGCGAACCAAAAAGAAAGAGGAGTGAATTTATGACACAATTACCATTAAGAGAAGCATTACCAGTAGAAGAAACATGGGATTTAAGTTTATTATTCAAAGATAGCCAAGCCTATCATGAATCAATCAGTGAGACACAGGAATTAATTTTATCATTTGAAGAACGTTTCAAAGGACACTTAAATGATGTTGAAACAATTATTAACTCGTTGGAAGACTACGAAATGATTTCGCGTCGCCAAGCGTATATCAGTGCCTATGGTTCATTGGGATATGAAACGGATAAATTAAACCGCGAATATGAAGAAAACCGTGCAAAACTAGAAGGGTTTGCTGAATATTCATCCGCACATTTGGTGTTTTATATCTCTGAATTAAGTGGCCAACCTGTTGAAATCCTAGAAGCGGTAATGACGCATCCTAATGGTGAACCGTTTAAATACTTCTTACAAGATATCATTGATAAGCAACCGTATTTATTATCACCAGAAGCAGAAGCGGTCTTGAGTCGGTTATCTGCGACACTGCAACATCCATATATTCAGTACTTAACGACAAAATTTCAAGATTTAACCTTTGATTCATTTGAAGCGAATGGCAAAACCTATCAAAATAGTTTTGTCACATTTGAAGGGGACTTTGAAGCACATTTAGATGCTAATATTCGTCGTGAATCGTGGAAATCATTCCATGAAGGCTTGGCACATTATCAACATACAGCTGCTGAAAATTATATTAATCATGTTAAAACAGAAAAACGATTAGCAAGCCTACGTGGTTTTGATTCTGTCATTGATTACTTGTTAATGAATCAAAAAGTTTCTCGCGAAGCATACAATCGTCAAATTGATGTGATTATGGCAGAGTTTGCGCCAGTGATGCGTCGTTATGCAAAATTATTAAAAGAAGAGCAGCAATTAGATTCTATCGGGTTATGCGATATCAAAATGCCATTTACAACAATAGAACCGGAAAAAATTAGTATTTCTGCGTCACGTGAATTAATGGAAAATATCTTTGGTATCTTTGGCGAAGAGTATTTAAGTGTAGTACAACGTAGTTTTGATGAGCGTTGGATTGATTTTCCAATGAATCAAACTAAATCGACCGGTGGGTTCTGTCTATCAGTATATGATGGACCAAGTTATACACTGTTAAATTGGACAGGGTTATTAAGTGAAGTGTTAGTGTTAGCTCATGAATTAGGTCATGCTGGTCATTTTAATTTATCGAATAAACGTCAATTGAGTATCACGCCGGAAGCAAGCTTATACTTTATTGAAGCACCATCGACTGCAAATGAAGTTATTGCCTGTCAATATCTATTAAATCAACCAATTGATGATGCGCAAAAACGGGTATTAATCTCTGAATTTATCTCTCGCACGTATTTCCATAATATGGTGACGCATTTATTAGAAGCAGATTTCCAACGAAAAGTCTATCAAGCTGTGGACAATGGGGAATTGTTAAATGCGACAGTGTTAAATCAATTCTTCCATGAAACTTTATCGCAATTTTGGGGAGAGGCGGTTGAAATTACACCGGGAGCAGAATTAACATGGATGCGTCAGCCTCATTACTTCATGGGATTATATCCATATACCTATTCAGCTGGTTTAACGGTCGGTACGCAAATCGGACAACGAATCGCAAAAGGAGAACAAGCAGCGATTGATAGTTGGTTAACAGTCTTAAAAGCTGGTGGAACTTTATCGCCACTTGAATTAGCCGCAAAAGCAGGTGTTTCTATGGAAAACGCCAATGCTTTGCGCAGTGCGATTCAATACGTCGATGGCTTGTTAGATCAGATTGAGGCGCTAAAAGCGTAGAATAAACGTTAAGTCAAATAAAAATCTAACCTATATTATAGAACTATAATTCTGTAATATAGGTTTTTTATCATGATTCAATTGTTAAAAAGGCGTAATGTTTTTATGATACTGGTTGAACGTACCTCATTGTAAAGGTTTTGGCCAGGCGCATTGATAGGCTGAAAGACAGAAAAAAAGAAATAGAATAGTCCTTTTTTCCTCTTTTAAGCCTCTTTATCATCTTCCTTTCATTCATCATTAGGCAATACGTAGATATTTTGGAATGTATATGCAAAAGAAATGCTCAGGATGTGAATTGTAGCTGGTTTGCCCTCAATAATCTTTAAAAATATAGTCTATAGAGTAACGCAACAAGAGAGTATCATCAACATCCATCTTTTGATTAAACTATACCATCTATTCGTTTTTACAAAAGGGGAAATGCAAATATATTACGCCACTGAAAAGCTTCAATGGACTCATACCGATGACCCAGTTAAACAACGTGAAACAGTGTGGATTGTATGTGGATTAGTTAATCTAGGAAATCAGGTAGTTACCATTTAATTACAAAATTACCGCAACCTCTAAGTGAGATTGCGGTATGAGACTAAATATTATTCTTTAACGAATTCAGCGGCATTTTTACCAGCGATACGTCCGAATACAGAAATATCAGCCATGGCAGATGAGCCTAGACGGTTTGAACCGTGAATACCACCGGTAACTTCACCGGCACCATATAAACCTTTGATTGGTTCACCATCTTTGTTCATCACTTGAGCTTCAGTATTGATTTTTAATCCGCCCATTGTATGATGAACAGCAGGACCTGCTTTCAACATGTAGTAAGGTCCTTCTTCAATTGTCCAACCTAACATACGAAGATTCCATTCTGGATCTTTTTCGTTTTTAGAGTTTTCATTGAAGTTGGCAACTGTTTCTTTTAATTGCTCTTTATCAATACCAAAATGTTCAGCTAATTCATCCAATGTATCTGCTTTGTGTAATAAGCCACGTTCGAATAAGCTTTCTGCTTCAGCAGGATGTGAATGGATGGTTCCTGTTTTTTCAGAAGATGCTTCATCCCATACAAGGTAGCCGACATGGTCAGTTTGTTCTTTAATAGCTAATGAAATTGCACGTCGTGTATCTAATTCTTCGACAAAACGTTTACCTTCTTTATTAACAAGAAGAGCCCCGCCTACTAAACGTGTATCACCGACATAAAGTAATTTACCTGTTTCAGTGTCACAAATTGGATATAATTGGATTTTGTCCATACCTGTAGTATCGGCATTAAGTGCTTGTGCCATAGTGATACCGTCTCCAGTAGCACCTGGTGAGTTTGTTGACAAGACATGGTCATCAACTTCTGGGTCATTATCGTAAAGCATTTCTTTGTTTGCACCAAAACCACCTGAAGCTAAAACAACGGCTTTTGCTTTAACCGTAAGAATGGATGTAGGCGTTTCGACTTTCACGCCAACAATTTTTCCGTCTTCTGTTAAGATTTCTTTGACATCATGTTCTGTTAAGACTGGAATGTCTAATTCTTCTGCTTTGACTTTATATTTTGAAATTAATTCATTACCAGTATGCCCTTCAGGAATTAATGAACGTTTGACAGAGTGTCCACCAAAGAACATTAATGAATCTAACCATTTCACACCGATTTCATCGCGTAACCACTCAGCTGTTTCAGTCGCATTTTCTGCGACAACTTTTATAAGCTCAGGGTCGCCACCAGCTGCTTCGATATCTTTAGCGAAGTTTTCAGGTGAGTCTTCAATTCCTTCTTTTGCTTGCAGCCAGTTTCCTGGAGCCGCGTATTCACCACCTGAGATAAGGGTATTTCCACCAACCACAGGTAATTTTTCTAATAAAACAACATCTGCACCTGCTTGTTTAGCAGATACTGCAGCAGCAAAACCACCACCACCAGCACCGACGACGACAACTTCTGTTTCCATTGTTTCTTCTGTTTTTTCTTTAACTTCTTCTTTTTTACCTTGGAATGACTTAACGTCACCACCAGCTTTTTCAATTGCTTTTGATAAAGCAGTGATAAAGGCATTGGAAGTTAATGACGCTCCTGAAACAACATCAAGTTCTACCGATTGGTTTTTAATCGCTTGTTCGACCAAACGATTGATAGCTTCTTCACCTAATCCACCGGTTTCACCGTGTTTTGTTTGGATATCGGTAATTTTACCATTTTCCAGGGTTACCGTAACGGTCACATCACCGCCGTTTCCTTTTTCGGTTGCGGTACCTGTTTCAGCCGCTAAAACATTACTCAATGGTGCCGTGATAAATAATAATACACTTGCAGCCACTAGTAGGACAGCTGATGCTATTGTTGAAATTTTTTTCATGACAAAAATCCTCTCTCTTTTATTTTTTGGACAAAGCATCCAGTTATGATTCTAGCATTTATGCTTGTATGTGTATACACAATTAATGTAAATGTTTAATTAACATTGTGAATTGATGCTCATAATTTACTCATAAACTATTGTTTGGTGGCACACAGTGACAACAAACATTGTGATGGATTTGATGTGTTGATAGCCAATTTTTCGGTGTGATATTTATCAAATTTTCTGCAAAAAAAGGGTGCGAACAGCTTGATTTTTTGTTAAAATTGGAGTAGCGACTGTTAAATAAACAGAATAAGTAGAGAGTGGGTTATAATATGCAATTTTCAAACAGTTTGTTTGGATACAATAAAGTTCAAGTTGACCAAGCCCTAAAGGAAAAGGACAATCAAATTTCGACGCTGCAACAACAAGTGCAAGAGATTCAAACGCAATTAGTACAGTATATTGAGATGGAACAAGCGTTGAAAGATGGAATTGTGGATGCACGAATGACCGGAAATAAGATTGTTGAAGAATCCAGTGTGGAAGCTGAACGCATTTTACAACGGACAAATGAACAAGTAGAGCAATACCAAGAAGAGTTTGCTGAGCATAGTCATGAGTTAGTAGATTCAGGACTGCATATTCGTGATGCGTTAAAAGATATGAAAAATGAAATGCTCGACATTATCGAAAATTACCGTGAACTATTGGATAATACAGATTTTGATGCCTTATATCCAGAAGAACAAGTGGTTCGCTTTAAGCATCAAGTACAAGATTATGAAGAGTTTGATATGACTACTAAAAAAGAACCAAAAAAGAAAATGTGGGACAGTACAAGTATGACCGACGAAGAAAAAAAAGAACTAGAAAAGCTGATTCACGAAGTTATCGCCAACGAAAAGCCCGAAGAAAAACCAATAGCCGAATCAAAATTGGTGCAATTCGCGAAAAATAGTTAAACTAAAGTAAAAACAGAGTGCGAGCGTGGGCGTTCTAGTTTGGACTACTGGAGAAAGGCAACAGCGTGCGTAAAGCGTACAAAGGCGCTTTTTGAAGGGAACGCCGAGCTAGCCCAAGTGAGCCAGAATAAGATAAGTGACAAAAGGAGCTGCTAAGTAAACCAGCTCTTTTCTCATGTATAAATATAGTGTAGGGCAGGCATTTTGATAACCAGAACGAATGATGGAATAAATAGAGTCTGAGCGCTAGTTTTCTGGTTGGAAATACTGAAGTAACCTGTCGGTGTGTGTTTAGTGCACAAAAGTATTTTCTGAATTGGACGTTAAGTCAGACTAAATGAAGTAGTTTAAAAGACTAAGGAGTGCATGGTGCTTCAAGTTTTGAGTCGAAGCAGCTTAAGCATGCGCCACATAATTTGTGTTGGGGCTTACCTTTCAACATAACGGAGTCATTAATAGGAGGATTTATGAATTTAGATATAAAAAAAGAAGTGAATAAACGTCGAACGTTTGCGATTATTTCCCATCCCGATGCTGGGAAAACTACCATTACCGAGCAATTATTGCTGTTTAGTGGTGCGATTCGTGAAGCAGGGACAGTTAAAGCAAAAGGGAAACAATCGAAAAAATTTGCTAAATCAGATTGGATGGAAATTGAAAAGCAACGTGGAATTTCAGTAACCAGTTCAGTGATGCAAGTCGATTATGATGGTTATCAAGTGAATATTTTGGATACACCAGGGCATGAGGATTTCTCAGAAGATACATATCGTACGCTAATGGCAGTTGATGCGGCGGTGATGGTTGTCGATTCTGGTAAAGGGATTGAACCTCAGACCAAAAAATTATTTGAAGTTTGTAGTATGCGCGGAATTCCGATTTTCACTTTTATGAACAAATTGGACCGTGATGGTCGTGAGCCGTTAGAATTAGTAGCTGAGTTAGAAGAAGTATTGGGTATTAATGCCTATCCGATGAACTGGCCAATGGGGATGGGTAAAGGATTATTAGGGTTATATGACATATATAACCAACGTGTGGAGTTGCGTGGTATCAATGATGAAGAGGATAGCTATATTCCATTAGATGCTGACGGCGAAGCAGACGGTGACCATGCATTTAAGCAATCAACAATTTATTCTCAAGCACTGGAAGATGCGCAATTATTGTTGGAAGCGGGGAATGAGTTTGATAAAGCATTAATTGCTCAAGGGAAATTAACCCCTGTATTTTTCGGGTCAGCCTTAACGGGATTTGGTGTCCAAACCTTTTTTGATGCCTTTGTTGACTTAGCGCCTGCGCCATCAGCTGTTGAAACAGCAACAGACGAAATAATCGAACCGACAGATGACCGATTTACTGGATTTATTTTCAAAATTCAAGCAAATATGAATCCGGCACACCGTGACCGTATCGCTTTTATCCGTATTTGTTCTGGTCAATTTGAGCAAGGGATGAATGTGACACTCGGTCGTACCGGTAAGACTTTACGAATGGCACATACGACACAATTTATGGCAGATGCGCGTGAAGAAGTGCAAGAAGCGGTTGCGGGTGACATTATTGGTTTGTATGATACGGGAAATTTACAGATTGGTGATACCTTGTATACGAATAAAGCAAAAGTGGAGTTTAAGCCATTGCCACAATTTACGCCTGAATTATTTATGAAAGTTAGTCCGAAAAATGTGATGAAACAAAAATCATTTCATAAAGGGATTGAACAATTGGTTCAAGAAGGCGCAATTCAATTGTATAAAACCTATCACACGGAAGAATATATTATTGGTGCGGTGGGACAATTACAGTTTGAAGTGTTTCAATATCGTTTATTGAATGAATACAATGCGGAAGTAGACATGACACCGATTGGTAATAAGATTGCTCGTTGGATTGACGAAAAAGATTTGAATCCGAATATGTCGAGTAGTCGTAATCTATTGGCACGTGACCGTTTTGGTAAACCGGTCTTTCTATTTGAGAATCAATTTGCTGAAAATTGGTTCAAAGATAAGTATCCAGATATAACCTTGCACCAATTATTATAAAATTAATCACAAATAAAAAGCGGGGATGCCTGATGCATCCTCGCTTTTTACCTATTAATGAGTGACTTATGCTATTATTTTTTTTCATCTGTCGCAAGCGGTATACGTTTGCGAACGCCTTTATTGATATCTAATAAAATAGGTAATACCATCGGCTTACGTTCAGTGCGTTCATGAATTAGCGGATAAATGGTATCAAAAATGGTGTCACGTAGTTGTCGTTCGGAAACAGTCGGCTGTGACAATGCACGATAAATCGCTGCGCGTAGTTCGGATTGAATTTCGTTGACTAGGTCAAGCGATTCACGCATATAGATAAAGCCACGTGACATAATATCAGGTCCGCTGACTAATTGTTTAGCGGCATAATCAATGGTTGCTGTCACAATCATCAAGCCATCTTCAGACAGGGTGCGGCGATCACGTAAAACAATGCTGCCGATATCACCGATACCACTACCATCTACATACACATCTTGCGCTTGGAAATTCCCTGCAATGCGTGCAGAGTTTTGAGTGACGGCTAATAAATCACCATTTTTCATCACGAAACAATGCTCTTTTGGAATACCTGTTTCTTGTGCGAGTTCAGCTTGAATGCTTTGCATACGGAATTCACCATGCACCGGCATGAAATATTTCGGCTTCATTAAGCGTAGCATCAATAATTGTTCTTGTTGGCCACCGTGTCCAGAGGTGTGAATATTATTTACTTTTCCGTGAATCACAGTAGCACCCAATTCAGTCAAACGGTTAATCACACGGTTGACACTTAGTGTATTACCTGGAATAGGTGAACTTGAAAAAATTACTGTATCATCTGGTTGTACGGTAATTTGACGGTGTGTGCCATTAGCGATACGACTAAGTGCCGCCATCGGCTCGCCTTGAGAACCTGTACAAAGGATAATGAGTTTTTTACTGTCGACTGATTGCATATCACGTGCATCAACGAATAAGTCTTGACCGTCCGTGTTGATATAGCCTAATTCGCGTCCTGTTTTTATGGCTGATTCCATGCTGCGACCAAATACAGCAATTTTACGTCCAGTATCTTTTGCAACTTCTACTACTTGTTGTAAACGAGATACATTTGACGCAAAGGTTGCGAAAATCACACGGCCTTCCACACTTTGGATAATGTTTTTAATGGAGCGACCGACTACTTTTTCCGATTTGGTAAAGGTCGGGATTTCAGCATTGGTACTGTCGCCGAGTAAGACTAAGACACCTTCTTCACCAATGCGCGCCATACGATGTAAATCAGCTGGCTTACCCACGGGTGTAAAATCAAATTTGTAGTCTCCAGTAAAAACGATATTACCTGGAGGTGTTTTGACGACGACACCGTATGCTTCCGGGATACTATGTGTTGTTAAGTAGAAACTGACAGTCGTCTTTTTAAAGCGTAAGACACTAGTTTCGTCAATTTCAGTAATGTTTGCATCACGCAATAAACCGCGTTCGCTTAATTTATTACGAATTAAGGCGCTGGCTAATTTACCTGCATAAATCGGTACATTAAATTGTTGCAGTAAAAAGGGGACGCCACCAATATGGTCCTCATGGCCATGGCTAATAATAAGTGCAGAGACTTTATGCTTGTTTTGTAAGATGTATTGAAAATCCGGGATGACATAATCGATTCCTAATAGTTCATCTTCTGGAAACATCACGCCGCAATCTAAAAGGATAATTTCATCTTGAAATTGGACACCATACATATTTTTCCCAACTTCGCCTAATCCTCCTAGTGCGAATATGCCTGTTTCATTATTTTTCAGTGATACCGACATAATTAAAACTCCAAGATTTCAAAATCAGGATTATGTTCGCGCTCATACTCTAAGTGCGCTTCTGAAATTTCTTGTAAGTATTCAATACTGTATGGTGTGTTTTGGTCAAATTTTTCACGGGCTTCAACTTTGCTGTCAGCTTTAATGTAAAGTGACTTAGTATTTTCACGTAAGGGGACTTGTGTCTTTGTTTCTTGATAAGTTGCTTTAAAAATCATTTGCGATACTCCTTTAGTTCTTTAACGAATTGACGGTTAATGGCAAGTAAGGGGGTAGAGAATCGACAATTTGACGCCTCTCTTTCCCATTGCCACTAGCCACTACTGTTCTCATTTTAACATAATTCAAGGATGAAGTATAGAAACGTGGGCGGTTTTTCTGGTAGGAAAGGTGAGAGGATATATTAATGCGTGATATTTTTTAGTTGCCTATTAAGAATCTTCGGAAACTATATATGTGTTTATACCAATCGAAATTATAGTATATCAATAATATCAAAAAAGGCGACTTCCAAGCTAGGAAATCGTCTTTTTAATCTGATAGAATTATCAATAATACCTTCTAAGTTTTTCTTGATTCTCTTTAAAAAATTCTTCTAGCCAGTCTATACCATAGGCATAACTGAAGCCTTCTAGGAGAACAGAGAAGTCAATGTTGTCAAATCCCATGCTTTTCAAGTCATCAAAGGTATTGAATGGCGAACGGAAGTGCTTGTATTTGATAATCGCTCCAATATCTTTCAAATCCTGCTCTCTGGTACTAACCATCTTCATCCCTAGCACATATTCAATCGGAGCAACTAGAACAGTTAAATTCTCGAAAGAATATAGAGCCTCACACAAATTTAATGGTGGCTGTTTATTCATATTAGCCACATTATTATTGAGCCATAGTTCTTCGTTAGTATTCAAGTTGAATTGTTGTCCTACACGAGCGATAATTGCGTTGATTTTCTGATTTTCTGATTTTCTGATTTTCTGATTTTCTTCATAAAAGGCATCTACATCTTGTGTGGCTCGCAAATCATGGTACTCTAAGACATAACCACCAACACAATGATAGTTAAACGAAGATTTGCTTGAAATAACTCATGATTCAAAGCTTCAAAAACACGTCTCATTTTATCCATGCTTGTATTTCTCCATCATTTTTTGTACATTGGTTAATTTAGCAGGCTGATTTAACGAAACTACATATTCATGGGTTGGTGTATGCTCTTGAATAGCATATTTCAAACTAACTTTTTGAAAATCTGTTAGTTCTTTGGAGATTAGTAATTTTTTGACATCTTCGTCAGTCAAATAAGAATGGTCTTCAAAAATAACTTTTCGCAAATAACGAAACCAGTGGCTAGCATTAAAGCGTGATTGCTTCGATGCGTTTATCATGTAGTCATACCAATCCATTTTCCACCTTCCTTATCTTCTTTCGGGCTATAATCCAGTGATTGTTGTAATTTCAAATCAAGATGGGAGAGCTTTAGTTCATCTTTCTCAAACAGAATCTCAGACCTTCTAAACTGATACTTCTTATAAAAAAGGTATTAATTTTATCTTTATTATCTGAAATATTTACTTCAGTATTTAATTCAGAAAGTCGAGCCTGTATGCTCATTTATGGAATCTTTTCAAGTTTTTATAAATCGTATAGTTGGATAGGTCTTGGAGAAATTTTCGGTATGATATGAACCACCTCCCGAGTATAGGTCGATTATAATGACTAAGATGTTACTTTTTAAAAAATATCAGAGAGAAAATTGATAATCAACTAGCTTATTATCAATTTTTTAGAAAGCGTTCGCTCCATTTCTGCATGTAGTTTATCCATAGATTAACTCCATATATGTAGTACGAATCCTGAAGATGCCAATAGAAGATTGAGACGGTCACTATTCTGCCATATTACGAGTACTATAGCGGAAAACAAACTTATCTACATCATCTTGTAGATGTTTCTTAGACCAAGAAAGGTAGATTCCCAGTACACTAGGTTTGAGGCCAGCCCAAAATCTTCAATCGAATTTGTATAGATATCATCAATAACATATTCACGAACACATGATTTACAAAGGAGTGCTCATAAATTTTCGCAACTTTATTTTAACCCAACCATTCATCAGTGTAAAGCTGGGCAGTGTTTTTGTCTTTAAAGTCTTTGCCTTTTTCTGGTAGGAAAGGCGAAAGGTTAAAATTCGATTTTTTATACAAAATCAAAACGCGCTATTGAATTTTATGATTTTAAGCGATGCGTAATCCAATATAAAAACACCCTAATAAATTTTTTGCAAAATAATACCAGGGTGACGGTTCAATATGAACCGATAGATTTTATAGATTATTTTTATAGAAGAATATCACTCAAATTGTATTTCAGATTATTATCTGAATTATCAAATCATCAATCGTACAATTTAATCGATTTGCAAAATCCAATAAAAGATAAATTGAGGTCATAAATACTGGATTTATTCTAGTTTTGAATGTATGTTTGTGATTTTTTTACAAATTAATAATAACCGAATGTGTATTTGATGGATGGTAGTAATTGCTATCTTAATAATTTATTTAGAAGTCTGTTTACTTGGCGAAGTGTATCTCAAAACCTGGTATCTCTGCAATACCTAGAGCGCACTCCTTAATGTCTGATGTACTGATTGTTACAATTAATTTTTGCAGCTATTGATATGTTGCGAAGCATTGAATTTAACAATAGATATCAGTCATACATTTTGAGACGAAAAATTCTTGACAAATTTTAGTGATAAAAAAAGTAATTGCCATCAATTTTGTGTATTTATCAGTGGTTATGGGATAAACATTACGCGAAAGTTGGCGCACTGGAATAAATGCAGCGAAAGCAGCGATAGGTGCTGAAATTTTTCGAGGTGGATGCTAAGTCAACTTAAGCGAGCAAGAATTGCGGAGGAGGTGCTTATGCAGTCGGCGATTGAAGAAGACGTTCAACAATTAGTAAAAGATGCAGTGAATCAAAGTGTATCCGATATTCATTTATTGCCGGTCAGTCAGCAATATGTATTGTATTTTCGCCAATTTGGCAAAATGCAGTTCTATGCAGAAAAACCGTTGGACTGGGGTAAACTAACAGTTTACAACAATATATATAACCCACGAAGTTTTTGAGTTTTATACATTGAGTAAATATGATAAATAGAAAGCCCTGCACATCAAGTGATTGGTGTGTATCATAACAAGAGTTAAACCGAGGAAGAACCTCAAGAGCCAACTCAACCACAACGTGGATGGAAACATCGAGCGTGAAGGTATGGAAACTAGAAAGAATGAGTAGGATGTCTATAAGCTGAAATAAAAGCTATTCAGTGCTTGTGAGTGACGACAAGAAACGGTAGTGCTAAGTAGATATTAACAAGGGTTTGTTTCGGTAGGAATGTTCTAAGTCCTAAAAAGGATATGAATAACCTCTAACGACTATCTCCTGATGGGAGAGTACACTGTAAGCGAAAGACAGTGGAAAAATACTTGGTCTCTAAACAGAGATTGACATATAGTCTACGCACGTCCTGTAATGGGAGTGACTAGAATTGACTAGGCTGATAAGGGTTGCGTCTTATTGGAAATGTGTCAAAAGTACAACTATTCATTGAAAATTAAATAGTACATTTATAGTGGTAGGTCAGCCGTAAAGACGAACCACTTTAATATACTACGCCCTGCTAAGAGCATAACAAACGAAAAGTAGCTTTGGCAAAATTCGGCTCAGGATGGGAAAGTTGAATGTAGTATTTATTTTTATGAATAGTCGTACTTTTGACTAATGGTAAAAAATTAATTAGTTATCTTAAATTTTTGGCGAATTTAGATGTTGGAGAAAAGCGGAAACCACAGTCGGGCGCGATTCATTATCAAACATCCATCGGGCGGATTGAGCTGCGTTTGTCGACGATTACTAATATTGATTTAATCGAGTCGTTAGTCATCCGGGTTATTCATCAAAAAAAGCAGGAACAAAATCATTTAGATGTCTACTTTCCAGATGATTTAGTGCGTTTGAAGCGATTGGTACAACGAAAAAGTGGATTAATTTTATTTTCGGGTCCGGTAGGGTCAGGTAAGACGACGACCATTTATCATTTATTACGCGAGCGTATGGCGCAAGAGACGCTACAAATCATTACAATGGAAGACCCTGTGGAGATTATTGAGCCACAATTTCTACAAACAGAGGTTAATTATCGTGCAGGTGTCTCTTACGAGCAGTTGATTAAAGCAGCGTTGCGTCACCATCCCGATATATTATTAATCGGAGAAATTCGAGATGAGGAAACAGCAAAAATGGTTATTCGTGGAGCGTTGACGGGTCATTTGATGATTGCGACGATTCATGCGAAAAACACCTTAGGTGTAATTGGTCGCCTGCAAGAATTATCGGTAACTAATCAGCAAATTCAGCAAACACTCATCGGTATTGTATCACAGCGGTTAATTCCAAGTTTTCATGATAATCGATATGCCTTATTTGAAATACTGGAGGGGCAAGCATTACTGGGTGCATGTCATCAGGAACCGGCGATATTTAAAACATTGAATCAAAAACTGAGAAAGGCGTGGGCAAATGGGTATCTTTCAACGAAAAGCTATCACCAATTTGAAATTATTTGAGCGCAAACCCATTTCTAAATTACCTGCCAAAGATCAATCTTATTTTTTACGAACCTTATATGAATTATTGACAGAGGGATTTTCCTTGAATCAAGCATTGGTCTTCATGGAACTTTTGATGCCGAAGTATCAGCCGTTGATTCATATATTGGTGACAACCTTAGCGTCGGGTAAAGGGATTGAGATTGGATTGCGTCAAATAGGCTATTCGCTCGATATAGTTGCACAACTTTATTACGCTCAGCGACAAGGTCGGTTTTATGATGCATTGTTAACGAGTGCAAATAAATTAGCTAAAAGCCAAGAAAATAAAGTGAAGATTATCAAAGTATTGATGTATCCGTGTGTGATGTTTGTCTTTTTGATTATCCTACTATTAGGGATGCGCTTGTTCTTATTACCCCATATAACCAGTTTTATTTCTCAGGAAACCTTTGATTCGAATATACTCGTTCGCGTATTGATACTTTTTTTCACGTACTTGCCGCAGTTGATGCTAGGCGGCTTAGGGATTGTAGTCGTTATCTATTTGTTTTTTGATTTATATTTAATGAAACAAACTTACATGACTCGTAACAAAATATTACTTAAAGTACCCATTATACGGCATTGGATTCGCAGTTACACGACCTATAAATTAGCAGATACTTTAGGACATTTTATCGGTGGCGGGTTTTCTATTCAACAAACGATTGATTTTATCGTGCAGTATCCGATAGATCCATTTCTTAGTGAATTGGCATTGTATTTGCAGTCAGGGTATCAGCAAGGCGAGGAATTGAAGACGACACTTGACCAGTTACAGTTGTTTCGCTCTGAGTTTGGCATGATTATCTATCAGGGCGAGTTAACGAGTCAATTGCCAACGAAGTGTTTAGTTTATGCTGCCAAAATTTTGTCAGATATGTTGGAAGATATCGCAAAAAAATTGACATATTTACAACCAATCCTGTTTATTATCATTGCGGTTATGGTGATGGCGATGTATTTATTGATGATGTTACCAATGTTAACAATGGATGGTTTATAAATTAGAGAAAGATGGTGAAAAATGAATGAGAGAGAAGCTAGTAAAAAAGTTACTGTGCATCAAGAATAAAAAAGGATTTACATTAATAGAGATGCTGATTGTACTAATTATCGTGGCACTATTAATGGCGATTATTATTCCAAACGTTGCCGGTCAACGCGACCGAATTGAAAAGCAAGCGCGAGCTAATATTGCTGAAATTATTGAAACGCAAGTCAATACGTATAATTTAGTAGAAAGTTCAAAAGATGCGTCCTTGGCAAAATTAGTTTCAGAAGGCTATATTACGCAAAAACAATCGGATGAGGCAGAACGTTTGTTAAAACTTACTTCGGATGCTGTAATTCAGTTGCCAATCAATGTGGAGTAGGCAGAAAAATTGCGCAGGCTTTAGTTTAATGGAGTGTTTAGTCGTCTTATTGATGATGAGCTTTGTATTGTTAATGGTTGTTCGTCTCCCTTTCCAATCATGGCAGCAAAGCATCGCTGAGCGACTATTTTTTGAAAAAGTGAGTGCGCAATTGAATTTAGCGCAACAAGAAGCGATTGTTATGCAGCGAACACGAACGGTTCGTTTTGAAGCAGCACAGAATCGTGTGATTTTTAATGAGGTACAATTTCCTTTTCCGCCGGGATGGAAAATGTATAAGAGTTACGATTTTAATTATTTAGCCAATGGTCGTACCGACCAATTTAGTACGGTGTATTTTTATTCTGATACTGGAAAAGAAGTGCAGCTAGTGTTTCAATTAGGAAGTGGTAAATTTGAAGTGCGTCAATAACCGAGGGTTTAGTGCGACGGAAGCATTGGTTGGTTTTTTGTTAATGAGTGTGATGCTAATGCTGTATATTCCGGGTTTTCAATCAGAAGTGTTACGACTATCGCGCTTGCAAGCTGAAATGCATCAGTGGCGTGTCTTTTATGATTTAGTCAAGTTGAAGCTGGCTAAGGATAGTCAAGGCGAAACGTTACGTAACCGGATAGCGTTATATAATGTGCAGTATGATGCAATTACGGAATTTGATTGTGATGAAAGCCAATGTTGGATTTCTTTTGAGAATGGAGCAACCCATCATGTCTTACTTGAAGCGATTGAATAGAAAAGGATTTATACTGTGGGAAGCTTTGTTATCATTATTCATCATTAGTATGATGGTACATAGTCTTTTCAGTGCGTTATCGTCTTATCAGAAAATTCGCCAGCTAGAAATTGATAATCATGCCGCTGATTGGGTGCAGTTGATGGTAATGTTAGAGCAAGAGTTAAAGCACTATCAACTTGAGAGTGTGACACCGACTCAAATTAATTTATCTGCCGGCAAGCAGCCCTATCAAATAGTGTTACAAAATAACAAATTGTTTAAGAAACCCGGGCATCAACCTTATGCTTATGAAGTAAAAGAGTGGTATGTTTCTTATCAAGCACCTGTAATTGAAATTGTCTTAACTTATCAAAACAATCAAACATTTTCAGGAGTGATTCATCTTGAAGAATAAACGTGGGATGGCACTGCCGATTGTAATGGTGTTTTTATTTTTAAGTCAATTACTCTATATGAGTTTACTATCCTATAATCAAATTCAAAGTCAACGTTATAAAAATTTTAGCGCTTATTATGAAAATCAAATTCAGTTTGCATTAGCGAAACAGATGTTAGCATCAGATAATGTCAAAACTCAATTGGAAAACGAGTTATTAAGCGTTATTGAAAAACAAAGCAATTACTTTTCTCGGCTTCTCCCGGTTGAGAAAATCTTATATCAAAGCAACCAATTAAAATTATATCAAACTGCCAATGAGGCACTTGTACTCATTGCGCATCATCTCTATATAGATGAACAATTTCCAGAATCTTTACTCCCTTTAAATAATTTTATTCTGGATGGTATTTTATTACAGGATGCGAAAAAGCAACCGATAGATGGTGCGTTGTTGAAAGAAGTGAATCAACTCGTAGCGACACTAAAAGAGGAAAATTGGCAAGATAATAGTAATCGAAAAAAACAACGTAATTTTCAGTACCGAATTCAAGAAGAAAAGCTCCCAATTCATACATTTCATTTTGAAAATGGCACTGTAATTGTTCAAGAACGTTTAAATGAATGGCGGCTGAATTCAACTTTAACGCACTCGCATTTAACAGCAGGTGAAACTCTCCCAAAACAAACTGTGTATTATTTAGTTGAAAGCTACGCCTTGTATTTTGAACAAAACAACTAACAAAGCTTAACCGCTAGGCGCAAGTATATGGATGATTACGAATTCAAAAAAAATATCTTTGAATAGTATCGGTCTATAGGCTTTGTGTAGCTTTAGTGACGGTGTTTCGCTTCAATTAGGTTTAGGAAGCACCGCGCGAAGTAGTAGTATCAGAAGTTGTACCGTTTAAGGTGCAGCTTCTTTTTTATGTTTTGAGAGTAGTCCACGGACGGTAATTTCATTAGATGAAATTACTAAGAATAATAGTGCCAATTATTCTGTTTGAAAGCCAAGACGCTAGAGTGGCTTGACGTTTGGTTTAGTAATTTTCGTTAGATAACATGTGTGTGCTATATGCGGCTTATAGGCGTTCAAACCGATTGCTTTTGTTCATACGATGTTTTAAACGTGGCACTAGCGACATTTTATGAAAAGTTTGATATAATGAGGTAAATGACTCGTGGTGCTATCGCAAACTGGTGAGATGCAATTTCAATGGTTGTGACAGTGTAGATGAGGTCAATTAGGCAAGGAGCGGATAGGTAATGCAAAGAATCAATCGAGTACGTGAGCAATTATCAAAACATGGAGCTGACAGTTTATTAGTAACGAATTTGAAGAATGTTTATTATTTAGCATCGTTTACAGGTTCAGCGGGTGCGGTGTTAGTAACACCCGAAAATCAATATTTTATTACAGATTTTCGCTATAATACACAAGCGCATGAGCAAGCAAAAGGATTTACGGTGCGCATCCATAAAAAAGGTGTCTACCAAGAAGTAGCTGATATTTTAGCTGAGGAACAGTTATCGACGGTTGCGATTGAAGCAGATGATATGAATGTGTCAACCTATTTAACGGTTAAAGACTTATTCCCAGCGACAATTGTCGAGACAAGTTTATTAGTTGAAAAAATCCGTGCGATTAAAGAACCGGAAGAAATAGCTATCATTAAAGAAGCTTGTGAGATTACAGACCAAGCGTTTGAGCATATTTTAACATTTATCAAACCAGGTGTGACTGAAATTGAAGTAGCTAATGAGTTAGAGCGTTTCTTAAAATCTAAAGGCGCTTCGGAAATGTCGTTTGATACTATCGTGGCTAGTGGTGTGCGTTCATCAATGCCGCACGGTGTTGCTAGTGATAAAGTGATTGAAGATGGCGATATGATTACGCTAGATTTTGGATGCTATTATAAAGGCTATAGCTCAGACATGACTCGTACGATTGCGTTAGGTAGTGTCAATCCTAAATTAGAAGAAATTTATGCGATTGTATTAGAAGCGCATGAACGCGTGACTCGTGCGGCAAAAGCGGGTATGACAGGTAAAGAGATGGATGCGATTGCGCGTGATTATATTACTGAAAAAGGTTATGGCGCGGAATTTGGACACAGTACAGGACATGGTTTAGGGCTTGATGTTCACGAACAACCTGGAGTTAATTTCCGTAATGAACAGCCGTTGGAAGTGAATATGGTTGTAACGAATGAGCCTGGAATATATGTAGATGGCTTAGGTGGCGTGCGTATTGAAGATGACTTGGTCATTCAAGCAGATGGCGCGTATAGTTTAAACCGTAGTCCTAAGCATTTAATTGTACTATAAACGAGTAAACAATAGGAGGAAAAGGATATGGCGAAACAAACATCAATTCCATTTGAAGCATCACACGAAAATCGTTTAGGTGAGATGAATATTACAACAACAGTCCTTGAAACAATTGCAGCCAAAGCAGCAACTAAAGTTGAAGGGATTTACAATGCGAATCGTTCATTCCAAAAAATTTCAGGAAGTATCTTCAGCTTAGAGCGTGAAAAAATAGGGGCAAAAGTACGTCGTAACGAAGCGTCAATCGCGATTGACTTAGATATTCAAGTGAAGTACGGTTATTCAGTGCCAAAAGTAGCGATGCAAGTTCAAGAACGTGTGAAAGAGCAAATTTTATTTATGACAGATTTAGTGATTGATGAAGTCAATGTGCATGTTATTTCAGTTGAAACGGATACGGCACAAGCTGATTTTTTCCATTTAGATGATGAAAATGGTGAAGCACTTGAAAAATAAGTTAACGAAGCGTCGTCATGTACGTGAAAAAGCAGTGCAAACATTGTTTCAGCTAATTGAAGCTCCGGAGTATTTAACACCGGAAGTGGCAACTGCATTTGCGCTTGAAGCAGGCAATGACCCAGAAATTGGCTTCGATGAAGTGGGAGATGCTTATTTATACGAAATTGTTGAAGGTGTCTTGGCGCATCAAGAGGCAATTGATAAAGAAATTGAATCCTTTTTATCAGATTGGACTATCGACCGGCTAGCAAAAATTGACTTAGTCGTGTTACGAGTGGCTTTTTATGAATTATTATATGTGGATCATGAGCGAGTACCAGCTAAAGTGGCGGTTAACGAGGCGATTGATTTGAGTAAATTATTCAGCGACGAAAAATCACGGCGCTTTGTCAGTGGTGTGTTGTTGGAGTACTTAAACCAACATCAAGAAGCATAACCTGCGCAGCATGATGATATAAAATATTGCTTCTCCGACATTTTGTGGGTCTCCAAAGAATGTCGGAGAGTTAGTTTAAATGGCGAATAGATACCACCCATTGTTCCGTTACAGACTGAGGAAGAGGTTTCCACAAGATGTCAGGGCACTTCCCGTTGCCCAGAAAAAGTTGGTATTCTCAATATTTTAACACAGACTTTACTTCCGTTGAAAGGGAGTAAGGTCTGTTTTTGTAGTAGGAAAAAGCACTTGAACAAAATAGTTCAAGTGCTGTATTAATAAATTGGGGTGAGTGAGATAAGCGGACTTGACTTGCTGATTAGACGTCCGCGTCACAAACTTTTTTGGTGCAGTGCACACTCCTTTGATGTCTGTGCCAGAGCTTCATTTCAGAGTGTATATTATGGCATTATTTTTCTTCTTCTAACAATGCGAAGCCTTCGTCGATAACTTTTTTCAATGTTTTTGCCGATAAGTCCATACGTTCTGATTCGGCATCGTTTAATGGAATTTCGATAACACTTTCGATACCTTGGCGACCAATTACTGCTGGGGCACCGATGAAGATATCTTTTTGACCATATTCACCGTCTAAGTATACTGATAATGGGAAGATTGCTTTGTTATCATCTAAGATAGCTTTACAAATACTTGCTAGAGCAACTGCGATACCGTAGTAAGTCGCACCTTTTTTCTCGATAATTTCATACGCAGCATCACGCACTTTAAAGAACATATTCACTAATTCTTCTTCGTCAACTTCTGGGTGACGTTTTACCCATTCAGCGATTTGTAGACCACCGATATTAGCATGAGACCATACTGGGAATTCTGTATCACCGTGTTCGCCTAAAATATAACCGTGAACATTACGTGCATCAACGTTGACTAATTCAGCGATACGTTGACGGAAACGTGCGGTATCTAATGAAGTACCAGAACCGATAACACGCTCTTTAGGGAAGCCAGAGAATTTCCATGTTGCATAAGTTAAAACATCCACTGGGTTTGCAGCGATTAAAAAGATACCGTTAAAGCCAGAATCAACAATGGACTTAATAATACCTTTAAAAATATTTAGGTTTTTGTGAACTAAATCTAAACGTGTTTCCCCAGGTTTTTGAGCAGCACCAGCAGTAATAACAACGATATCTGCGTCATGACAGTCTTCGTATGTTGCAGCGTAGATTTTTTTAGGAGAAGTAAACGCTAGAGCGCTGGATAAGTCCAATGCGTCACCTTCCGTTTTTTGGTAGTTGATATCGATAATTCCTAATTCACGTCCGATATTTTGAGTAACAGTTGCAAATGCAAAACTTGAGCCAACAGCACCGTCACCGACTAAAATAATTTTACTTTTTGATAATGTTTGTGACATATGAAATTCCTCCAGTCATTTTTTAATAGTATAACACTAATTCGTTTAAAATGAAAGGGTAAAATGGATAAAAATAACAGAAAATCTTCTGAAAACGGTTGATGAAATAACTGTATTAATCATATTTTTGTCGATAAAAGCAGAATTGTGCTAGAATAGCTGATAAAGTGAGAAGAATTAATTCTACATGAGAGTATAACAGTTTACGAAGAATAATATAACAGCTTAGAAATCGAAGACAATAATAGCGTTTTGTGGTATAATGGAAGAGGATTGAAAGGCTAACAATAGGATGGTTAGTCGACTTTTTGATGCAGTGAGATAGTTCTGTAAAATAAATATAATTGAAATAAAGGTGAAAGAATGAAATTAATCATTGGATTAGGGAATCCAGGAGAACGATACGCACATACACGGCATAATGTTGGGTTTGATGCGGTAGATGCGTTTTTAGAAAAACATCAATTGACGATGACAGACGAAAAGTTTCGTGCAGATTATTGTGTGTGGCACCATAAGGGTGAGCGAATTTATTTTATGAAGCCGTACACGTATATGAATTTATCCGGCGAAGCGTTATTGCCGTTTATGACATACTTCGGTATTGGTATGGAAGATATATTAGTGATTTATGATGATTTAGATTTAAATCTCGGGCGTATTCGTTTGCGTCAAAATGGGAGTTCCGGTGGACATAACGGAATGAAAAGTATTATTGAGATGCTTGGCAGTCAATCGTTTAATCGCATCAAAGTCGGTATTGGGCGACCAAAGCCAGGTTGGAAAGTAGTTGACCATGTCTTACACGTGTTCGATGAAGATGACAGTAGTTTGGTTCATCAAGCGATTGATAAAACAGTGGCGGCTGTTGAACATTGGATTGAGCATGATGACTTTTCGTTGACGATGAATCAGTATAATCAAAAGTAAGAAGTGTATGCAAAAGTAACATGAATACCATATAAGTAAAAACCTTGCGATGAGAGATTTCGCGAGGTTGTTTCTTGTATGACGTGTTTGAATGCATGGAGTGAGCGTGGGCGTTGTGCCTGGGATACTGGTGCGGAGCTCGAAGAGTACGCAGGTACTGACAAGAGCAATGCGAAGCGGGTGTCGTGGCAATTCAAGCGAACTGAAATAACCCATGGAGTGGGGTAGGGTATTCTAGCTCGAATCATCGGAGTAAAAAGCGCAAGAGCGTGTTGTCACTCTAAGTATTTTATGAAGTGGAGGCCAAGTCAAATCGACTGAGCTGGAAATAGGATGCGCTAGCGTGCGAGTAATGCACAAAAGTGTCTATTGAAGTAGAGCCGTTTCAGTGAGCTAGAACCGAAATAACAATATATATAAGGAGATTTTGTCACAATGATTGAGCAATTAAATCAGGTGCCGTTTCAAGCGGTTATTGCCGATTTACAAATACATCTAAAGCCGGACATGAATCAATTAGTTACCGGCTTAGATGATAGTGCGCGTGCTGTATTGTGGGCGCAATTATTTAGGGAGAATCCACGACAATTGTTAATTGTTGAACCGGTGGCGACCCGTTTAACGCAGTTAGTAGAAGATTTACAAGCGCTGCTGCCTGATGTACCGGTCGTGCATTTTGCGGTAGAAGAGTCGATGGCTTTAGAGTTTTCATTTGCATCTTATGACAACCAGATGATGCGTGTGGAAGCTTTGTCAGCGTTAGCTAGCGGTGAACCATGCGTCGTTATTACCTCTGGATTAGGGTTACGCAAACGGTTAACGCCATTAGAAATATGGAAAGAAGCACAATTACAATTATCTGTAGGTACAGAAATTGAGCGTTTTGAACTAGAAAAACGCTTGAACTACTTAGGATATTCTAGAGAAACAATGGTGCAATCACCCGGTGAGTATAGTATTCGGGGGAGTATTGTTGATTTTTATCCGCTGAATTTACCTTATCCAGTTCGGGTAGATTTTTTTGATACTGAAGTGGATTCGATACGGTATTTTGATGCGGAAACACAGGCATCGATTGAAAATATTGATTATGTTCGTGTGTTGCCGGTTAAGGATTTATTATTTAGTTTAGAGGAACAAAAACGCTTATTGCCAAAACTGCGTGATGATTTAATTAAACGAACGGCTAAAATGAATGATGAATCCTTAGAACAGATAGTAAATCGTCGTATGGAGGACCATTTAGATCGGTTGATGGAAGGCGAGGGCTTGCATCACGCTACTGCATATTTGGAATATGTCGATGCTAGAGGGACAACATTAATTGATTATTTATCGAGCGAAGGCGTATTGATTGTCAATGAATTAGACCGTGTGCAAAACCGCGAGCGTCAAGCGTTTGAAGAGGATCATTTTTGGATTGAACAAGAAGTAATGAAAGGTGATTTACTGCCAGGTTTGTCCATTAAGTTGTCGGCTATCGACGCAATTAAGCAGGCTGAGCAAGCGACTGTGTATTGTTCGGTTATTCAACGCGGTTTAGGTAATTTAACTTTTAGAGCGATTCATCATGTACATTTTAGAAGTATGAATCAGTTTTTTAACCAAATGCCAGTGGTTAAAGCAGAAGTAGATCATTGGTTGCATCAAGACCATCTCATTCAAGTGGTTATGCCAACGATAGAAGAAGCGCGAAAAGTTGTTCGTTTGTTCGAAGAAAATGAAATAACGCCAACAATCATTCAAGAAGCGAATCAACCGATTGAACAAGCAGTGAATGTGGTAGTTGGGCAATTAGCCAATGGATTTGAATTGCCACTAATGAAATGGGTCGTTTTAACGGAAAAAGAATTATTCAATCAAGTGAAAAGACGTGTCGCACGGCAACAGAACTTATCGAATGCGGAACGGATTAAAAGTTATAATGAGTTAGAGATTGGTGACTATGTTGTCCATATAAATCACGGAATCGGTAAGTATACGGGTATTGATACGATTGAAATTAATGGCGTTCACCGCGATATGTTGGCAATTGTCTATCAAGAAAATGCCCGCATTTTAATACCGGTCGACCAAATTCATTTGCTGCAAAAATATGTGGCATCCGAAGCGAAAGCGCCAAAGCTTAACAAGCTAGGTACGACAGAGTGGGCGAAAACGAAACGGAAAATTGCAACGAAAATTGAAGATATTGCGGATGAATTGATTGAATTGTATGCCAAGCGTGAAAGTCAGCGAGGATATGCGTTTTCTAAAGATACGCCAGAACAGGAAATGTTTGAAAATGCCTTTGCCTATGTAGAAACACAAGACCAATTACGTAGTGCTCAAGAAATCAAAGCAGATATGGAAAAAATTCGTCCGATGGACCGATTATTAGTCGGTGATGTGGGTTATGGTAAGACTGAAGTAGCGATGCGTGCAGCCTTTAAAGCAGTGATGGATGGTAAACAAGTAGCATTCTTAGTGCCGACGACAATTTTAGCGCAACAACATTATAATTCATTGGTTGAACGCTTTGCTGATTTTCCAGTAAATATCGGTATGTTGAGTCGATTTGTAACGAAAAAGCAACAAGCGGAGACAATTGAAAAATTAGCCTTAGGGCAACTGGATATTGTGGTAGGAACGCACCGTGTGCTATCAAAAGATATCACATTTTCCGATTTAGGATTATTGGTGGTCGATGAAGAGCAGCGATTTGGAGTGCGTCATAAAGAGCGTTTGAAACAATTAAAATCACAAGTGGATGTGTTGACGCTGACAGCTACGCCGATTCCTAGAACTTTGCATATGTCGATGATTGGAGTGCGTGATTTGTCGGTTATTGAAACACCGCCGAGTAATCGTTTCCCGGTGCAAACATATGTGATGGAGCGCAATGATGGTGCGATTAAGTCAGCGATTGAACGTGAACTAGCGCGTGGTGGACAATGTTTTTACTTATATAATCGAGTTGCGACCATTGAACAGCGTGCGAATGAAATTGCAGAGTTAGTACCAGATGCGCGGATTGCGGTTGCGCATGGGCGGATGACGGAAGTACAACTGGAGACCGTGCTGATTGATTTTATCCAAGGGATGTACGATATTTTAGTCACGACGACGATTATCGAAACAGGTGTGGATATTCCTAATGCTAATACACTCTTTATCGATATGGCTGACCATATGGGCTTGTCAACCTTGTATCAGCTGAGAGGACGTGTCGGACGGACGAACCGTGTTGCTTATGCGTATTTAATGTATGAGCCATTCAAGCAATTAAGTGAAGTCAGCGAAAAACGTTTGCAGGCAATTCAAGAATTTACAGAGTTGGGCTCTGGATTTAAAATTGCGATGCGAGACTTATCGATTCGTGGAGCGGGTAATTTACTCGGTAAACAGCAATCAGGCTTTATTGATTCAGTTGGATTTGATTTATATTCACAAATGTTGAAAGAAGCTGTCGATATGAAACGTGGATTATCACGGCATAAAGATAGTGCTGCCTCGGATTCAATTGAGTGGGATTTACTAGTGGATGCGTATATTCCGTCTACTTATATCGAGGATGAACGGCAAAAGATTGCAATATATAAAGCGATTCAACGTATTGAATCAGAAGAAGAGTATCGCAAAGTGCAAGATGAATTGATTGACCGATTTGGTGAGTTTCCCGATGAAGTCGCTGATTTGCTTGAGATTGCGCTAATTAAATATTATGGCTTGTCGGCGGGGATTATTCGTATTCGGCAAAAAGTGGATAAAGTGCACATTGATTTTAATGAGCAGATGACTTCGAAATTGCAAGGCGTAAAAATATTTGAAGCGATGCAAGATATACCAGTGAAAACGCAAGTAGCTGTTAATGAAGGCGAGTTAAGAGTAACGCTTAACATAAAAGGTTTAACAGCCGATAAATGGTTAGCTTATTTGAAACGATTAGCACGCAACGTTCATGTGATGAATCAAGAAACCGTCAAAGAAAATGAAACAGATAAATAGGAAGGGGTAATAGTCATGCGATTAGATAAATTTTTAAAAGTATCTCGCTTAATTAAGCGGCGGACAGTGGCTAAAGAAGTGGCTGACCAAGGTAGAATTGAGATTAATGGGACAGTTGGTAAGTCGAGTAGTAATGTTAAAGTAGGCGATGAGTTAAAGATTCGCTTTGGTAACCGTTTATTAACCGTTGAAATTTTAGCGATTCAAGATACAACGAAAAAAGCAGAAGCGGCGGAGTTATACAAAATTATTGCTGAAGAACGTATTGAGTCTAAAATTGAAGAAAAAGATGAGTTTTTGGCTTAAGCCGATGAGAATGGATGTGTTGGATAGTGCTAGCGCAAATTGGACAAGTGGCGATATACTGTCTATGAAAAGCCTCTGAAATAAGCGGTGTGTTAAAGGTTGTTAAAGCGAACATTTGAAAAAATTAAGGATTATCGTATAGATTTTCATAGCAATTCATGGTGTAGGATGGTATACTCAACTTGTATGAGAGGTGAAACCAATTGAAAAATAATAGGGAAGATTATCCAACACAGTCTCAACAGCAAAAAAAGAATCGTGTTAGTAAAATAGTTTTACTTTTTTGTTTGTCAATCATAGGTGTGTCTAGTTGGTCGCTATGGCAAGTGATTGAGAAAAAAGAAGAGATGATGATGCAACTAACACAAGCACAAACTGCGAATAAAAAAGCGGTTGAAAAAAACAGACAAGCACAGCAGGAGTATCAACAAGCGCAAGATGAAGATTATTTAGCACAGGTTGCCCGTAGAGATTACTACTATTCAAAACCTGGAGAAATTATTTTTGACTTGAAAAAAGAAGTTGAAACAACAAGTAACGAACAAGACAATTGAGATGAGCACAGACGATAGTCTGCATTTTAAGGAGGAACTAAGCATTTATGTCAATTGAAGTAGGTCAGAAACTGTCAGGGAAGGTTACTGGTATTACGCACTTTGGTGCCTTTGTTGAATTACCAGAAAAACAATCGGGATTAGTTCATATTAGTGAAGTGTCCGATGGATTTATTAAGGATATTAATACTGTATTAACGGTCGGGCAAGAAGTCGAAGTGAAAGTATTATCTGTGGCTGCTGATGGAAAAATTAGTTTATCTATTCGTCAAGCGCTTGATAAACCAGTGGAGAGTCGTCCATCACGCCCGCAAACAAAACGTCCATTTGATAAAAAAGATAAAGGCGAACAAGAACCTCGTTTTACTAAACGCAATGAGTTTAATAAAACGTCTAATAGACCAAGTAATGCAAATTTTGGACAAGCAACATCATCTGCTCGTTCGAACAGTGATTTTGATCAATTGATGAGTAATTTTTTAAAAGACAGCGAGGACCGCTTAACTTCACTTAAACGTAATACGGAAGGGAAACGTGGTGGACGCGGGGGACGTCGTAGCTAGTATCTACTTTCAATGTTTAAGTTATTCAAACGTGAAAAATTATTATCACAACGTCATACCGTTTTAGCGCCCCAAGGCACCAAAACGAATGACGTTGTTTTTTTTACATGGTGCGACAACGAGCGCTTTGAAATGAACCACTGGAGCAGAGTCCGCCGAAGCGCAAAGGCGCTTCAAGGTCAATGCGAAGTGGATGTCATTTCAGCGAGTTGGAGCCGAAATAAACATGGTGCGACAACGAGTGCTTTGAAATGAACCACTGGAGCAGAGTCCGCCGAAGCGCAAAGGCGCTTCAAGGTCAATGCGAAGTGGATGTCATTTCAGTGAGTTGGAGCCGAAATAAACATGGTGCGACAACGAGTGCTTTGAAATGAACCACTGGAGCAGAGTCCGCCGAAGCGCAAAGGCGCTTCAAGGTCAATGCGAAGTGGATGTCATTTCAGCGAGTTGGAGCCGAAATAAACATGGTGCGAGCGCGGGTGCTCTGGCTTGAACCACTGGAGAAAGGCGCCGTCGTGCGAGGGACGCACAGAAGCGACTTTTGAAGTGGATGTCAAGCCAACCCAAGCGAGCCGAGATTAGAAACGAGGTGAACGCGAATGGAGAAATTCATTCAACGAGTGAATCAGCAACTGGAACAATGGGACGAATGGCTATCAGCCCAAACAATTTTATTAGCTGTTTCAGGTGGTGTTGATTCCAGTGTACTGCTGGATGTGATAGTGCGTATTAATACGCAGCTCGACGAACCGAAGCGGTTAATCGTCGGACATTTTGACCATAATTTACGCCAGACGAGTCAAGCAGATGCTACATTTGTACAGCAGTTAGCACAACGATATGATTTGATTTATTATACACATCGTTGGAGCAATCCAGCGAGTAAAAATGTTGAAGCCAATGCACGCGATGCGCGTTACGCATTTTTTGCTGAAATTATTGAGCGAGAAGCAGTGGATGTGTTGATGACAGGACATCATTTGAATGATTTGGCTGAGACAGTGATGATGCGTATGATTCGCGGGACGTCACTACGAGGAGTAAGAGGTATTGAACCCAATTATCGCCGTTTATTAATGACAGATGAACAGCGTGCCGTTCATGTGCAAATGATGCGTCCGTTTTTAAAAGTGAGTAAAGAGACGATTCAGTCGTATGCACAAGAACGTGGTTTGCAATTCGTTGAAGATGAAACGAATCTTGAGGATAAGTTTTTACGCAATCGAGTGCGCCAACGTTTATTGCCAATTTTTATGGAAGAAAATCCTAATTTTTTAGAAAATATGTTGGCTTTACAAGAACAATTACAGGCGAGTTATCGTGTGCATTATGCTAGTTATTTACAAGAAGAACCGATGTTATTGATGTACTCGCAGCAATATAAGTGGGTACTTTATGTGCCGGCATTTTCCGAATTGGGGATGGATAAACGTCGTGTTTATTTGACATTGTTTTTTGAGGAGCGACTGGTAGAAGATATACCGACTTATACACGCGAAGCCATTGACCGTATTGACCAGTTAATTGTAAATGACCGTCTACCTAATAGTACGTTTCAGCTAAGCGAAGGCTGGGTGGCGCGCCGTGAATATGATTTTATTTATATTCATCCACAGGAAACGCGTGATATGGAGCAACCGGACTTGAATATTCACATTAATCAGCTCAATCATTGGCATAAATTAAGTGAAGATGAACTGATTGGACTGTTTGATGAACGGTATTTTTCAACAGCGGAATTATTGGAAATGCCGTATATGATACGTTTGTATTTGCAACCACATCAATTGCGTGGCTTTTATTTAAGACATCGCAATGAGGGAGACCGTTTAGAATTAAATGATGGTAATGGTAATTTGTTTCATAAAAAAGTGAGTCGTTTTATGATTGACCAGAAAATTCCGATGTCTGAACGCGAGCAATTGTGGCTTTTATGTGATAAAAACCACGAAGTAATCTCAGTGATTGGGCATATTGCGTCCCGTCATTACCGTAACCGTCACCCGCACGCGCAATCTTACGTATTTTTGTACCGTAAATTGGAAGACTAATACTCAAGAATATGTTAAAATAGCAATTATGACAGAAACGATTAACTGTTGGAGCCGGTGTCTAGTAATCATGTTGAATCAACGATGATTCAAGGATGCGTGTTGGTTCCAACAGATAACTTTAACACAAGGATAAGAAGGGACGTTATTATGTTAGAAAAAGATATTGAGCGTGTTGTCATTACACGTGAAGAAATTCAAGAAGCAGCGGTTAGATTAGGCAAGCAATTAACCGAAGATTATCGAGATAAAGATGTCATTGTTGTCGGTATTTTGCGTGGGGCAGCATTATTTATGATGGATGTCATTCGTGAGATGGATTGCTACTTAGAATTTGATTTTATGGATGTATCCAGCTATCACGGTGGCACAACCTCAACGGGTGAGGTTAAAATTATTAAAGACTTAGATACAGCTGTTGAAGGGCGTCATATTTTAATTATTGAAGATATTATTGATACTGGTCGTACTTTACGTTATATTATGGATTTATTAAAATACCGGAAGGCAGCCTCTGTAAAAGTGTGTACGTTAACGGATAAGCCAGATGGACGGGTTGAAAAAGATGTCTATGCGGATTATGTCGGTATCGAAGTGCCGAATGAATTTCTTGTTGGATATGGTTTGGATTATGAGCAAAAATATCGTAACTTACCTTACATTGGTGTTTTGAAACCGGAAGTATATAAAAAATAGTGATTATTTGCTTTTTACATAGGCGTTTCAACAGCAAATAAACAAATTTTATGGTATGATATGCTTTAATTGAGAAAAAAATCACCATTACTCTTTCACGGGTACGGTGACATCAAATGAAATGTTAGAGGAGGAATAAACGATATATGCAAAATCCAAGAAAAAATAAAAAAAATAATCGAAATCTTGGTCCCCGTAGCCCGTTTAAAGGCCCATTATTTTACTTAATTTTATTATTAGCGATGATGGGTGTTTTTCAACTGTTTGCGGGCAATATGATGTCAAATGGTAGCACGAGCGAAATTTCAGCGACTGAGTTTATGCAAAAATTAGCAGAGGATCAAATTAAATCCTTTGAAATTCAAGCAGGTGCCGGGTCCTATAATATTCGCGGTGAATTTGAACCGACGGCAGAAACTAAAAAAACAGAACGAGATAACTTTATTCAGGTGTTGCAAAAATCAAATACTACAAAGCGTTTTACAACACGTGTGTTAGGTAATGATACGACTTTGGCGCAAATTATGAAATTAGCGCAAGAGAACAAAACAGATGTGAAAACCATTGCGGAATCCAATTTAGAGATGTGGTTATCATTCATCCCATTCTTATTATTGATTCCTGGTTTTGTACTACTCTTTTCAATGTTTCAACAAGGTGGCGGCGGTGGCCGTGGTGTCATGAACTTTGGTAAATCGAAATCGCGTGAAGTTTCGAAAGAAAAAGTTAAAGTTCGTTTCTCAGATGTTGCTGGTGCAGAAGAAGAAAAACTTGAATTAGTTGAAATCGTTGATTTCTTAAAAAATCCGAAAAAATATACGGATTTAGGTGCGCGTATTCCAGCAGGTGTCTTATTAGAAGGACCTCCAGGAACAGGTAAAACCTTATTAGCTAAAGCGGTAGCTGGTGAAGCCGGAGTGCCATTCTTTAGCATTTCAGGTTCGGAATTCGTGGAAATGTTCGTCGGTGTCGGTGCGAGTCGTGTGCGTGACTTGTTTGAAAATGCGAAAAAAAATGCACCGGCCATTGTCTTTATCGATGAGATTGATGCAGTTGGTCGCCAACGTGGTGCTGGTATGGGTGGTGGTCACGATGAACGTGAGCAAACCTTAAACCAATTATTAGTTGAGATGGATGGTTTTGAGGGTAGTGAAGCAGTTATCGTGATTGCTGCGACAAACCGTTCGGATGTCTTAGATCCGGCGTTATTACGTCCAGGACGTTTTGACCGTCAAATATTGGTTGGTAATCCGGATGTCAAAGGACGTGAAGCGATTTTACGTGTGCATGCGCGTAATAAAAAGTTTGCGCCAGATGTCGATTTAAAAGAATTAGCGCAACAAACACCGGGATATTCGGGTGCGGAATTAGAAAACGTATTGAACGAGGCAGCATTAGTGGCTGCACGTTTCAACCGTAACAGTATTACACGTTTGGACTTAGACGAAGCTCAAGACCGTGTCGTTGCCGGACCTGCTAAAGTTGATAAAGTGATGTCAAATAAACAACGCCGTACCATTGCGTTCCATGAAGCGGGGCATACGGTCGTTGGGATGGTGTTAAGCGATGCACGAACGGTTCATAAAGTGACAATTGTGCCGCGTGGGCGTGCTGGTGGTTATGCGATTATGTTACCAAAAGAAGATCGCTTTATCGTTACGAAGAAAGAAATGTACGAGCAAGTTGTCGGTTTATTAGGGGGACGTGTTGCAGAAGAAATCGTCTTTAATTCACAATCAACGGGTGCAAGTAATGACTTTGAACAAGCAACAAATTTAGTGCGTGCAATGGTAACAGAGTACGGTATGTCTGATAAATTAGGTACAGTTCAGTTTGAAGGTAACCAAAAAGTATTTGTCGGACGTCAATATGGACAAAATGCACATTATTCTGAACAAGTTGCTTACGAGATTGACTTAGAAATCCGTCGTATTATGCGTGAGGCGTATGAAGAAGCTCATCGTATTATTAACGAACACCGCGAGCAATTAAATGTCATTGCCGAAAAATTATTAGAAGTCGAAACATTGGATCGTCATCAAATTAAAGCTTTATTCGAAACCGGTGAAATGCCTGTTGAAGAAGAGACAAAAGAGAGTGAACCAGTAGTAGCGGCAAGTTACGATGATATCAAACGTAAAGCGGTGGAAGAAAGTCATGAAGCGGCGACTGAGGCTGAACATGACGAACCTGCCCAAGAAAATCCCTATGATGCAGATGATGCGTTGTAATATATCATAGAATGAAAACAGGCTATCCAATTTGGTTAGCCTGTTTTTGCTTCTATAACATTTGATGAGGTGCTACCGAACGTTGGAGCCCTCCCCATTCCCCAGAAAAAGTTGGTATTCTGTTTTTTCATCCCCAACTCCCGAATTAAATTATACTAAAAAAACATTTACACCGAAAAAACTGATAATACTAGTATTTTTTCGGTGTTTTCTATTGCTATTTTATAGGTATAATGGTAAAATAAATTGTACCTATATCAATTATTGGAGGCTTACCATGTCACAAGTTATCTACACACATAAAAATGGAACTAAGTATGTTTATGAATCAACCTCATATTATGATAAAGAAAAGAAACAAGCGCGACCAAAGCGTAAGTTGATTGGAAAAATTGACCCAGTAACGGGTGCGATTGTTCCAACTCAACCAAGAGGGAGAAAACCTAAACATGTTGAAAAGAATGACGAGAAAAAAACAGGTGGCGTCCGTTCAATTAAGTCTTACGGAGCAACTTATTTATTGACGGAATTAGCGAAAAAAATGGGTGTATTGAGTGATTTAAAAGAAATATTTCCAGACAGCTATCTCGAGTTATTAACGCTTATGCAATATTTGATTCTAGAACCAGGGAATTCCATTAGAGAATTCGACCAGTGGCAAACAAAAGTAGAAACAGAGTTAACCAAAGACCTTAGTTCAAAGCGTGTCAGTGAACTATTCGCTACAATCAGTGAAGATGATAAGCAACGGTTCTTTCATGCGCAACAACAACGATATATAAATGAAGAATATTGGGTATTTGATACAACATCCATTTCGACATATTCAGATATAGATTATGCAAAATACGGTTTATAACAAAGAAGATGATAAATTAAAGCAAGTGAATTTAGGACTAGTTGTAGGGGAAACAAGCCGGATACCAGTAATGTATCGCCTGCTTCCAGGGAATATTGTCGACTCTAAAACCATTGAGACATTATTAAGTTTATTGGATGAGTTTCCACAGAAAATGAAAAAATTGGTATTAGACAGAGGGTTTTATAAAGAACGAAATATCCAAATGTTGTGTGAAGAAGGTGTTGAATTTGTAGCAGGTGGAAAGCGTGGAGTGAAATATATTGATGAAGTGATTGAACGATTACTGCCAGAAATAAAAGAAATTGAACATTATTCAACGAAAGAAAAACTCTATATTGGTTCAGAGAAAATTAGTCATTTTAGAGCTTCCGAAACGAGTCATTATCCAGTAACTGTGCATGTTTATCATGATGAATTTCAACAATACCAGCAAAAAACAAAATTGATGGAGGACTTAGATGAATTATTAACTTTATTGAATGAAGATGAAAAAAGTAGAAAAGAAATCGAAAGTAATAATCGAGGATTGATGACGTATGTGACTTTAAATCCAGAGGATAACCGGTATTCTTTAAATACAGAAGTAATCAAAAAACGCATTGCGACAATGGGCACATTTGTACTATTATCCAACAGTAATCAAAGTTCACAAGAATGTTTACGGATATATCGAGACAAGGATATAGTTGAGAAGAAGTTTCAAACATTAAAGAATGATTTAGAGATGAGACGGTTGAGAACTCATGGGCAAGAGACGACAGAGGGGAAAATGTTTGTACAGTATTTAACGGTAGTCGTAGAGTCTTACCTGAGAGAGCAGATGCGGGGAACAAAATTAGATGAAAAATACACTCTTAAAGACTTACTGGAAGAAATTAAGAGCGTGTATACATATATCGATGGTGGTGGAAACTACACGCTGGCAGAGGTAACGAATAAACAAGCAAAGATTTTTGAACGCCTAGGTATTTTGCATCCTTCTTTCAGTATCCGTTAGCTAGGTATAATGGTACGGGAGTTTGGGTTTTCATATACCTTAAAGGCTGTCCTGTCACCTAGGCTATCTGAAAAATAAACGCAAACCATTCGCAATTCATTGCCATTTTTGGTAGACTAAAGCGTGTTTGATATAAAAAACAACAAAATAAGTGGGACAGCAATAGGGATATTCGTGCTCAACACGAATGGTAATCATAGTGCCAAGTATGTAATGAACGTAAATTTTAACAGCAGCATTACGATAAGACAAGCATACCTACTTTTTGAATAGACAAATACAATTTTCTTATATAGAAAGGAAATAATGATTAGATGACAGATAAAATTTTAAAAGCATTAGCATTCGATGGACAAGTACGTGTATTTGTCTTGGATTTAACACAATCGGTTGATGAGGCGCACCGTCGTCATGATACATGGCATACAGCAACTGCAGCTCTTGGACGTACCTTAGTAGCGACGAGTTTATTAGCGTCAAACTTGAAAGGTGAGGACCGACTTAGTGTTGAAATTTTAGGTGAAGGCCCAGTTGGACGGATTATTGCTGATGGAGATTCGATGGGCAATGTACGTGGTTATATTCAAAATCCACATGTGGCACTTGAATTGAATAGTAAAGGCAAATTAGATGTTGCTGGTGCGGTTGGTTTACCGGGGACCTTAACCGTACGTAAATACATTACTGGAACCGATGAACCTTTCTCAGGACAAGTGCCAATGATTAGCGGTGAGTTAGCAGAAGATTTTACATATTATATGGCTATTTCGGAGCAAACACCATCGTCTATCGGACTCAGTGTGTTGGTTAATCCAGATGAATCAGTAGCGGCAGCGGGTGGTTTTATGATTCAAGTGATGCCAGGTGCGACAGAAGAGACAATTGATACCTTAGAGCAACGCATCAATGCGATAGGACGATTTTCAGACCTATTAGATCAAAAGAAACCATTGGAAGAATTACTGGAAATTCTTGTTGGTGAAGATAATTCACAAATTTTAGATAAGCATGAGGTAGCTTTTTATTGTCCATGCAGTAAAGAGCGCTTTGCGAATAGCCTTAAAATGATTGGTAATTCTGAGTTGCAGACAATCATCGATGAAGATGGACAAGCAGAAACAGTGTGTCATTATTGTAATGAGCATTACCATTTTTCAAAAGAAGAATTGCAAGCACTTTTAACGGTAGGAGAATCTAATGTTTAAAATAGGTGATATTCAAATTGATAATCCAATTGTCGTTGCACCAATGGCTGGAGTATCGAACGCAGCTTTTCGTACCATTGTCAAACAATTTGGTGCAGGTCTTGTTGTTTGTGAGATGATTAGTGATAAAGGGATTCAATTTCGTAATAAGAAGACATTGAGTATGTTGCATATCGCAGAGAATGAGTATCCATTGAGCATTCAAATCATGGGTGGAAATAAAGAGACGCTCGTTGAAGCCGCTAAATACGTAGCTGAAAATACAGATTGTGCAATTATTGATATTAACATGGGATGCCCGGTCAATAAAGTTATTAAGGCAGAAGCGGGTGCTCGTTGGTTATTGGACCCGAATAAAGTGTACGAGATGGTGGCCTCTGTCGTTGATGCTGTCAAAAAGCCGGTGACCGTGAAAATGCGTACGGGCTGGGATGATGACCATTTATATGCAGTTGAAAATGCGTTGGCAGCAGAGCGTGCCGGTGCCTCAATGGTTGCGATGCATGGGCGAACGCGGGTGCAGATGTATGAAGGTAAAGCGAATTGGGATATTTTAGCACAAGTCAAAAAAGAAATTAAAACCATTCCATTTGTCGGTAATGGTGATGTGCGTACACCGGAACAGGCCAAAGAATTATTGGAAACAACGGGTGTGGATGGAGTGATGGTCGGGCGTGCTGCTTTAGGTAATCCATGGATTATTAAACAAATGGTTCACTATGTCACAACAGGTGAATTGCTACCCCCGATGACTGCGCGTGAAAAAATTGATACTGCGATTGACCACTTGGACCGATTGGTTGAATTAAAAGGCGACCATCCAGCCACTCGTGAATTTCGTACGCAAGCACATTATTATTTAAAAGGCATTCCACGCGCATCCAAAGTGAAAGTGGCGATTAATGAAACGGAAGAGTCAGCAGTGGTCAAACAAATGCTGTTAGACTTTGCAGATATCGCACAAATGCATGAAGTAAAGCAAGCTGAACGCAAATTAGAACGACTCAATAATGTATAAAAAATAACGTGAAACTACTGAAACTCATAGCGTAAGCGAAAGTATCCTCATCTAAATTATTGGCGCAAAAAGCGCCAGCATGTATCAGCGCTCGTATCCTTTGTCGCGCGAATGAAGTCGGATGCTGGTGAATTACTAATGCGCACTATGAAACGATACGGAGTTGGTATTGAATTAGCCTAATTTACGCGGAGTGTAATTGGCTGTGGAATGTGTTTTAAGAACGCCGAGTGGTAGAATTTTAAGCAGTCTAATTTGCTCGAAAGGCAAGGAAGAGTCGCCGAAACCTTAAACTGTGTAAAGTCGAGTTATAACTAAGTATACGAGAAAGGAAGTACATACAATGGAAATGGAAAAAATTCCTAGTTTTACAGTCAATCATTTAACGCTAGAGCCCGGCATTTATTTATCACGTGAAGATAATGTCGGCGATGCAACGTTAAAATCTTATGATTTACGTTTTACAGCGCCAAATGTCGAGCCGGTGATGAATACAGCGGAAATTCATACAATTGAACATTTAGCTGCAACCTTTTTGCGCAATGATTCAACCTATAAGCAAGAAGTTATTTATTTTGGTCCAATGGGGTGTCGTACGGGATTTTATTTAATTTTAACGGATAAAGTACAACCAGCAGCAGTGCTTGATTTGTTGACACGCACCTTCGAATTTATTCAAGATTATGAGGGTGAAATTCCCGGTGCGTCAGCCCGTGATTGTGGCAATTATTTAGATCAAAACTTACCGATGGCGCGCTATTATGCTAAACGCTATGTAGCTGTATTAAAACAATGGGAAGATTTAACCTTTAGTTATAACACAGAAGTTTAGCAAATGCTTACTTTTTTAAGTGATTTGTATTGTATTTTCTCTGAAAAAGTGTAACAATAAGATTAGTATGAATAGCGATTTAATGCGGTTGTGTGTATGAATAGACAACTAAAACTGTATTAGTCAATAAATTTGGAGGCGAAAAGTAGTGGATATGTTCGTAGAGTTAAGTGAGAAAATTTCAGGTAAAGGGATTCGTATCGCATTTCCTGAAGCAAACGATCGTCGTGTACTAGGGGCGGCTGTTCGCTTAAAATCAGATAAATTAGTAGAACCAATCTTAATTGGTAATCCTACTGAGATTGAAGCGTTAGCAGCTGAACATCACTGGAATATTGAAGACTTAGTAATTATTGACCCGACAAATTATGAAGACTATGATAAAATGGTCGCAGAATTTGTTGCGGTTCGTAAAGGTAAAGCTACCGAAGAACAAGCGCGTGTACAATTACTTGATAAAGCGTACTTTGGTACAATGTTAGTATACATGGGCTTAGCAGATGGTTTAGTATGTGGTGCGGTGTATTCAACAGGAGATACTGTTCGTCCGGCATTGCAAATTATTAAAACAAAACCAGGTGTAAGCCGTACAAGTGGTGCGTTTGTTCTAATTCCACCTCAAATGGATGGCCAAAAATTAGTATTTGCAGACTGCGCAATTAATATTAATCCTGATGCACAAGCATTAGCTGAAATCGCGGTAGAATCTGCACGTACAGCTGAATTATTTGGTATTGAACCACGTGTTGCGATGTTGAGTTTCTCATCTAAAGGTTCTGCTTCTTCACCAGAAGTTGATAAAGTAGCAGAAGCGACAAAAATTGCTCAAGAATTAGCACCACAATACCAAATTGATGGTGAATTACAATTTGATGCGGCATATTCATCTGTTGTAGCTGCACAAAAAGTACCAGATTCAAAAGTAGCAGGCGCTGCAACGGTTTACGTATTCCCAGAAATTCAATCTGGCAATATTGGTTATAAAATTGCACAACGTTTAGGTAGCTACCAAGCGGTAGGTCCAATCTTACAAGGTTTAAACAAACCAGTATCTGATTTATCACGTGGTTGCGTGGAAGAAGATGTTTACAAAGTATCTATCATTACAGCAAACCAAGCAGTAATGTAAGATTTTCACTATTAGATGACCACCTCAAGTGATGATAATGAATCACCTGAGGTGGTTTTTGATTAATTATTTAATAGCCGTTGGCTGTATTAAGTGTTAGAAGTTCAAATCTGAACTATATGTTTAGGGACAGTGAATGTATCAAACTTCTGCTTCATTAAGAATTGTCTGCGCTCAAGTGTTAATGACTGGCATATCAAAAAGGAATAAATGTTGACGATAATCACATTTATTCCTTTTTTTGTGTATACGTGAATTTAAGAAATATTACGATGCTGATTGCCATTATAGACACCAAAAATTATCAACAAAATAATTACTGGTACGACCCAATTCAGACCTTCCGCGGTAAATGGTAAGGCGTGCACCATCTGAGAAATGAAAGGAATGGACAGATTGATTGATTTTAGTGCACTGATAACACTAATAAATGTAACTGTGTAGGCGACAACTTTATAGGTTAGTTGCGTATGATGCAGGCGATGTTCTGTCAAAGATAAAATAACTAATGTAATTGCAATTGGATAAAGTAGCAGTAAAATGGGAACGGAATAAGATAAAATACCGTCCAGTCCGACATTTGCTAGTACAAGACTCCAAATGGTAAAAATGATAATAAACTGATGATAGCGAATTCCTGGGATGATTTGGCTAAAAAATTGAGAAATTGATGTCACCAGGCCAACACACGTATTGAAACAAGCTAGTAAAAATATCAATCCTAAAATGAGCGAGCCGAAGACGCCCATCGTTTTATTGCTAGCGGCTAATAGGATGGCGGCACCATTTGACCCGAGCGGCACGTGATTTGCACCTGCTTGACCGATAATAATCAATGAAAAATAGACGAGTGCCAAAATAATTCCCGCTGTAAACCCTGCCTTTGTAGCGGTAGCCATAATTTTTTCGTCAGATAATTGATACGAACGTAATACAGTTGCGATAAGTAAACCGTAGTTTAGTGCCGCAAGTGTGTCCAGTGTGTTATAACCCGTCAAAAATCCAGTAATCAGTGGAGCTGTTTGATATTGTGGTGTTGGCTTTAAGAGTTCGGTTGGCTGCCCGAAAATTGTAATGATAAACATCACAGCAATAGCTAATAAGAGACCAGGCGTCGTGATTTTACCAATGCGTTCGACAATTTTATTGGGGCTCCAACTGACCATTGCTACGAAGCTGAAAAATAGGGTAGTATATAAAATTTGCGGCACCATTGTGTTAGTGTTGCCTAGATATGGCTGGATTGCCATTGCAAATGATGTGCTACCAGTACGTGGAATCGCAAGACCAGGACCAATCGCAATGAGAATACCAATGGTAATGATGTAGGCAAACACGGTATCAACTTTTTTTCCTAGATTTAATAGGCCATTTGTTTTAATGACGGTTACAATACCTAATACTGGTAAAAGCACGGTTGTAATTAGAAAACCTAACCAAGCAGGCCAAACATTTGAACCTGCTAATTGAGCAATTGCCGGTGGGAAAATTAAATTTCCTGCGCCGAAAAAGATGCCAAATGCTAATAAAGCAACGGCAAAAAATTGACGTTTAGTTAACATGAAAAATCTCCTTTTTTGGTTTGCTTAGGCTGACGGTAAGTTTGTTTTGAAAAGTTCTTTCGTATGTGCCTAGCATATTATTGATGTGCTTTAATGATTCGAGTGAATGTTCCTGTGCACACTATGACTAATCTGATTGGCGACAGATTGTTTCTGCTAATATTATGATTGGCGGTAGTTCGTTTTATTGCATGATTTGTCGCGCTGTAATTAAAAGATAAACAGATGCGTTGTATTACATAATCTACGGAACAAAAAATATCTCAATGTCATAAGAAACATTGAGATATCATCATACCATACACAAAAAAAGTGGGCAATTATCTTTTGGAAAAATTGTGCGCTCAATAAACGAATCGGTAAAGTAGATAAAATGGTTTTGCTCAATCGGCATTATGGATGTGTTGGCGGTATTGTTTAGGTGATGAACAGGTCGCTTGTTTAAATGCTTTTGAAAAATGTAATGGATCACGGTATCCGACAGAAAATGCAATGACTTGTATCGGTTCATTGGTAGTTTCCAGTAATTGTTTGGCGCGTTTCATTCGGATGTGTAGTAAATATTCTTTTGGTGATGATGCTGAAAATTGTTTAAAAATGGCGGCTAAATAATTACGTGTAATCGATAATTGTTGCGCCACAGCATTGATAGTTAAATCGACTTTCGAGTATTGCGTGGACATAATGTGTTGTGCTTGCGCATAGAGTTTGTATTGTACATTATAAGCGCTGGACTGTGGGCTTGGTGCGATTTTAGCAATTTGGTAGAGAACATCATAGAGCTTACTATAGATGTGTAATTCATTAATCAATGTTCTTTGCATGGTATTGGCTTGGTAAACGGTTGATTTGACAGCGAATCCGATTAAATCAGTAGGTGTTTGTGTTGAATTTATTAACACAGGGATATCTGACAGCAAGGTCAAATTGATAAAATCTTTTAACTTAGTGCCATTCATACCAATCCAATAATAGGACCACGGATTGTTGCTGTCCGCGTAATAAAAGGTCGATTCATTGGGGCGCAGTAAAAATAAATCGCCTTGTTTTAAAGGGTAGCGAATGTTTTGATGCTCGAAATAGCCGTGACCTTTGTCGATATAGTGAAGCACATAGTTTTCGCGAATCGCTGGGCCAAAACTATAGCCGGGTGTGCAATTTTCATAGCCACAAAAATCAAGTGTCAAATCGATTGAGTTGGATTCATATTCTGTATAAAGTAGCATATCAAGGAGACCTCCGTGAAATATATCGTGAATCGGGTTGGATGCTCAAAAACGTACAAACAGCGATAATGCTTTTATCGTTGCTGTGGATGATTCGTGAACAGAGCGAGCATCCGTATCTATTCTACCATTTATCTTACGTTTTTCCATATTTTAATTGCATATATCCATTTAAGCAATCGTTTTCTTTCGGTATAATGAAGCCGTTGTTAGTGAGAGACAATGCTGTGAAAGCAATAATATCAATGCTTAAAATATTTTTCATTGTGTAGTAAGGGGGTAGATGAATGGCAATCATTAATAGTGATAATCTGTTTTATTTACATGGAAAGTCAGTCTCGATGATTTTAGAAAATCGTGAGGGTGTTGTAACGTTAAAGCATTTCGGACGGAAAGTGAAGAATTATCATTTTTCAAACCAATTATTTGAACGTGACCATGCATTTTCTGGCAATCGCAATCCATTGAATCGGACTTATAGTTATGACACGCAACGCCATATAGTTGGTCAACATGGTTTGGGGGATTTTAGACAACCTGCCATTCGCATTCAACATCAACAAAATGAATGGACAGATTTGAAATTAGTCGATTATAAAGTTTTCAAAGGGCATGAACAAGCAGTACAGCTGCCGAATCCTTATGGACTAGATGATTCAGATACTTTGCAACTAATTTTTAAAGATGAGGTAGCAAATATTCGTTATGAAATTTTCTATACGGTTAGTGAACACACGGATACGATTGTTCAATTTGTACGGGTGACCAATGAATCGAATCAACCGATTGTGTTACATCGTGTGCTGAGTTCATTACTGGATGTGCCAGCTAAGCCGTATGATGTTATGACACTGCAAGGGGCATATGGGCGTGAAAAAACGGTGCGTCGTCAAGCAGTCACACAAGGTTTGTTTTCGATAGGGTCAAACCGTGGAGCCTCCGGTCATGCGCAAACACCTGCAATTATTTTATGTGACCACAATGCAACCGATGATTATGGAAATGCTATTGCATTACAATTGATGTATAGTGGGAATTTCCAAGCATTTGTGCAACAAAATCAATTGAACGAAGTTCGTGTAGGAATTGGTCTGAGTGACGATAATTTTACGTGGGAATTAGCACCGCAAGATTCATTCGATGTACCGGTAGCCTTACTCTCTTATAGTGCGCAAGGGCTACAAGGTTTAACCAACGAAAGTCAGTCTTTTGTTAAAGAACATATCCTACCTGCTGATTTTGCAAACAAAGAACGTCCAATCTTAATCAACAATTGGGAAGCGACATACTTTAATTTCGATAAAGCAAAATTATTGGAAATCGTAGATGAAGCAGCTGCGTTAGGGATGGAATTATTTGTTCTAGATGATGGCTGGTTTGGTAATCGATTTGATGACAACCGTGCGCTAGGAGATTGGTATGTCAATGAGGCTAAATTAGATGGTTCCTTAGCGGAATTTATTAAAGAAGTGCATCAACGTGGTATGCAGTTCGGTTTATGGATTGAGCCAGAAATGATTTCGCAAGAAAGTGATTTGTATCAAGAACATCCAAATTGGGTAATTCAGGTGCCTGGTCGTGAGCATACGTATTCACGGAATCAATTAGTACTCGACTACAGCAATCCTGAAGTGGTTCAGTACATGAAAAAATTATTTAATGATTTATTGTCAACCTATGATATTGATTATATTAAATGGGACATGAATCGAAATATGACAAATATTGGTAATGGCGACACATATTTAGCGACACGCGCTCAATCACATCGTTATATGTTAGGTGTATATGAGTTGGCAGCGTATTTGACGCAAAATCATCCGACAGTCTTGTTTGAAAGCTGCTCTGGTGGTGGTGGGCGTAATGATTTAGGCATGATGCGCTACTTCCCACAAGTTTGGGCAAGTGATAATACAGATGCAATTTGTCGTTTGGATATTCAATACGGATCTAATTTTTTATATCCAACTATTAGCATGGGTTCCCATGTGTCGGCGGCGCCAAATCATCAAGTCAATCGTATAACGAGTGTAGCAACACGTGGCGACGTGGCAATGATGGGTAATTTGGGTTATGAGTTAGATTTGACTCAATTAAATGACGAAGAAAAAGCAATTGTTAAGGAGCAGGTGGCCCGTTATAAATCGATACGGCCTACAGTTCAAAATGGTCAATTTTTCCGTTTAATTAATCCAGATGAAATGCGCAACGAAGTAGCTGTCCAATATACGGATGACGAGCAAACGATTGTTACGTATGTACGCATTTTATCAACGATTGAAATGATTGAAACAACACTATATTTAAAAGGATTAGAAGAAGAGGCGCTCTATGAATTAACTGAGTCACGGATGCAGTATTCGGGAGCAGAATTAATGTATGCAGGCTTAACGATGGTATTACCAGCCGGAGATTTCTTAAGCCAACAATTAGTGTTTAAAAAAATAAAATAGGAAATATATTCAAGTTCTTTAGCTATACCAGCTGGTCAATTTGAGAAAAAATAGGAGAAGGAGTTTTTTCAGATGAAAAAATTTGTTGCTTTATTAGCTGTTTCAACAGCATTATCATCAGGGATTCAAGTACATGCACAAGATGGAAAATTAGAAGTTTTTAACCAAAAACGCGAAATGCAAGCGGTACTACAAGAAATTGTAGATGATTTTAATAAGGAAAATGGTACAAAAGTAGAATTAGTTACCGTACCAGATGCAGGAAATGTATTGAAAACACGTATGGCAAATGGTGATGCACCAGATGTTATTAATATTTATCCACAAAATATGGATTTTCAATTGTGGGCTAAAGACGGTCAATTTGTTGATTTAACTGAACAGGAATTTTTATCAAAATTAAAACCAGGTTCTGCTGAACAATATGCTGTGGATAACAAAATTTATAACTTGCCATTAACAACTAATGCTTGGGGCTTTTTCTATAATGTTGATAAGTTTAAAGAATTAGGTTTAGAAGTGCCGAAAACGTGGGATGAATTTGAAAAATTAGTTGCGACCATCAAAGAAAAAGGGGAGACACCATTTGCTGGTTCTTTCTCAACAGCAGATTCATGGTCATTAAACGGCTATCACCAATTAGCATGGGCAACTGTTGCGGGTGGCTTTGATGGTGCTAATGACTATTTACGTCATAGTGAACAAGGTGCAATTAAAGGTGATGATGAAAAATTACAAGCAGTTGCAAAACGTTTACGTTTATTAACGGGTTCAGCGCAAAAAAATGCAAATGGTGCTTCTTATGCCGATGCTATTGCGACTTTTGCTAAAGGTGAAGCATTGATTATGCCGCAAGGTATTTGGGCATTGCCAGCTATAAATGAACAAAAACCGGGATTCAAAGTTGCTTCATTCCCATTCCCAGGCGAAAAAGAAGGGGAAGAAATGACGGTTGGTGCAGCTGATTTAGCTTTCTCAGTTTCTGAATCATCAAAAAATAAAGAATTGGCTCTTAAATTCTTAGATTATTTATCTAACGAGGATGTATTACGTAAATATTATAAAGTAGATGGAATGCCTACTTCATTAACAGCCTTAGAAAATGAAAGTGGATTTGAAGAAACAAAGGGTGTTACAGATTTAGCCTTTACCGAAAAACAAATAGTATGGTTACAAAAAGAATGGGATTCTGAAGAGGGATTCTGGCATTTAACCACTGATTTCATCAATGATGATTCAGCAACACCAGATGTATTAGCACAATACTTAAATAACTTCTTTGACCCAATGAAACATTAATAATAAACTATTGAATTGGGCAAAAGGTAATTGAATGTATGACAATACTTTTTGCCCAATTGATATTAATGAATGACAAAAAAGTAAATGAGGTGGATTGAATGAAAGGGAAGTTTTTAACAAGAAACTGGGGTTATTTGTTTGTGATGGTACCCATCATGCTGCAACTCATTTTCTTTTTTTATCCTTTATTAAGAGGATTTATGTATAGTTTGACAAATTGGTCGGGCTTAACCCGTAATTATGATTACATTGGTTTTGAAAATTTTACGCGTATTTTTTCTGATAATCGTTTTATTACTAGTATTCAATTTACAGTTGTATTCACATTAGCATTAATTATCGGAGAAATTGTTATTGGTTTAGCTGTGGCACTGCTGTTGAATGAAAAAATACCTGCGATTGGTTTTTTCAGAACGGCTTATTTCTTCCCGGCGGTGTTAAGTACGGTCACAGTCGGTTTGATTTTTAACCAATTATTTAACTACGGCGTGCCTCAAATTGGTGAATGGTTAAATATCGAGTGGCTACAAGGAAATCTATTAGCGAATCCGAAGACCGTTGTCGGCGGTGTCATCTTCGTGGCACTGTGGCAAGGTGTGGCGATGCCAATTATCATTTTCTTAGCAGGTATTCAAAGTATTCCAACAGATATTACCGAAGCAGCTCAAATTGATGGCGCGAATAAATGGGAATTATTTTTCAAAATCAAATTACCGTATTTATTACCATCGATTAGCATGGTATTTATCTTGGCATTAAAGAGTGGATTAACAGCATTTGATAACATTTATGCCTTAACCGGTGGAGGTCCGCAAAACAAAACAACGAGTTTAGGTTTGTTAGTATATAATACAGCCTTTAAGACAAATGAAGTCGGTTATGCTAATGCCATTGCAGTTGTATTATTTATCATTATTGTTGTGATTTCAGTGATACAAATGCGTATTAGTAAAAAATTTGAATTATAGGAGGATTAATTGATGAAAGCAAGAAAAATAGCTGTGTTTACGGCATTAGTTGCGGGGTTGTTATTAATCTTCGTACCGATGTATTTGACTTTAACTAGTTCGTTTAAAGAAACTGCGCAGATTTCTGGTGATTTCTTTGGTTTACCGAAACCTTTTACATTATCGAACTTTGAACGTGTATTGAAAGACGGTCTATCTACGCATTTTATTAATTCAGGTATTATCACCGTAGTGTCCATTGCGTTAATTATTTTAGTGATTCCTATGGCAGGTTACGCATTAGTTCGACATATGCAACGCAAGAAATCTTATCAATTGATTTACACATTGTTAATCATCGGCATCTTTGTGCCATTTCAAGTAATTATGTTACCGTTAACTAATTTAATGGGAAAATTGAATTTGTCGAACATTCCTGGTTTAATTATCTTGTACTTAACATTTGCCATTCCACAGACGTTGTTTTTGTACACAGGTTATATTCGTTCAGTCGTGCCAGCTGAGTTAGATGAAGCGGCATCCATTGATGGCTGCAATCCAATTCAAACTTACTTCAAAATTATTTTTCCGGTATTAAAACCAATGCATGCGACCGTATTAATTATTAATGCATTATGGATTTGGAATGATTTCCTATTACCGTTATTAATGTTAAACCGGAATAAGGATTCATGGACATTGCCATTATTCCAATATAACTATCAAGGACAATATTTCAGTGACTTTGGACCTTCATTCGCTTCCTATGTCATTGGCATTGTGGCTATTTTAGTAGTATACTTAATATTCCAACGCAATATTATTTCTGGTATGGCAAATGGTGCAATTAAATAATATTAAATAAACAAGGAGGCTCTGGCTCAGTTCAATTCAACAATCGTGAATGAACAGAGTCAGTGCGCCTTTTTTGGTAAGAAAGGATGGAGAAGATGGAACAACATTGGTGGCAAAATGTCGTTGTGTATCAAGTGTATCCACGTAGTTTTCAAGACTCAAATGGAGATGGTATTGGCGATTTACAAGGGATTATTTCACGTTTAGATTATTTAGAAAAATTAGGCATTGGTGCTATTTGGCTCAGTCCGGTTTATGCGTCGCCTAACCGTGACAATGGTTATGATATCAGCGATTATTTAGCTATTATGACAGAATTTGGTACGATGGCAGATATGGAAGAATTAATTGCTGAAGCGAAAAAGCGTCATATTGAAATCATTATGGATTTAGTGGTGAATCATTCGAGCGACCAGCATGCATGGTTTATTGAAGCTCGAAAATCTAAAGATAATCCATATCGTGATTATTATATTTGGCGCGATGCAATGGATGGTAAAGAACCGAATGATTTACAAGCAGCGTGGAACGAAAGTGCTTGGCAATGGGATGAAGCAACCGGACAATATTATTTCCACTTATTTAGTAAAGAACAGCCCGATTTGAATTGGGACAATCCACGTTTACGACAAGAAGTTTACGATATGATGAATCAATGGGTGGATAAAGGAATTGGTGGTTTCCGGATGGATGTCATTGATTTAATCGGGAAAGTGCCGGATGAGTCCATCACTGTTAATGGACCTAAATTACATGACTATTTACAAGAAATGCACCGTGAAGTATTAGCAGGACATGATTTAATGACAGTAGGCGAAACATGGAGTGCCAATGTTGAACGAGCAAAAATGTATTCGAATCCTGAACGTAAAGAATTATCAATGATTTTCCAATTCGAGCATATCGTGTTGGATCAAGTGGGTGGCGACAAATGGGACTTGGCTCCATTAAGTATTCCAAAATTGAAAACAGCCTTGAGTCGCTATCAAACGGAATTAGGAAACGAAGGCTGGAATAGTTTATTTTGGAATAACCATGACACACCGCGTGTTGTTAGCCGCTGGGGTAACGATAGTGAGTGGCGCGAACGCAGTGCTAAATTATTTGCAATTTTATTACATACGATGAAAGGAACGCCGTATATTTATCAAGGTGAAGAAATCGGTATGACCAATCGTCCGATTGAATCAATTGAACAGGCAGACGATATAGAATCAATTAATTATTATCATGATGCGCTGAGTCGGGGCATTTCACATGAACAAGCGATACGCTCAATTAATGCTAAAGGACGCGATAATGCAAGAACGCCAATGCAATGGAATGATGATGAACACGCTGGATTTACAGACGGTACGCCGTGGTTAGCAGTTAATGACAATTATTCAGAAATAAATGTTGAAGCAGCACTTAATAATCCAGAATCTATTTTCTACACGTATCAACGTCTGATTGAATTACGTAAAAATCATCCAATTGTTACTTGGGGTGACTATCAATTATTAGACACTGCAGATAATGTATTTGCGTTTGAACGCGTACTTGCTGATGAAGTATGGGTGACTGTTGCCAATATGAGTGCAGAAAATCAAGTGATTGATTTGTCAGCCTATCATTGGGTGGAAACAATGATTACGAATGATGATAGTCGTAGTGATTTCAACGGTACCTTAGAGTTAGCGCCGTATGAAGCGTTTTGTATTCGTGTGAAGCGATAGTTAAAATGAGTAAGCATCTTGAACGACTCTAGTTTGATTCAAGATGCTTTTTTTGTTCTGCTAGAATTTGCTAGCGTGATTTTGCTATACTGGAGCCAGAATAATCCAAAGTCGACGACGAGAGTTTTGAAATGAACCCTTGGAAAATAAGTTGTGAGCGAGGAAATTTTGACTTGAATTAATGAGGTAAAATGTACTGGCGTGCAACGAGTATGCCTAGTATTTTGGAGAGCGTTGTCGAGTCAGTAAGATGGAGTCAGGATAAGGAAGTGAGTTAGTGAACCGAGAAAGAATTAAATTATTGCTGAAAATAGTAGTGATTGCAGTCGTCTGGCTATTATTATACTTGCCGAATCAAACAGCCATCCATTCGATTGTGAGTCAGGGAAATTATTCTTTCACCGAAAAAGTAGAACGAGTGACGCGCCAACTTTTAAATCTGCCTATCTCCAGTAATGAGCAAACAACAGAGATGGTTGGTACTACGCAACCGCATTTTACGACGCCACGACAATTGAAACAGGCGGTGATGAGTCACAAGAATTTTCAGTATGCTGACCGTGTTGCACGGCAGTTTAATCAGCAATTGGATTTGGATGTTGTGAATCAATTGTTGGTCGCGAAAATTAACAAGTATTATGGTGATAATGCATCCCAAGTGAAAGATGTGGGCCATCATCTGGCAGAGGGGACAGACACCCGCGCCGGACAATTATCGGATTTTCATTATTTATCAGAACACACGATTAGTGGCGAGAGTTTTCGTAGTTTGTTTACATTGCCGCAAGTCGAAACACGTATTAGTGAATATTTGTATGAGTTAAGTATGGTCGCCACCGATGTTCATTTGAAAACATGGGCAAATAGCGAGATTTTGGCGGATTATTTGTTCAAAATTTTGGAGCGAAATGATTTTTTTAATCAAGAAAACGATTGGACATCGCAATATCTTGCGATAAAAGCAGCAGCTTCTGATTATTTAGTCGATAAATCTGCGTATGTGCGCTTAGTTGTGGTGTTAACGATGGATAATCAGTAAATTTAGTTGTGGTCATGGAAACTTGTGCGTATGTTCATCGCTTTTTCATTAGACTTGCCATGAAAATTGAAAAAAATCTTGACCCTTAACACAAAATATTTTATACTATAGTAGTTGGAAACAACACGTCATAGTAGCTCAGCTGGATAGAGCATTCGCCTTCTAAGCGAACGGTCGCAGGTTCGAATCCTGCCTGTGACGTCATCAAATGAAACGGTACGGCAATGACTCGCTCATTTACGTATCGTTTTTTGTATTCCGGTTACTAAATTTCTCATTCATTTGCTTAGTGAAGTGATTCATGGCAAAAAATTCGTATAATAGTCTGAGAATAAATAAACATGAAAGAGGAGTAGTCTGATGAAGTTAACACTAAGAAAACCTAATTTATCCGATAAAGAAGAGTTAATCGCTTATCGTAATGCATTCGGTGTGGCACCTAATGGAATTGAAGGCACATCTTTTTTAACGGGTTATGAATTAATAGAGGAATGGCTACATTTTTTAGAGATATTGGAGCAGGAAGAAACAGCACCGGATAATTTAGTACCAGCTCATCAATATGTGTTGGTTGACGACAATCAACGAATATTAGGTATGATTAATTTGCGCTTGAAGTTGAATAATTATTTGGCTCAATATGGGGGGCATGTAGGTTATTCTATATTACCAAATGTGAGAGGACTAGGATTTGGTTCGCAACAACTTGCCTTATTATTACCGATTGCTCGACAATTAGGTATGGAAAAATTATTGATTGCTGTTAGTAAAACGAATGGTGCTTCTCAAAAAGTGATTGAAAACAATGGTGGAGTACTTGAACAAACGGTTCAATTTCCTGAAGAGAATGATGAACTGTATCGTTATTGGTTGACATTGGGGCAATAATGATGCAAAAAAAATTAGATTTTATTTTGAAGTTGTGGATATTATTGTTAACGATGTCGGCAGGTTTTCTTAATGCCGCTGTATTTCTCGTACATGGCGTGGTTGTGACGCATCATACGGGTACAAGTACGCAAATGGGAATACATTTTGCTAAGTGGACATCGGATTCGCTCATATTAATGATAGGGCTATTACTTGCATATATTTTTGGTGCCATGTTGAGCGGTTATTTGTTTCATAGTGAAAAATTTGGCCCTAAAAAGCGTTATGGCTTGATTTTAATTTATTTGAGCATCGGTTTATTTTTAGTCAATTGGCTGAATGTCCCACAGCATATTTTTTTATGGTATACCAGTTTTATGATGGGAACCCAAAATGGAATGTTTGTATTTTATCGTGGGATGGTAATCCGTACAACACATATGACGGGTAGTTTAACAGATATCGGATTATCACTAGGGCGCTGGATACGTGGTAAGGATAAGAAACATTTTTTTAAATTTACATTTTTATTCGTTAATTGGGCAGCGTTTGTCGTAGGGTGTATTGCCGCAACGTTTGCGTCGAAATATTTTGTGAGCATTATCTTTTATGTTGCTGCTTCGATTTCCGGTTTTTGTGGAGTCTACTACTTTTTCTTGTATCATTTATTAAAACGACGAAATCATTAGAATTGAATAATCATATGAAAAATAATCGTTTATGTAACGATTATTTTTTTACTAATTCAAGGATGATGGCTACTACACCTTAGCTATACGAAGTGATTCAAGTCAGAACCCCCTCTCTCATACTATGTTTATGAAAATTTAATAAGTAAGCATAGGCAGGCGGTATTTGTTTATGCTATACTGTTGCTATGAAAAAATCATTAAAGGAGACGGTCATATGACATTAGCGTATATTTCACGTGTGTATCAAGAACTAGAAAGTCGTTTACCACATGAAACAGAATATTTACAGGCGGTAAAGGAGTTTTTAGACGCAGTTGAACCCGTGATTGAAGCACACCCAGAATATGAAAAAGAGGCAGTACTCGAACGCTTAATTGAGCCAGAACGAATTATTTCGTTTCGTGTGCCTTGGGTAGATGATAATGGAAATGTACAAGTCAATCGTGGCTACCGTGTACAATTCAATTCATTAAATGGCCCATATAAAGGCGGCTTACGTTTCCATCCATCGGTTAATCAAAGTATTTTGAAATTTTTAGGATTTGAACAAATCTTTAAAAATATTTTAACGGGCTTACCAATCGGCGGCGGTAAGGGCGGTTCGGATTTTAATCCAAAAGGCAAATCAGATGCTGAAGTAATGCGCTTTTGTCAAAGCTTTATGACTGAATTAAGTCGCCATATTGGAGCTGATGTGGATGTGCCGGCTGGCGATATCGGAGTTGGTGCTCGTGAAATAGGCTATTTATATGGTCAATATAAACGTCTTCAAGTACCAACAGCTGGTGTTTTAACGGGTAAACCTATTCCAGCGGGTGGCTCGAATGGCCGTACGGAAGCGACAGGATATGGCTTAGTGTATTTCTTAAATGAAATGTTATCAGAAGCCGGTGAATCATTAAAAGGGAAAAAAGTTATCATCTCAGGTTCTGGGAATGTGGCTTATTATGCAGCACGTAAAGTAGAATCTTTTGGTGGAGTGGTGGTATCGTTAAGTGATTCCAATCATGCCGTATACGATGAAAATGGAATTGATTTAGATATTGTTAAGCAATTAAAAGTTGACGGACGTGAGCGTATAAGTCGTTATGCTGAATTTAATGCGGAGGCAACCATTATCGAGGGTTCGATTTGGAATACAGATATTCAAGCGGATATTGCATTGCCATGTGCGACTCAAAATGAAATTAATCAAGCGCAAGCAGAACGTCTGGCAACTAATGGTGTGAAGTTTGTGGCTGAAGGTGCGAATATGCCGAGTGATTCAAAGGCAATCGCAGTCTATCGTCAACATGGAATTCACTATGGACCAGGAAAAGCAGCTAATGCCGGTGGTGTTGCCGTATCTGCTTTAGAAATGAGCCAAAACTCAATGCGATTACGTTGGGATGCTGAACGAGTAGATGAAGAATTGCAACAAATTATGAAAAATATTTTTGCGCAATGTCTTAACGCGCGCGATGCTTATGATTTAGGTAGCGATTATGGAAAAGCCGCGGATATCGCATCATTTGAACAAGTTGTAACGCTATTGTTGTTACACGGTGTCGTTTAATCATAGAGTAATGAAACGGTAGGATAAGAATGTGTACGAAAACGTTCTTATGCTGCCGTTCATGCTGTAACCGCAGTTTTCCTAGACGATATGCTGTTTTTGTATTACACTGAAAGCAGTGTTCGTCGTATAGGCACTAAGAGATATTTAAAAAAAGCAATTTTGAGGAGGCTCACGATGAAAGTAGGTTTTATTGGCGTTGGCAATATGGGTGGAGCATTGTGTAAAAGTATTGCTTCCAATACAGAAATCGAACTGTTAATCAGTAATCATTCTGTCGCTAAGGCAGAAGGCTTATTATCGCAATTAAATCATCCATCTGCTCAACTTATGGATAATGAACAAATCGTGGCACACTCTGATTTTGTGTTTATGGGATTAAAGCCAGCAATGATGGTTTCGATGTTACAACAATTAACGGCTGTTGCGAATCCGAAGCTTACTTGGATTTCAATGGCAGCAGGTATTGAATTGACAGCCTTGACGGATGCTGTTGGACAGCAGCCAGTCATTCGGATTATGCCAAACACTCCGGTTGAAATTGGCTTTGGTATGACAACGTACGTGGCTAATGAGTATGTTCAGTCATCCAATCTAAAACATTTCGAAGCGATTATGGCACCTACTGGCACAGTTGTCGCTTTACCGGAGTCCTTGATGGATGCAGCGACGGCTATTGCGGGTTGTGGACCAGCATTTGTGTATCAAATGATTGAAGCGATGAGTGATGCGGGTGTTAAAATTGGTTTGCCGCGCGATTTAGCGCAACAATTTACCGTGCAGACGCTCATTGGAGCAGCGCAAATGGTTGAGCAGACACAACAGCATCCAGGCGCACTAAAAGATGCAGTCACGTCACCAGGCGGTAGTACTATTGCCGGTGTGGCAGCATTAGAAGCTAATGGCTTTCGTCATGCGACGATTGAAGCCGTTTTGAAAGCATTTGAACGTACACAACAGTTAAAAGAAGAGAAAAGAGGATAAGAATGAAAAGAAGAGACCTTCATCGACGTCCAAAAAGACGTGGCGGTTGTTTGAAATGGGCGTTAGTCGTTTTGCTATTATTGACCCTTATCATTGGGGGACTGGGATTAAAATTATTCTTGGATGCACGCAATGTAACGCAAAGTGTATTTACTGAAAAACCAAAAACGCAGCAAGTAGTAGGTGATAGTTCAGCAAAAGTATCTAAAGCTAAACCGATTTCCATCTTGCTATTAGGAATTGATACAGGAGAATTTGGTCGGATTGATCAAGGGCGTTCTGATGTGATGATGGTAGCCACACTTAACCCTAAAACAAAGCAAACAACTTTAGTGAGTATTCCACGTGATACTTATACCGATATCATTGGACATGATACGAAAGATAAAATTAATCATGCATACGCATTTGGTGGAAAAGCGATGGCAGTTAACACGGTTCAATCCTTACTCGATATTCCGATTGATTATACATTTGCGATTGATATGCAAGGATTTGAAGATATTGTCAATGCAGTAGGTGGTGTGAATATTACACCAACATCAACCTTTACTCAAGATGGCTATACATTCACCGAAGGTGAGGCAGTTAAAATGGATGGAGCGATGGCGCTTGCTTATACACGTAATCGTGCGGATGCTGAAGGGGACTATGGCCGTCAAGGGCGTCAAAGACAGTTGTTACAAGCAATTGTACAATCTGCTTTGAGCATGAATTTAATTACAAAATATCAAGAAATTTTACAGTCGTTAAATGGGAATATTTCAACTGATATGCCCTTTACTGAAATGCTTAAAGTGGTACAAAAATATGGCGATGCGCTGAAAACATTAAATACTATTCAATTGTCAGGAACGGGCGAGATGATTGATGATGTCTATTACGAAATGCTAGACCAAACACAATTAGGTGAAGTGATTGCTGAACTCAAAAAACAATTGGAACTGAGCGAGTAGGTGGGCAATCACATAGGATTTCAATCTTACATTTTAATGAGAATGGCGATTGAACCTTTTCCCGTAAGTATTAATGTGATACAATTACGTTTATAATAAAAGCGTGGATTATAGATAGGCGGAGGAAATAAATGTCACAACAACGCGGACTTCTCATTATATTATCAGGACCTTCAGGAGTTGGAAAAGGTACAGTTCGAGCAGCTATATTTAAAAATAATCGTTTTAATTATGTTTATTCTGTTTCGGCGACAACAAGACAAAGCAGACCCGGTGAAGTGGATGGTGTAGACTATCATTTTGTCTCGAGAGAAACATTTGAACAATATATTAAAGACGATGCATTATTGGAGTATGCAGAGTATGTAGGGAATTACTATGGTACGCCAATTCAAAAGATTGAAGAAAATTTAGCGGAGGGCAATGATGTCTTTTTAGAAATCGAAGTGCAAGGTGCGCTAAAAGTACGTGAACGGATGCCGGAAGGAATTTTTATTTTCTTAGCACCACCAAATTTAGCTGAATTAGAGTCACGTATTTTAGGCCGTGGTACTGACCAGCCAGAAATTATTTATGAACGTATGCAAATGGCGCGTGAAGAAATTGAATTGATGCAGCATTATGATTATGTAGTCGTTAACGATACGGTTGAAAATGCTGTTGAAAAAGTGAATGCCATTATTCAAAGCGAGCATTTAAAAGTCGAACGTGTCGTGGACCGCATTAAAGCAGATATTCACGATTACTTCCAAGAAAGCATGACCCAAGAATAAAACATAGTGAGAGCGCGGGTGCTCTGGCTTGAACCACTGGAGAAAACTGCGCCGGCTTGCGACAAGCAAGCCAAGTATTTTTCGAAGTGGACGTCAAGCCAACCCAAGCGAACCAGAATAAAACATAGTGTGAGCGCGGGAGCTCTGGCTTGAACCACTGGAGAAAACTGCGTCGGATTGCGACAAGCAATCCAAGTATTTTTCGAAGTGGACGTCAAGCCAACCCAAGCGAACCAGAATAAGGAGTAGATTACCATGATGTTATACCCATCAATCGATAAGTTAATTAAAAAAGTACCATCAAAATATGGTTTAATCATTTTAGCAAGTAAACGTGCGCATGACATGCGTGTCAATAACGATTATTTATTGGATAAATATGAATCTGAAAAGGCAGTAGGGAAAGCTTTAGAAGAAGTCATTGCAGAAAAATTAATGCCAAAAGAGTAAAAACATAGCGAGATAACGAGTATTTTGAAAAAAATCACTGAGAATCGCGTGAGAGAAGTGCACAAAGATATCTATCGAAGCGGACGTTAAGTCAGTCTGAGCCAAGTCGGCGTATATATAATGCGACGACAGTGAGCGCTATGAAAAGTGAAAAAGACAATGCATGGAGTGCCATGCATTGTCTTTTTTCGCGTCAAACAAAAAAAGAGGTGCAGACTCCCAAAAAGGAGAGCTGCATCCTCTTTTATTACGACCCAAATTATTGGTTAATTTTTACAGGTAGGTCATCGGTTGTACCAAAGTACCATTCAACGACATCGCCTTTAGATAATGTTTGAGAGACAACACCATATTCAGCATACTCGCCGTTTAACAAGTATACCCATGTTTTTAAGTTGTCATAATCATTTTCAATACCAGAAATTTGATTGACAATTCCTTCTTCTTTATCGAAGTTAAAGTCAAAGTCTTCAATGCTTTCCATTGCTTCTAAAACAGATTTACCAACTGCGTCTTTTGCAACGTATTTTGCTTTTTCTTCGCCATCAACAAATACTTTGAATAATACATCATTTTCAGCAACATCTGAATTCATGTTGTCTGAATCAGATGATTCTGTTGTTTCACCATCAGCAGAAGTTGTTGTTTCTCCGCCTTCTTCTCCAGCAACAGTTGTCGTTGAGTCATTTGGTGTACTCACTTGAGCCTCTGTTGTTGTTTCAGGTGCCATAGTAGTCGTTTCCGGTGCAGCAGTTGTTGTTTCAGGAGCAGGTGAATTGAGTTGTCCACATGCTGCTAAAGCAAGCGTTAAAATAGGTAATGATATTAATTTTGCAATTTTTTTCATTATATATCCTCCTTGGTTTTGTTTGGCAAAATGAGCGATAAATATAATTGTAACCCAATAAAAACACATAAATAGGTTGGGGTGTTCCTATTGTGCTTGATTTATATCTCCGTCATAGAACCTATTGCTTACCTATAAATTTAGCAAGAAAAGTTGAAAAAGTCAAATTATTAGTATTATATATGCAGATTCATTATAATGATAATTACTATGCAGTGTGCGAAAGAAATGGTTGGTTACGGTAGGGTGTACTGACTTGAACCACTGGAAAACAAGGTGTGAGAGAGGACGTTCTGCCTTGAATCACTGGAGCAAAAAGCGCAAGAGTACGTCAGCACTCTGAGCATTATTGCGAAGTGGACGTCAAGTCAACCCAAGCGAACCAGAATCAACATAGTGAGAGCGCGGGTGTACTGACTTGAACCACTGGAGCAAAATACCGTCGTGCGAGGAGCGCACAGAGGGATTTTGTGAAGTGGATGTCAAGTCAACCTAAGCGAACCAGAATCAACATAGTGAGAGCGCGGGTGTGCTGACTTGAACCACTGGAGCAAAATACCGTCGTGCGAGGAGCGCACAGAGGGATTTTGTGAAGTGGATGTCAAGTCAACCCAAGCGAACCAGAATCAGAGGTGATGAAATGGAACAATTTTATAATCAATCGTTAGCAGATACACGCTTTTTAGCTGAGCAACTTGCAAAGAGTGTTCAACCTGGAATGGTCGTTGTATTAGATGGACCATTGGGAAGTGGTAAGACAACATTTACCCAAGCGTTTGGCAAGGCATTGGGTATTAGACGTGCGATAAAAAGTCCGACGTATATGATTGTTAAAGAATATCGTTACCCAGCTGGTCGTTTGGTTCACATTGATGCCTACCGACTGGAAGAAGGTGGTGCAGATACCATTGATTTTACTAGCTATTTGAGCGAGGATACGATTATTTTGATTGAATGGGCACAATTTTTAGAAGAATATTTACCGGAAAATCATTTGAAAATTCAGTTTATCCCTCAAACTGCTGCGGATGAGCGCTTATTTATCGCAAGCGTTGAAGGTGATGATGCTGCGATATATCAAAATGTGTTAGACAAATGGAAGGAGTTCATCAATGAATCAAGAAATTGAAGCAATCGTGCGATTAGCTGAACCACAAGATGCGCGTGCCATTATCGGATTGTGTCAACAAGTAGGTAGTGAATCGCCATACTTGACGTTTGGAGCTAAAGGATTAGATTTATCGATTGAACAAGAAGCGAATCAAATTCGTTGTTATCATCAATCGCAAAATAGTTTATTAATTGTAGCAGAAGTCGATGATCAATTGGTAGGCATGGCGAATTTAACGGCTTTCAATGAAGAAAAACAACAACATGTCGCTGAGATTGGTATTTGTTTAATCCGTGAATATTGGGGCTATGGATTGGCGAAGATAATGATGGAAATGTTACTGGATTTTGCTGAAAATTCTGAGATTAAAGTGATTACGCTGGAAGTTGTACAAAACAATAAGCCTGCAGTGGGATTATACGAGCATTTTGGTTTTGAAATTGTAGGGAAATTATCTAAACGCTTGCGGCATGAATGTGAATATTTTGATTCGTATGTGATGGAAAAACGTATCGAATAACTAAAGGTGTTGTGATGAGTACGAATAGTCGATGGAGTCTTTAAACCAACATTAGAGTATGTTACAATGAATCGAATTGATAAATAAAAGGAATGATTAAACGAAATGGTATACGCAAACTTAATCGAGCTTTTTCCAACAATTAACATTGAACTCGATCAGCCTTTATCAAAATATACATATACAAAAACTGGTGGACCCGCTGATGCGCTTGCTTTTCCAGCGACGGTTACTGAATTACAAGCTTTATGCTCATGGGTGAAAGAACATCACGTGCCACTTACAGTATTAGGTAATGCAAGCAATCTAATTGTGCGCGATGGCGGAATCCGTGGTTTAGTTATTATTTTAACAGCGATGAAAAATATTGAAGTGACGAATGATACTGTCTATGCACAAAGTGGAGCAGCCTTGATTGAAGTGAGTCGGATGGCAGCTGACTACCAGTTAACTGGACTAGAATTTGCTTGTGGGATTCCTGGTAGTATTGGTGGCGCTGTCTATATGAACGCAGGTGCATATGGTGGTGAAGTCGTTGATGTGATTGAATCGGTTGATATTTTAACGACTGAAGGTGTTGTTAAAACTATCGCCAACTCAGATTGTGGCTTTAGTTATCGTCATAGTTGTTTCCAGGCAACTGATGATATCATTTTAGGCGTGCGATTTAAATTATCTGCTGGCGACAGTGATGAAATTGAAGCGAAAATTTCGCATTTAACGGATTTACGTCAAAGTAAGCAGCCATTAGAGTATCCATCTTGCGGAAGTGTGTTTAAACGTCCGGAAGGCTATTTTACAGGGAAATTAATCCAAGACGCTGGCTTACAAGGTCACCGCATTGGTGGCGCAGAAGTGTCGAAAAAACATGCGGGGTTTATTGTAAATATTAATCAAGCGACTGCAACGGATTATGTTCAATTAATTGCTCATATTCAAGATGAAATTTGGCGTCGTAATCAAGTGCGCTTGGAGACGGAAGTGCGTATTATTGGCGAGGAAATATAAAATGAACGCGGGCAGTAATCTATTTTCAACGGTTGAACAAGCATTGTCATGGATGAATGGACAAACAAATTCAGTGCAGCGACAAGGTTTGGACAAGATTAAAACAGCACTCGACTATCTTGGTAATCCGCATAAACAGTTAAAGACGATTCATATATCTGGAACCAATGGTAAAGGGTCTGTTAGTGCGTATTTAAAACAATTATTTTTAGCGCATGGGATGACTGTCGGTACGTTTACTTCGCCGCATATTATGCGTTTTAACGAACGGATGACGTATAATCACGAAGAGATTAGTGATGAGACACTGATGCGTTTAATGAACCAATTGGTGTCGATGAATGCGTATATGGAACAAACGGATTATGGTCGTCTAGTATATTTTGAGTTGTACACGGTGTTGATGTTTTTGTTTTTTCAAGAAATGCAGCCGGATATTTGCTTAATTGAAGTAGGAATTGGCGGCTTGCTCGACTGTACGAATGTGATTGAATCGCCGGATGTAGTCATTACAACGGTTGCTTTGGATCATGTAGATAAATTAGGTGCAACATACGAGGAGATTGCGACGCAAAAAGCAGGGATTATTTATTCTAATGCAGATGTTTATGTCGGTGAGTTGCCTGAAACTGCGTTATCAGCAGTTAAAGTTGTTTGCCATGAAAATGCAGCAACATTATATCATTTACCGCAAGTTCAACCCTATAACGTATTAACTGAATCATTGACTGAAGGCACCACTTTTACAGTGGCGGAGCAAGTGTATACCATCCATTTATTAGGGCGTCATCAAGTACATAATGCTGCATTGGCGCGGCTGGTGTTTGTCAATTGGATGCAAAAAAACAAACAAATGCTAGCAGAAGATAAGATTCATCACGCATTAGCAGTTACTAAATGGCCGGCACGAATGGAAAAAATAAGTAATCAACCATTAATTTATATTGATGGAGCACATAATGAAGCGGGGATTAAGGCGCTAGGACAAACGATTCAAACGCATTTTTCTAACCAGCGTGTTTCAGTATTGTATGCAGGTTTGCAGACGAAAAATCAAGCGGAACATCTAGCGTTATTACAAGCATTGCCGTTAAAAACGTTGGTGCTGTCTACATTTGACCATTATCAAGCGATGAGTGCTGAGCAATTTAAGATGATTCAAACAGAAAATAAAGTACCGACACGGTTTGAATCGGACTGGTATTCAGTCCTGAACAGTGACCATGATGCGATTTGGATTGTGACTGGGTCTTTATACTTTGTTTCCGAGGTTCGCCAACAATTTATCAATTAAAAAGAATAATTTGACTCCTTTTTCTGTATTTATACAAGGAAAGGAGTTTTTATATGGATTCAAAAGTATTATCATTTATCGAAGAAGTACCGAGTCAATCGCGGCCCCGCGAACGATTATTGGAGTATGGTGAAAAGGCGCTTTCGGACCATGAGTTATTAGCGATTATTTTACGGACGGGAACACGCAATGAACATGTATTACAATTGTCGATGCGTTTGCTGCAACGTTTTGAAAATCTTGCTGGATTGTCTTTAGCGAGTATTGATGAATTACAAGAAGTGGCAGGTATCGGTACGATTAAAGCAGTTGAATTAAAAGCAGTGATTGAGCTCGGTTTACGAATTACCGCCAGCAACTTACCGAAGTTTGGTAAAATACGTTCAACATTGGATATTGGTAATTGGATGAAATTAACAATGAAAGATTTTCATCAGGAGCATCTCATTGCTGTTTTTTTAAACACAAAGAATGAAATATTAAAGCATAAAAATATTTTCATTGGAACTGTAAATAGTTCCGTCGCCCATCCTCGTGAAAGTACGAAATGTTCATTATTGAAAAGATAATGCGAGTGATTTAGTTAGATTAATATTGTAAATAATCACTCGAACGCTTATTTCGAAAAGTAGAATGATAGGGTAACGCCTTGAAATACTTTCTTTAAGCTCCGCCATGCGTGATATTGCGTAAACCATATCGGGTGTGAAGTGCGGTGAAGTCGGCAGAATAGGGCAAAATAGATATGCCGGAAGTCGCTAAATATGGTGAGGAGACAAAGTCATGTTGACGATTGCGATAACTTGAGGTTGAGTAAAATGTTTCGCTATGAAAAACCTTGCAACATAATTGGTGTTGGAAAGTTACGCAATTAAAGTGGCCACCTACGTTTAGCATAGGATAGAAATAAGGGGACATTGGAAGCGAGTAATAGGGAGAGTTTACGTTCGATGAACTAGTAAAATGGTGACATTTTTTAATACTCGTGAAAGCGGTTGGTACGACTGATGACTTGCGGTAATGCGCAACGAGGGACAGCCACCAGTCAACGTTGGTTGATGGAACGCGGTATGCGGTGAAAGTTGCTTGTACCGTGTGGTGTGGGGGAAAAGTAGGAGATAACATCAAATATTTACCTATCACAATTATTTAAAGAGGCAGTGAAATATCCAACGGCACGCATTATTATTGGACACAATCATCCATCGGGTGACCCAGAACCGTCGCATGCGGATTTAATTTTTACTCAGCGTATGATTGAGTGCGGAGAATTGATGGGTATTGAGTTGTTGGATCATATTATTGTAGGTCAAGATTGTTTTATCAGTTTGAGAGAAACGACACATATATTCGATAGTAATTAAGTGCGAGTGGACACGCAATGTTTGACGTATATACATTTTCTCGTCATAATAATATTGTAGAATATATTAAAATATACTGTGTGAGGGCAGGCGTGTATCCTTGAATCGCTGGAACAAAAGTACATAAGTATTTCAAGAATCCTGTGAAATGAACGTCAAGGCTGCCTAAGCGAACTTAAAAGAGGAGCAGTTATTATGACGCATAAAATATATACGATGAGCTTTTTTAGTATTTATGATGCATTGATAAAAAAAGCGCAACGTAAGAATCGAACAAAAGCAGAAGTTGATACAATTATTTCATGGATGACCGGTTATCAAGTGGAACAATTGAATGATATGGTACAAAGTGAGATAGATTATCAAACCTTTTTCCATCAAGCACCAGCAATGAATCCAGCACGGCATTTAATTAAAGGCTCGATTTGTGGTGTGAAAATTCAAGAAATTGAAGACCCTTTAATGAAAGATATTCGTTATTTAGATAAACTTATTGACGAGTTAGCCAAAGGTAAAGCGATGGAGAAAATATTGAGAGGATGAACGTTTACACAGGTTATCCGATTAATCATTGTCATAGCTATTTTTAACTGGCGAAAATGGTAAAATAGTAGTAAATTAGTTATAGGAAGTGACTCAATGCAATCAATCTCAATGCAAGCATTTACTGAAAAAGTTGCGAATGAAAATGTATCAATTCTTGATGTGCGTGGTATTGAAAAATATCGAGCAGGTCATATCCCAGGTGCAAAACGTTATATTGCTGGTGAAACGCAAGCAAAATTGTCGCCTGAAATTACGTATTATATTATTTGTCAAGTAGGCGTGACGTCAGTACGTGTCACAAAAGCATTGGAAGCATTAGGATTTGATGTCATCAATGTTGAAGGTGGCATGGTGCAATGGCAGGGGGATTTAGCTGTAGATGAAAGCTAAATCGGGTAAAGTACGGTATCGAGTACTTTGAAATCAATAGCCTGACGGTCGTATCGGGACAACGGTGTTTTTGAATGTGATTGATGGAGTCAGAATATACAATATAGAGCGAGTGTGGATTGCTTCGTATGACTAATATAGATCGCAACCCAAATGAGCTACAATAGGAGCAGTGATAAAGATGAGAATAGCACTTATAGCACATGACCAGAAGAAAATGAGTATCATTGAATTAGCAAAAAAATACGAGTTTAAATTAGCGCAACATGATTTATATGCGACCGGTACGACAGGAAAAGTCATTATGGAACATTCACAACTAACCATCAATCGATTAAACTCAGGTCCATTAGGTGGTGACCAACAAATTGGTGGTATGATTTCAGAACAAAAACTGGATTTAGTGATATTTTTACGCGATCCTTTAGCCGCACAACCGCATGAACCGGATGTCAATGCGCTGATTCGGTTATGTGATGTTTACAATATTCCGTTGGCAACAAACTTAGGAACAGCCGAAGTATTGTTGTCGTCACTCGAACTTGTTGCGCAAGTGGATGCTATTTATTAAGGGGCATAAACTTCTAGTGAGGGACTTATAAGATGTCGTAGTCGTAGTAATAGAAAAACTGGGTCTTCTTCTACTAATAGATGACAAAAAGACAATGTATGAGAGCTTAAATTACGTCTCAATGTACATTGTCTTTGTTCTTTTGTTCGAAGTAATTTTCGCCAGGCAACCTTGCGCTAATATTTAGTCTACTGCTCATATCACAGTGGCAGCACCAAGTCATCTTGTTCCATCATGCCCTGTACTTCGATAATTAAGCCATGTGGTAGGCAAATGGCAACTTGACCGGGTTTGTGAATCCACCCGGTTCGCACACCGATTTGGTCGGGAGAATTATCTTCTTTAATACGAATATGGGTACCCTCGCGTTCAATAATATTATATTTGCCTTCGCTCGGATGGTAGGTTTTTTGCATATTTGGTGCACCATCGTAAAGTTCAAAACGGTCAACTTCTACACCATATATTTTGACAATACCTACTGCAGTTACTTTCGGTTTTGAATTTTCGTTAACCGCTGTTACAATATTTGGTAAGAACGATAAAAATAATGCCAAGATAATTAATATATAGTCCCATGGCTTTAAAAAATGTTTGATTTTATTCATTCGTTAAGACCTGCTTTCTCGTTGTCTCATGTGACTATTTTAAGGGAATGAATGTTTGAATGCAACTATTTGAGGTGATGTCTGGATGCAGTTTGCTAGCTAGATTAAGTTCTCTTAGTAGAAAAAATGCCATTTTGCTGGAAATTCATCACATTTTTTGTTAAGATAAAAAAGTATACGAGAAATTAGCTTTATCGTTTAACAATGAAAGAAAGCGAAACATTATACGCTAAGAAAAAAGGAGTTTTAAATTTTATGAAATTACAAGCAGAATTAAGAACGAAAACTGGTACAAGTGCATCACGTCAAGCGCGTCGCGAAGGCAAAATTCCAGCAACATTATACAGCAAAGATGTTGAAGTAGCATCATTATTAATCGACCGTCGTGATTTTGAAGCTTTATTGAAAAAAGAAGGACAAAATGCGATTTTAGACGTTGAATTTGATGGCAATAGCCAACAAGTATTAATTAAAAACTTTGACCGTGCTGCATTAAAAGATGAGTTCTACTCAATCGATTTCCAAGCAGTATCTGATAAAGAAAAATTACAAGTTGAAGTACCTGTAGTGTTGGTAAATGTTGAAACAATAAAAGAAGGTATTGTTGACCAAGTAAGTGCAACAGTATTAGTTGAAACAACACCTGCAAACATCCCAGCTTCAATTGAATTTGACGTTGAAGGATTAGTAATTGGCGATGTGAAAACAGTTGCTGACTTAACAGTACCTGAAAAAGTAACCGTTGTGACTGAACCAGAAACAACATTAGTATCAGTTGCCCCACCAGCTGCAGAAGAAGAAGAAACTGAAACATCTGAAGAAGAAGTAGCAGAACCAGAAGTAATCGGCGAAGAAGACGCAGAGTAATCATATAGTGCGACAACGAGCGCACTGAAATGAACCACTGGAGCAAAATGCGCCGGAGTGCGATAAGCACTCCAAGTGTTTTTCGAAGTGGACGTCAAGCCAGCTCAAGCGAGCCGGCATAACACATAGTGCGACAACGAGCTTTCAAATGAACACCCAAACACCGATGAGATTAATCACATCGGTGTTTTTTGTCTTGAAAAAGCACAAAAACTATAATTCACAATCAGATATATGCTACAATAGAACTGAGAAACCCCATAGTGCGAGCGCGGGCGTTTTGGCTTGAACCACTGGAGCAAAATGCGCCGGAGTGCGATAAGCACTCCAAGCGTTTTTCGAAGTGGATGTTAAGCCAGCCCAAGCGAGCCGGCATCCCCATAGTGCGAGCGCGGGCGTTTTGGCTTGAACCACTGGAGCAAAATGCGCCGGAGTGCGATAAGCACTCCAAGCGTTTTTCGAAGTGGACGTCAAGCCAGCCCAAGCGAGCCGGCATCCCCATAGTGCGAGCGCGGGCGTTTTGGCTTGAACCACTGGAGCAAAATGCGCCGGAGTGCGATAAGCACTCCAAGCGTTTTTCGAAGTGGACGTCAAGCCAGCCCAAGCGAGCCGGCATCCCCATAGTGCGAGCGCGGGCGTTCTGCCTCGAATCACTGGAGCAGAAGCCGTAGCAGTGTAGAACTACTTCAAACGATAAGCAAAGTGACAATTATTTCAGTTCCCAATAATCAGTATAACCATATTGCATGTTGAAATTAATGTAAAAGAGGTGAAAAAATGACAAACGCCCAGTTGAAAGCAGATATTATTGAGGCGGCTAAAGCTATTGGTATTGATAAAATAGGTTTTACTACTGCTGCACCATTTGACCACTTAAAAGTATCTTTAGAAGAGCAAAAAGCAGCTGGACGTACGTCTGGGTTTGAGCATCCCGTAATCGATGAGCGTTTATATCCTGAGCTGATATTTAATCAGCCAAAATCCATCATTTCAATTGCACTGGCTTATCCTAGTCGTTTAAAGCATCCAGCGCCACAAGATAAGGAAAATCGGCGTGGTATGTTCGCGCGGGCTTCGTGGGGAATTGATTATCATCATATTTTGCGCCATCGCATGGATAAATTAATTGACTTTATTAAGGAACGTTCAGAAACTGCAACGTTTAAACCAATGGTCGATACCGGTGAATTGATTGATGTAGCGACTGCGCAACGAGCCGGCTTAGGATTTATTGGTAAAAA